>JBAYTZ010000003.1:0-300000 GCA_041675285.1 Candidatus Delongbacteria bacterium
CGCCTGATTCTCGGCGCAGCTGCCGCCGGTGGCGCGCAGGGTCAGCACCGCGCGCTCCTCTTCCTGCAGGCGCGTCACCAGGGCCGGGGGCAGCTCGCCGTCCAGCAGGCCTTGCGCGGACCAACCGACCACCGGGCGCAGGGCGTCGTCGCCCGAGGCCAGGATCCAGCCGCCCTGATTCAGGCTGACCAGGTAGAAGACCGGCTCGGCGGCTTCCCAGGCCAGCGCGTGGACGCTGCTGATCTGGGCCTCCTGGAAGCCCGCGCTCCGGGCGGCCCAGGCTGCGGCCATGGCGCTCACCTGCGTCGGGCCCATCGGGGCGGCCCACGCCGGGGTCAGGTTCAGGGTCAGGGCGGAAAGCAGACCGGTCAGGGTCAGGGTGCGGGTGAGGGTGAAATTCCGTGCCATGGGAGCCTCCTGGTTACGGGCTCCTTATTGGCAGGGATTGTGCCAGTTTGAGTCGAAAATATCTCATTGAAGATCAACAGGATCGTTTCTCAGAACAAAGCGGATATCGGTTGAAATGCCCCAATCAAAGCTACGGTCAGGGTGGGGGATATCAACCGCCAGCCCGCTCCCGAACCCTCCGACTTCAGGCGGCGGGACGCAGACTCCGCTTCCCAGAGGATAAAATTCCCCGCAAACCGTTCGGAATTGGATGTGAGACCGCTCACATGCCCGCCGTGGGGCCTCGCTTGTCCGGGCTCACATGGCGCACGGCCATCCCAAAGCCCGGCGCTTTGGGGCAAATGAACAACAATATGGGGGAAATGCCGGGGAGACCCGCCGCAGCGGGCCTCCCGCAGAGGGTGCTTCAGCGGGGCGTGTCGTCCACGATGGCGATGCGGAAGGCCGTGCGGGCGCAACTGCCCACCACGCCCTGGCATCGATCGCCCTGCAGGTTGAACTCGACGGGGTCCGTGGGCTGCTCGCGGATCCACCAGTGCGTGGTGAAGAAGAAGCGGGCCGCTGCGTCGTCCAGCCGGCGCAGGGTGATCTGGTAGTAGCCCATCCGGCGGTCCCGCAGCACGTCGCTGACATATTCGTCCTGTTCGTCGAGGAACACGAAGAAGCCCCAGGAGACCGGCTGGGCCTGCACGCGCGAACCAGGCGGCAGGCGCAGGTCGGGATAGGGGCCCACCTGCCAGGCCAGCTCCTCGTCGTCGCGCAGCCAGTGCAGACGCTCGGCGGGCGTGCGCTGCCACTCCCCGGCCACGCTGTCCCAGACCACGGCCAGGAATTCGATCTGGTACTGGTAGGGGCAACCGTCCGAGCAGCTCTGCTCGAAGTCCACAGTGAAAGCGGTGGGGTTGGAGAGGTTCTCCTCCCGGGCCGGATCGAAGACCATCAGCGTGTCCGCGTCGTAGCCGTGGCTGCGGTCGCCGGGCTTCTGCGTGAAGGCCAGGCCATCGGGACTGACGATCCGCGTCACGCCGGCGCCGCTGAAGGCCTCGCCGCGCCAGGTCCCCGCGATGGCCAGTTCCACGCTGTCCCCCGGGACCAGCGGGAAGGCCGCCCGGTCGAACACGTAGCGGAACTGCGCGGGGTCCTCCTCCAGCGTGACGGTGGCGCCGTCGGCCAGCCGGCGCAGGGTGATCAGCGCGCCGGGCAGGAAGGTGCTGGAGTCGTTCACCGCCTGGGTCAGATCCACGGGCTGGGTCAGCCGGACCTCCTGCAGGCCGGTGTCACCGGGCTCCAGCAGCGCCACGACGGTGGCCCGCTCCAGGAAGGCGCCGGGATCGTCCTCGGGCATGTCGCCGCAGCCGGTCCAGAGGAGCAGGCCCAGCAGCAGGGCGGCCACGGGCCGCGCCAGGGTATGGAAAGGTGCCGTCATGCTTAGAATCTCCACGTCAGTTCAAGGCTGGGCAGGCGGCGGATGCCGTCCGTCAGCACCTTGGTGGGCAGTCCGCCCGGATCGTCGGTGTAGTTGAATTCCACGCCCCAGTAGTTGGGGTTGTTGAACAGGTTGAGGATGCCCATCCGGCACTCAAATTCCTTGCCGGGCTTGCGGTGCGTGAAGGTCCAGGCCAGGTCCAGCCGGTTGTAGGCCTGCAGCTGCTGCGCGTTGCGCCCGCCGTAGTTGTGCAGGATGCTCTCCTCGCCGTTCAGGCCGTCGTCCCCCAGCCAGGTGGCACTGTAGGGTTCGGTGAAGCGCGGCCCCGAGGCCCACAGCCAGGTCAGACCGGCAGAACTCTCGTTGTAGCGGAAGAAGCGCACCCACTTGCGGAAGGGCCAGCCCTTCGTTTCCTGATGGAAGAAGCTGCGGTTGGCCAGCAGGTTGAGGTTGTTGCGTTTGTCGAAGGCGGCGTAGAACGGCTTGCCGTCGTTGACTTCGTCCACGTGGCGCACGGCCCAGCCCAGGCTGTAGCCCAGCTGGCCGGTCCAGAGGCCGCGTGTGCGCTTGATGGTCAGGTCCGCGCCGAAGGATTCGCCCCGGCCTTGATAGAACAGATAGTCGTTGCTCGAGGGATCGTCCGCCTGGTGTTCATCCATCAGTGCCTTGGCCTCGGCCAGATGGTCCATCCGCTTGTGGTAGCCCTCCAGTTCCAGCGTGAAGTCGGCGGGTAGATCCGCCTCCACGCCCGCGGTGAGGTGCATCGAACGCGACGGCCGGGACGTGCTGTCCATGGAGACCCAGAGGAAACTGAAGGTGCTGCCGTCCCGCCGAAACTGCTGGATGCCCTGGTTGTAGAGTCCCCAGGCCGCCTTGAGGCGCAGGCCCTCGTTGACGTGGAGCTTCACGCCCAACCGGGGTTCCAGCCGCTCCACGGAGTAGGCGTCGCCGTCCGTCAGGCCGCCGGCCCGGAACACCACGCCCCGCAGCCCGGGCTCCACGATCACCAGCGGGTGCGGCCGCCAGCTGGCCTGGGCGTAGAGTGCGACCTCGGACATGGGCACGTCGATGTCCCACTGGTGGTTGTTGAACACCCACGCCTGGAAATTGGTGGACACGCTCTTCAGCAGCAGGCCCGTTTCCACCGACAGGGCGTCGTCGTGGTGGTACTCCAGTTGCAGGCGCGTGGACCAGTCGTTGATATGGTTGGTCTGCAGCACCAGCGCTTTTCCGCCGAAGTCCAGCTCCGTGCGGAAGCGCGAGAAGGCCACGATGGTGCGCGAATACCAGCGCGTGTTCCAGACATGGCGCCAGTTGAGGTTCAGCGCCCGGTTGCCGTATGCGAAGTCCAGCGAACTGGTGTCGAAGACGTCGTCGCCCCAGTAGCCGGTGACGGAGAGCCGGTCCTTCTCGCCCAGGTCCCAGTTGGCGCGCAACTGGGCGTCGGTGAAGTGGTAGGGTACCTCGTCCTGGGTGAAGGCCTTGGTGGCCAGGTCGATGTAACTGCGGCGCAGGGCCACCATCCACGAGGAATTGTCCAGTTTCCAGGTCGGGCCGCTGAACTGGATCGACGAGGCCAGCGCGCCCAGGCTCACCTCGCCGTCCAGGGCCTCCTGGTTGCCCTCGCGGGAGGTCACCTGCAGCACGGCGCCCAACCGGCCGCCGTACTGCGCGGGCCATGAACTGCGCAGCAGGTCGGTGTGCTTGACGGCGCCCGGGATGAAGGCCGAGAACAGCCCGCCCAGGTGGTTGGGGTTGTAGACCTCCACGCCGTCCAGCAGGATCAAGTTCTCGTCGGCCCGGGAGCCGCGCACGTTGAGGTCGCTGGAGAAATCGTTGGAAGGCAGCACGCCCGGCACGGTGAGCAGGGAGCGCAGCAGGTCGCGCTGGATCAGCACGGGCGCCAGATCCATCTGCTTGCGGTCCAGCCGCACGTTGCCCACGTAGACCTGCTCCTGCTTCAGCTCGCGCTCGGTCTTCTCCGCCGTCACCACCACCTCGGCCAGGGCCAGGGTGGTGGGCCGCAGGCGGATCTCCTGCAGCGGATCCAGCCCGTCCAGCAGCGTGAACTGGACCTGGCGCGGCTCGTAGCCCTGGTAGCTCGCCTCCACCTGGACGGGACCGGCCTCCAGCCCCGAGATCACAAAATAGCCGTCCAGGTTGGTGGCGGCGCCCCGACGCGGCGCCCGGCCCGTGGCGGCCTCGGCGATCAGGATTTTCAGGTTGGCCCCGATCAGGGCCTCGCCGGTGGCGTCGTCCACGACGTGGCCGTGCAGGCGGGCGGCCCGGGCGCCGGCGACGGCGCACAGGAGCAGGCCCACCAAGAGCGGCCAGCGGAAGCAGGATGTGGCGGTCATCTATGTTCCTTCATGTCATGCGGTGACGGGCGGATGGCCCGGAATCAGGGTGCCTCGAACCGGCGGTGAAGTGGCGTTCACCGGCCGACCGGGCGCGGATACGGTCTAAAATAGAGCTTGAGTGGTCACGGGGAAATGGCAGCGGCCGAAAGGTGGCTCTGGAGACCGGCCCGGCCGCTGGCCGGGTTTGCGCATGCCGTTCGGGAATCGGATGTTTTCGGCCAGACAAGCCATTCCGCAAGCCGGAGACTCCCATGCGCAACCGAATCCGCCCCCTGCTGATCCTGCTTCTGCTGCTTGGTTGGACCGTGCCGGCCCTGGCCTTGCGCGTGGGCGTGGCGCCGCTGGCGGGCAGCGGGTTGACCATGGACCAAGCCCGGGTGGCCCGCTCCCTGCTGGTGCACAACCTGCAGAAGGAGATGCCCGAGGATCTGGTGGTGGAGCTGCGTGGCGAGTCCTGGATGGCCCTCTCGCCGGTCCTCGAGCTGCTGGGGGAGGCCCGCGGCCAGAAGCTGGACCGCATTGTGCTGGTGAGCGCCGACCAGCTGGGGGAGAAGTTGATCTTCCAGCTGCGCGTGTTGCAGGTCTCCGACGAGCGCAATTTGTTCACCGACTCCATGCCGGTGGCCTCCGTGGAGGATCTGGACACGGCCATGCAGCGGGCGGCCATGGCCGTGGCGCGTGGCAAGACGCTGGACGATGTGCGCGAAGTGGGTCAGGTGCTGGAGAACGAGGGCCTCAAGACACGGCATCGGACGGCCCTGCGCCAGGCCACGCTCCAGGCCGGCTACCTCTGGCCGCTGAGCGACGAGGCGGTGGACAAGTCCGAGCGCAACTACGACGGCCACTCCCGCCGCTTCGCCTTCGCCCTCTCCAGCGGCATCGAGGATCGCAACTTCGATGCGGGCTACACCCTGGCCTGGCGCTACGGGCCGGCGGTCCAGCTCTATTCGGACTGGCTCTTCCGGGTCCAGGACTTCTGCCCCTACCTGGGCGCGGGGCTGGGCTTCCACTGGGTGCTGGACAAGAAGCCGGACGGCGAGTACCGGATGGACGACGGCTTCCACCTGGCGGCCCGCACGGGCGTGATCCTGTTCCGCACCTATGACTTCCAGATGAGCCTGGAGGGCGGCTACCTGGTCACCTGGAACGAGGACATCGACCGCGCCTGGCTGCTCTCCCTGGGCATCCGGCCGTAGGAGCCCGTCCGCCCGGCTGGACAAATCCACCAAGTGGTGTCAGGCACCGTGCCAGACGACGAACCGCAAGTACCCGATGGACGACGGTTTCCACCTGGCGGCCCGCACGGGCGAGATCCTGTTCCGCACCTACGATTTCCAGATGAGCCTGGAGGGCGGCTACCAGGCCACCTGGAACGAGGACATTGACCGCGCCTGGCTGCTCTCCCTGGGCATCCGGCCGTAGCAACCCGTCCGCCCGGCTGGACAATTCCCCGAAGTGGTGTCAGGCACCGTGCCAGACCACGATTCTGCCAGCCGTGTTGATTTCTTGACACCCGCGAGGCTTGAAAGCCACTCCATTCACAATGTTAAGCCGGCCAGCCAACCGGGCGCCGCGACGCTCCGGAACACTCGGAAATCCGTCCGGAAGCCCGCTCTGGCGGTGGCATGATCCTTGCCGTGCAACCCGTGCTGCAAATGAAAGGCAAGTCATGCTGCGCGTTCTGCTGTTGTTCCTGGCCTCGCTGCCCGCGCTGGCCAATTCCATGTCCGCCGATCTGGTGCTCGCCCATCCCCAGCCCTTGAGCAACGGAATGGTGCTGACCCTGGATTTCCCCGAGCCCGACCTGCTGGACGTCAGCGGCGGTCAACAGGCCCGCCTGGCGGGAGAGGGGTTGTGGGGCGTGGCCGGCTGCCCGGACTTGCCGGCCGTCATCCGCCATATCCGCATCCCTGATCGCAGCGGCGTCACCTTGGACGTCCAGGAGGCCCGCTGGACCAGTCTGGGCCGCGTGGACATGGCCCCCGTGCAGGAACGCCTGCACACGCCCCAGGACCTGCCCCTGGCCTGGATCCGCGACGAGGCTGTCTATCAGACCGCCTCGCCCTGGCCCCAGGACTGGATTCGCCTCTCCGACCCCAAACTGCTGCGCGAGATCCGCCTGGTCACCCTGACCGTGGCGCCCCTGCGCTGGAATCCCGTCTCCGGCGAACTGCAGCGGCTGGAGTCCCTGACCGTGATGCTGGGCTTCACGGGCCACAACGAGCTCAACATGCCCCTGCGGGACGAGGACGAGGGCCTCTCCGACGACAGCGAGGGCCTGGTCTACCGCTATCACGCCGCGGAGGACCAGTTCGTCCGCCAGATGCTGGGCCACAACCTGCTGGATCCCGTCTCGGGCGAATCCTGGCAGGAGGAAGGCTCGCTGAACGAGATCGGCTGGTCCGCGCCGGCGCTGCCGCTGAATTACCTGGTGATCTGCCGCAACGCGGCCGTCAATCAGGCGGGCTTCCAGCTCTGGCTGGAGTGGAAGCGCCGCAAGGGCCACCACGTCACTATTCTGACGGAGACCCAGATCCCCAGCTTCAACGCCTCGAACATCCGCGCGGCCATCGTCAGCGAATACAACACCTCCGCTTTTCCGCCGCATTACGTGATGCTGGTGGGCGACCCCACGGACGGCAGCTACACCCTGCCCACCCACCCCAGCCAGTACGACCACTACTACGCGGCTTGCATCGGCTCCGACATCCTGGCGGACGTGGTGGTGGGGCGGGTCTCGGTGACCAGCGCCACCATGCTCAACAACGTCTTCAACAAGATCGTGGGCTACGAGACGGCCCCCTACCTGGAGAACACCAGCTGGCTGCGCCGGGCTTCCTTCCTGACGGGCTCGGGCCACTGCGGCGAATCCATGAGCCAGCTGGCCCGGGACATCGGCTTCCAGCTGCTGCAGGAACGCGGCTATTCCCAGGTGGACACGGCCTTCTGCGCCAGCAGCCCGAGCTACGTCTACAACTGGTTCAACCAGGGCATCAGCCACTACAATTACCGCGGCTGGATCGGGATGGAGGGGCTGGACACCAACACGCTGCTCAATCTGCAGCAGGGGCCGCGCACGCCCATCGCCGTGGTCTTCACCTGTTCCAGTGGCGAGTTCTCCCAGTCGGAATCCTGGGGTCCGGCCTATTCCGAGGCCTTCCTGCGCGGCGGGACCATCACCACGCCGGGCGGCGCGGCGGCGGCCATGGGCTTCTGCACCTCCAACACGCACACGGCCTACAACAACCTGGTGGACGGCGGTTTCTGGAGCGCGCTGCTGGACTACCGCATTCCCCAGGTGGGCACCTGCATGTTCCGCGGCAAGCTGGAGCTCTTCAACACCCTGCCCGACAACGACAGCAACGTCAACAACTTCTCCTACTGGGCCAACCTGATGGGCGACCCGGGCATGGAGCAGTGGTGCGGCGTGCCGGAAGTGCTGCATTTCGAGACGCTGCCCGCCGGCGGCAGCACCAGCGCCCAGGTGTTGGAACTGCGCGTGCTGAACGCCGAGAACGCCCCGGTGGAAGGCGTGGCGGTCACCGCCTGGCAGAGCGGCGATTTGGCCGTCAGCGAACTCAGCGACGCCGAGGGCCGCGTGCAGCTCAGCCTGCCGGGCTACCCGGAAGGCGAATTGAAACTCACCGCCAGCAAGGCCTTCCACGCGCCGACCCTGGCGGCCCTGACCTTGAGCTCCCTGCCCGCGACCCCGGTGCTGCAGGCCTTCCAAGTCGTGGACGCCAGCGGCGACGGGCTGCTGGTCCCCGGCGAGAGCTTCCAACTGCAGTTGACCCTGGCCAACGCTTCCGCCAGCGAGGCGCTGCCCGCCCTGGCGCTGAGCGTTGAGCTGGTGGACGAGGAGGCGGCCCTGATCGTGGACGGCGCGGCGGACCTGGCCGCCCTGGAAGCCCTGGGCGTGGGCGAAGTGCGGGACCAGTTGCAGCTCACCCTGGACGACAGCTGGACCGAGGGTCTGCCCCTGGAGCTGAACCTGCGCCTGGGCGCCGGCGAACAGCAATTCCTGCTGCGGGCCGTGCTGCCGGTCAGCACCCCCGTGCTGGCCATCCGCAGCGCGTCCTGGGCCACCTCGGCCCTCTATCCCGGCGAGACCAAGGACTGGGTCCTGCGCGTGGAGAACACGGGCACCATCACCAGTCACAACCTGCAGCTGGTGCCGATGTTCGGCAGCGAACTGCTCACGGTCACGCCGGAGACCCTGACGCTGGACTCGCTGGCGGTGGGCGAGTCGGTCAACGTGACGCTCGCAGTGACCGCGGCGGCCAACCTGGTGCCGGGCTTCACGGCTCCGTTCTACCTGCTCTGGGGCGACGCGAGCCTGGAGTGCGACGGCCTGGTCACCACGGCCCTGACCCTGGGCAACCGGCTGGTCACCGATCCCACCGGCCCCGACGCCCATGGCTACTACGCCTTCGAGAGCACGGACACCCAGTGGATCCAGTCTCCCGTCTTCAACTGGATCGAGATCGCCCCCAACAACGGCGGGACGGGCACCGTGCTCAACTTGCACGACACGGCCGACGAGGCCGACGACAGCCGGCGCGTCCAGCTGCCCTTCCCCTTCTCCGTCTACGGCGAGACCTACTCCAGCCTGGCGGTCTGCTCCAACGGCTTCGTGGCCTTCGGCACGCTGGCCCACCTGCAGACCGACTTCCGCAACCACTTCCTGCCCTGCGGAATGGGGCCGGAGCCCATGCTGGCGCCCATGTGGGACGATTTCAAGCTGACCTCCGACGCCCAGGTGGTCACCCAGTACGTCGAATCCCAGCACGTCTTCGTGATCGAGTGGTACCGCATGCGGACCAACTCCAACAACGCGATCAACACCTTCCAGCTGCTGCTCTACGATCCGGCCGTCTATCCCACTCCCACGGGGGACGGCGAATTCGTCTACCAGTACCAGACCTTCACGGACACGCAGAACAACGATCAGGACTTCCCCTACTGCACGGTGGGCCTGAAGAACCAGGACGCCACCATCGGTCTGACGTTGTTGAACTACCACGAGCGCCCCAGCACGGCCGCCACTTTCGGCACGGGCAAGGCCATCCGTTTCAGCACCTCCATCGGGCTCAGCGTGGATCCGGCCCAGCTGGACCTGAGCGCCACGGAGGCCGCCTTCCACCTCTCCGAGACCAGCGTGGAAGCGGCCAGCGACAGCCTCTGGCTGGGCAACAACGGCCAGGCGCCGCTGATCTGGCGGGCCAGCGTGCTGGCGCCGGAGACTTGGCCGCCCGCCATCGCGGACAGCACGCAGCGCGAGAGCGGCGGTCCGGACTCCTTCGGCTACACCTGGCGGGACAGCGCCGACGAGCAGGGGCCGCCCGCGGGCTGGGTGGACATGTGGGAAGCCGGCAGCGAACTGGTGCTCACCGACGACGACGACTGGTCGGATCCGCTGACCCTGCCCTTCGCCTTCCCCTTCTACGGGGAGCCGCGCACCCAGCTCTGGGCCCACGCCAACGGCTTCGTGGCCTTCACCGAGCCCGACGGCAACTTCTGGCAGAACAACGTCAGCCTGCCGGGTTCCTCGGCGCCGGACCAGAGCCTGATGATCTGGTGGGACGACCTGATGAACAACGGCAACTACAGCGGCTACATCCGCTCCTGGACCAACGACGCCGACAGCGTGGTGGTGACGTGGAACGTCGTGCCCCACTTCAACCAGACCAGTTACGGCGGACCCTTCACCTTCCAGGTGGTGCTGGAGTCCAACGGGCGGATCACTTACAACTACGGCGAGATGAACGCCGAGGACACGGACAGCGACAGCGGCACCATTGCCGTCCAGCTGGACCAGGACACAGGGTTCGTGATCCACCAGATGACCCGCGCCCAGGACCACCTCTCCATCCAGATCCTGCCGCCCTTCTGGCTGACGCTGGGGACCAGCACGGGCGCCGTGTCCACGGGCGAGCTGCAGGCCCTGGTGCTGAACGCGCGCAACGACCTGCAGGGCCTGGTGCTTCCGGCCGGCCAGTACACGGCCACCGTGGATCTGCGCACCAACGACCCCGAACATCCCATGACCCTGATTCCGGTGACCCTGAACGTCGCCGATGTGGACCTGGAGCCCGGGCAGGGGCCGCGCAGCTTCGCGCTGGGCGAGGCCGTGCCCAACCCCTTCAATCCGGTCACCCACTTCAGCTTCCAGCTGCCCGAGGCGGCCCGCGTCCAGGCCAACCTCTACAACGTGGCCGGCCAGTACGTGGGCACGGTGCTCAGCCAGTCGCTGCCGGCGGGCTCGCACTCCCTGCGCGTGGACGGCTCGCGCCTGGCCAGCGGCGTCTACCTGTTGAAGCTCGAGGCCGGCCCGCACAGCGCCGTGCGCAAGCTGACCCTGCTGAAGTAAGCCACAGTCCCATCAAACGCGACCGGGCGGGAGCCATCCCGCCCGGTTTTGTTTTGTGGACAACCGAGTGGAAGACCTCCCGGGAGCGGGCCACTCCCGGCAGTCCCTGCCGCAAGGACGAGGGCCGGCGTGGGGCGAGAACGGCGGCCGGCGGGCTCCCGATCCTCGCGATCGCCCACAAATCCGCTCATTCTGGACTGAATCGACCCTCTTTTGATGATTTGAATTTCATTCATTCAAATTGACAAGTGACGAGGATCACACGCTTGAGCGGAGGGCGCGTTGGATCCCGAAACCGCGTCGACCTGTGGATAACTGGTGGACAAAATCTGGACTCAATCGGTCCTTCTCGCCCTGTCCGGCGAATGGGCCCCACGCGGCGGCCGGATGCCCGGCGCCGGCCCCGACGACCGGCGGATCCGGGCTGTGAGAACATAAACGGCCACCTGTGACATGGGTCAGGTGGCGGGGCCGTGGTGGTGCATATCTTGTTAGGGAAGCAAAACAAGAACGGATCTGCCGGAAGGAGTCGCTCATGCGTGGATGGACGGGTTGGCTGGCCCTGGCGCCGCTGCTGGCGTTGGCCCAGGCCGAGGTGGAATGGGTGGAGCCCACGGGCGGCGTGGCCGTGGCCGTGGACCCGCAGCTCAACGTGTACACCGTCAGCTACGACTACAATCCGGCCGGGGACATCCGCCTGACCAAGCGCGACAACACGGGCCTCGTGTTGTGGAGCACGGGCTACGACCAGACGGATCCCGGCAAGTGGGAACAGGCCACCTGGGTGGACTGCGACAGCCAGGGCAACACGCTGGTCAGCGGGACCCTGAAGTCCGGCTACAGCAACCCGGTGAACGCGGCCAGCCTGCTGATGAAGTTCGCGCCGGATGGCGCCCTGCTCTGGCGCGTGGTCTACGAGAGCGACTTCGACGGTTCCTGGACGCGCAAGTGCCTGGTGGACGGACAGGACAACGTCTACGTGCTGGGCGTGGGCCCTGGCCCGAGCGGTTTCACGGCCCAGGTGAAGAGCTTCGCACCCGACGGCAGCGCGCGCTGGACCTGGCACGACCTGCAGGGCATCGGCTCGCCGATCAACCTCAAACCCACCCCGGACGACGGCCTGCTGGTGGTCACGCGGACCAGCGCGGGCAACTTCACCGGCTACGCCAAACTCTCGCAGGACGGCGCGCTGCTCTGGTCGCTGCCCGGCCTGCAGAGCCTGAGCAGCGGGGACGCGGCCGGCGACGCCCAGGGGCACACCTACCTCGTCCACGGGGAATACGTGTTCAACGGCGGCACCGTGCTGCGCAAGCTGGACGCGACCGGAGCCGAACTCTGGAACCGCGTGCTGGCCTTCGGCGGCACGCGCGTGGAAGTGGGTCCGGACCAGCAGCCGCTCCTGAGCGGCACGCCCAGCCCCAACGGCGTGGGTGCGGCCTTCTGGAAGACCGACGCGGCGGGCACCACGCTCTGGAGCAACCTGGACGCCGACGGCCCGCTCATGCTGTTGCAGCAGGTCCAGCTCCGCCTGGACGACCAGGGCGCGGCCTACCTGGCCGCCGGCCTGCTGGGCACGGCCGCCGTCTGCAAGGTGGACGCCGCCGGCGCCTCCCAGTGGACCCTGACCGTGTCCGGGGGCAGCGCGGCCGCGCTGGACTTGGGTGCCGACGGCAACGTCTACCTCACCGGTGGCCAGACGGCGAAGATCCGCCAGGTCGCGCCGCGTCCGCAGCTGAGCGTGGAGCGGCTGCCCGCCTGCGGCACGCGCCTCAGTTGGACGGCCGTCCCTGGCGCGCTGGAATACCGCGTGTACGAGGCCGGCGGGCTGGGTTCCCCCTGGTCGCTGCTGGGCTCCACCACCCAACAGGAGTGGCTCCTGCCTTGTCTCACCGACGCCACGCGCCTCTACCAGGTCACGGCCCAGCTGCCTTGACCACTTGGCGCCCGGTTGTATCACATGAAAGAGGGGGCCGCGGGGCCCCCTCTGCTTGTCAGACTGGGTTGCCGGTTACTTGACCAGCAGCAGCTTCTCCGTGCCGGCGGGCTGGCCGTCCAGCCGCAGCTCCAGCAGGTACAGGCCGCTGGCCAGGTCGGAACCATCCACGCGCAGCACGTGCTCGCCCGTGGGCCGCGCCGCGTCCACCAGCGTGCGCACCAGCCGGCCCTGCAGATCGTAGAGGGCCAGCCGCACGTCGGCCGAGCGGGTCAGCCGGTAGCTCACCGTTGTGGCCGGGTTGAAGGGATTGGGCCAGGCGCGGCCCAGCCCGGCTGCGGCGGGACGCTCCTGCGGCGCAGCCAGGTCGTCGATCAACACGTCGTGGCCGAAGGCGTGGAAGTTGAACTGGTAGCCGCTGATCAGTTGCGGGCTGCCGCCGGCCACGCGGTAACTCACCGGCGTCTCCCAGGCCACGGGCACCAGGGTGACGTTGGGCACCGGGCGCAGGTCGCCGGGGGTCTGGAAATCGCGCTCCTCCAGCGTCACCACCTCGACCCAGAAGTTCTCGGTAAAGGGCCCCAGCACGTCGCTCAGCACCACGGAAACCCAGTCCTCGGAGGCGTCGCCGCCGGCGTAGCTGGGCGTGTAGCTATGGACGCTTTCGTGGATCACGCTGCCGCTGCCGGGCAGGCCATTCCAGAGGCGCAGACGCCACTCCACCGTGTCGTCCTGCATGATGTTGTAGCTGGCGAAGCGCAGGCGCAGGCTGTCCAGCGCATAGCCGTGGCTGGGGGCCAGGGCGGGCAGCGCCAGGGCTTGCAGATAGCCCAGACCCAGCTCCTCGTTGGCGGCCGTGGTGTGCAGGAAGTTGGGATCCGTCACGTCCCAGCCGTAGTCGTTGGCCAGCTCCAGCACGCCGGCGGGGCGCACGATGAAGCTCGGCACGTTGTAGCGGTCGTTGTCCGCGTACTGGTCGGCCGTCAACAACCGGACCTGGGGGAAGTGCATGCTGGGCTGGCTGGGCGTGTACTGGAAGGGCAGGTCCACGCGCTGGCCGGCGGGCAGGTTGAAGCCGCCCGAAACATCCGTGGCTGCGTTGTCCATGTAGAGACCCCACTGCACGCCGTTGGCGTCGCCGGAGCCCAGATTCAGGAAGGAGGCGCGCCCGTCGATGGGCCGGCCTTCCGTGCGGGGATAGGGCAGGCGGACTTCCGTCACGCCCAGATCGTTGGCCAGCAGGGGCTCGCCCACCACGCGGAAGTCGTCCAGGTAGAAGCCCGTGCCCGTGCCGCCGTCGTGGTTGTCGTCGGTCATCACACGGAAGCGGAAGAAGGCCGTGTTGCCTGCCAGGAAGCTGATGTCCGTGCTGCGGTTGTGTCCGCCCCCGTCGCCGAAGTAGTACCACGCTCCGGAGCCGGTCTCCGTGTCGTAGTAATCGAAGAACAGCTCCTGCCAGAGGTAGCCGTTCAGGCTGTACTCCACCACGAAATAGTCGTCCAGGCTCTGGTCGCCGTTGCCGTCGTAGTCCGGCATGTCCACGCGGGTCCAGAAGTCGAGGTTGAGCTGGTAGTTGGTGGGCAGCAGCACGGCCGTGCTGGTGATGGTGTTGCGGATGGGCACGTCCTGGTCGGCCAGCGTGCAGCGCAGGCTGAAAGGCCCGCTGTGAAAGGAGGTGGAAATGGCGAAATGGTCGCCCGCCGCGGGCACGCCGGAATAGTGCAGAATCGGGCCGGGAAAGTCGATGCCGTCGGCGTTGTTCTGCAGCAGCACCTGGGCGCCGTCGCTGATGACGATGTTGTCCAGCTGCATGCCCGTCAGGCTGGGATCATCCGTGTAGGACGTGGTCTCGTCGCTGGCGAAGGCGAAGCGCACGCGCGTGGCCTGGGAGCGGAAGGCCGTCAGGTCGCAGAAGGCTTCCTGCCAGCCGTTGCTGGTGCCGCCCCAGCCCGCCGTGACGGTCTGGCCGAAGATCTCGCCGAAGGCGAAGGAGTGGCTCACGTTGTAGGCCGGGCTGGAGGGCGTCAGGATCTGCCAGGCCCCCGCGCCGACCTTCACCTCCACGTGGCAGGCGTCCCAGCCCGTGAAGGGGGCGGGCGCGCCGGCGGGGCTTTCCAGCGCCCACAGCACGTCGAAGGTCAGCTGCGGGTTGGTGGTGGTGCTTAAGTTCAGCGGCGGCAGCTCCAGGTAGAGCAGGCTGTGGTCCTGGTAGCCGCCCAGGTCCACGTTGCCCGACCACCAGTTCCAGCCGTCCACTCCGTTGAAGCTGTCCATGTGCCAGGTGCTGCCCTGGTCGGTCAGATCCTGGCTGGTCCAGCCCTCGAAGCCGGTGTTGAAATTCGTCTCGTACAGGGTGGTGTCCGTGCGGCTGGCGTCGCGCTGGGCGATGGCCGGGAAATCCACCGACTCCACCCGGTGCGTACTCAGCGCCGCCAGTCCCTGGGTGGCCGAGGCCAGCAGGGCCAGGAAGAGCCATCCACGTGTTCTGCGCATGTTCGATCCTCCTCGTCACTACCGGGCCGCACCGGCCCGCAGCCAGTGGACGCCAAACCCGATCTGCCCCGCAAGGGGGCTGGTTTGTTCAATCTTGTCGGGCCTGGCAACTACCAGGCTTGTTCCACCAGGATTTCGGGATCCACTTCCTGACGCAGGATGCGTTCGATTCCCGCCTTCAGGGTGACGGTGGAGGAGGGGCAGCCGGAACAGGCGCCTCCCAACCGCAAAAAGATCACCTTGTCCCGAATCTCCACCAGCTCGCAGAATCCGCCGTCCATGGCCAGGGCCGGGGCGATTTTTTCTTCCAGGATCTGCGCGATCTGGTCGTTCATCGAAAGCTCGCTCATGTATCCTCTTTCAATCTGGATTCCGGGACTCAAGCTGGCGTCCGGCGCCGGTCGCCGGTGTGTCCCAGGCCACTCCGGGACTCGGAACACGTTGCGGGTCAAATGAGGCAGATTCCCCGTCCGCCTGCAAGACAAAAGGCCGCCACGCGCTCGCGGCGGCCCGGAAGTTGCGGATCAGGCGCGCTCCGTCCTCGCTCAAGAAAGACTCCGGATGGAACTGCAGGCCCCACCAGCCCAGCCGGGGCTGGCGCAGCGCCATCGGCAGGCCCGGCGCGCAGCGGGCGTTCTCCGCGCAGCGGGCGTTCTCCGCGCAGCGGGCGACCTCCGCGCAGCGGGCGTCTACCCAGAGATCCGGCGCCACGAACTGGGGCAGGGTCCCCCGGGCGGGGATCTCCAGCACCAGGCTGTGGTAGCGGGCCACGCGCATTCCCGGCCGGCAACCGGCGAACAGGCCCGTGCCGGCGTGCTCCAGCTCCACCGCGTGGCCGTGCACCGGGCGCGGCGCACGGACTAGCTTCAACCCCAGCAGCCGACCCATGGCCTGCTGGCCCAGGCAGATGCCCAGCACGGGCAGGCGGCCAGCGGCGGCGCGCAACAGGCGCAGCAGATTGGGCGCGCGCTCCGGGCGGCCTGGGCCGGGGGAGAGGAAGAGCGCGGCTGGGCGGCGCGCCAGCAGGTCCGCCGGACTCAACTTGTCTGCCCGGACCACCTCCGGCTCCTCCCAGGCCCCGGCCACCAGGTGCGCCAGGTTGTGGGTGAAGGAGTCGTGGTTGTCAATCAGCAGCAGCACCGGATCCTCTCAGGCCTTGCGGCCGGGCTTCTTCCGGTCCGGTTTGGCCGGTGGCCTGGCCGTTGCCTTGGCCTTCGGCTTCGCCACAGGCTTGACAGTTTCCGCGGCGGGAGTGGCTGGGGTGCCGCGTCCCTTGGCCGGCAGCAGCATGCGCTCCAGCACCTGCTCCATCCGGCTCACCGGCAGGAATTCGAGCTTGCTCTTGATGGACTCGTGCATCTCGCCCAGGTCCCGCAGGTTGGCTTCCGGGATGACCACGGACTGGATCCCGGCGCGCAGCGCGGCCATGGCCTTCTCGTTCAGGCCGCCGATGGGCAGCACGTCGCCGTGCAGGGTCACCTCGCCGGTCATGGCCGTGTCGTGGCGCACCAGCCGCCCGGTGGCGGCGCTGGCCATGGCCGTGACCATGGTGATGCCCGCGCTGGGGCCGTCCTTGGGGATGGCGCCCTCGGGGATGTGCACGTGCAGGTCGTGCTTGTCGAAGGTGCCGTGCTTGATGCCCAACTCGGCAGCGTGCATGCGCAGCCAGGTGAGCGCGGCCATGGCGCTCTCCTTCATCACCTCGCCCAGTTTGCCGGTCATCACCAGCCGGCCGCGGCCGGGATAGAGGCCCACTTCGATCATCAGCAGGTCCCCGCCCACGGGCGTCCAGGCCAGACCCACGGCCTTGCCCAGCATGGGCGCCAAGGGAGCGCGGCGCTCCAGCACGTGGGCCACGCCCAGGTAGCGCTCCAGCGCCGCCGGGTCCACCGGCACGAGCGTGGGCTTGCGCGACTTGCGGCCCTTGGCCAGTTTGCGGCGGTCCTCGGCGCCCACCTGCTCGCGGGCCACCTTGCGGCAGATCTTGGCGATCCGCCGCTCCAGCGTGCGCACGCCCGCCTCCTGCGTGTACTGCATCACGATGGCCTCCAGCGCCGCCGCGTCGAAGGTCACGCGCGTGGCGTCCAGCCCGTGCTCCTCCAGCTGGCGCGGCACCAGGAAGTCCTGGGCGATGTGCAGCTTCTCGTGCAGCAGGTAGCCCGGCAGGTAGATCAGCTCCATCCGGTCGCGCAACGCGGGCGGGATGTCCCCGGCCACGTTGGCCGTGGTGATGAACATGACCTCGCTCAGGTCGAAGTCCAGGTCCAGGTAGTGGTCGCTGAAGGCGTTGTTCTGCTGCGGATCCAGCACCTCCAGCAGCGCGGCCGACGGGTCGCCGCGGAAGTCCATCGACATCTTGTCGATCTCGTCCAGCAGGATCACGGGATTGCGGCTGCCCGCCTTCTTCATGCTCTGGATGATCCGGCCGGGCAGGGCGCCGATGTAGGTGCGGCGGTGGCCGCGGATCTCCGCCTCGTCGCGCACGCCGCCCAGCGAGAGCCGGACGAAGTTGCGCTTCAGCGCCCGGGCGATGCTCCGGCCCAGGCTGGTCTTGCCCACGCCGGGCGGGCCCACGAAGCAGATGATCTGGCCGCGCATCTTCTTCACCAGCCGCAGGACGGCCAGGTGTTCGAGGATGCGCTCCTTGGGCTTGGCCAGGCCGTAGTGGTCCTCGTCGAGGATCCGCTCGGCGTTGGACATGTCCAGGTTGTCCTTGGTCTTCTCGTTCCAGGGCAGGCTGAGGATCCAGTCCACGTAGGTGCGGATCACGTGGGCCTCGGGGCTGGCCGGGGTCATCTGGCGCAGCTTGTCCAGCTCCTCCTCCACCCGGGCGTGGGCGTCCTCGGGGAGCTTGGCCTTCTCGAGCTTCTCCTTGTAGCGGCTCACCACGCCTTCGTCGTCGTCGGCCTGGTCGCCCAACTCCTCGCGGATGACGCGCAGCTGCTCCTGCAGGTAGTAGGCCCGCTGGTGCTTGCTGATCTTGTCGCGCACCTGGTTCTCGATGGTGCGCTCCAGCTCGAGGATCTCGTTCTCGCCCTCCAGCAGCTGGATCACGTGCTGCAGGCGCTCGTCGATCGCCTCCGCCTCGAGGATCGGCTGCTTGGACTCGACGTTCTGGCTCACGTGGGCCGCGATGAAGTCGATCAGCACGCTGACGTGGGGCATCTGTTCCAGCGATCCGAGAATCTCGTCCGGCAGGTTGGGATTCAAGTTGACGTAGCGCCGGAAGAGGTTGGCGGCCACGCGGGCCAGGGCCTCCAGCCGCGGCGTCTCCTTCTGGTCCTCGCCGCCCAGGGGCAGCACGTCCACGAAACGCACCTCGGCGCTCAGGCTGTAGCGCTTGATGCGGGCGCGGGTGACCCCCTCCACCAGCACCTTGACCACGTTGTTGGGCAGCTTGAGGATCTGCAGGACCTTGACCACGGTGCCCACCGGATAGAGTCCGGCCCGGCGCGGCTCGTCCTCCTGGGGGTCCTTCTGGGCCACCACGAAGAGCAGCTTGTCGCGCAGCATGGCCTCCTCGACGGCCTTCACCGAGGACGGCCGGCCGATGAGCAGCGGGAAGATCATGTAGGGGAAGATCACCACATCGCGCAGCGGGATGGCGGGCAGCCGTCCCGGGATCTCGATCTGGGTCTGCTTGGCGTTCGACATACGATCACTTTCAAAACTTGCCGCGCCCGCCGCCCGTCCGTGAACGGCTGTCTGCGCGAGGATGAAGCGTGGGATGGGCCAATGTAGGAAAGGCAAGGGCGGGTACTCTCTCGGCTGGGGGCTTCACCACAGAGTCAGAGGGGCATAGCGGCCGAATGGGTTGACAGGTCATGGCCTGGGTTGGGGGTGGGGGCGCCGGAGTGTTGGGGTGCGCACGAAGTTGGGAAGACTCGAAGAGGAGGTGGGTTTGCGAGGGATGGCTGCGGCTGAGCGGTTGTCTTGGCGCGGATTCTCAACACGGAGTCACAGAGGCACAGAGACAGAAACACGTGATGGATGAAAATCATGGTGTTGTGTGGGATTCGCTTCCCCCGCGCCCCGCGGGGGAAGCCGGCCGGGTGCACGCAGCGTACACGGGCGGATGGGGGCGTGGGAGAACGGAGGCGTGCTCTGGCACCGTGCCTGACACCGCTTTCGGGATTTGTCCAGCGCACGGGGCAGATCGAGCCGAAAGGTCAGGTGCATCACCTGACCTTTAGATCTCAATCGCCACGCCACGTGGACACCCCAAGGCGCAACCTGATCCGTACATTTGCCGCGTGATGTCTGACCCTCCCGGATGCTTCTTCCGCTCACGGAGGTTTGTGTGCGCCTGCCGCGCTGGATCAGCCTGATTCTCTTGGTTTTGCTCGTGCGCGGCGTCGGGGCCTCCATCCTGACTGTGCCTGCCCAGTACTCCACCATCCAAGCCGCATTGCAAGCCACCAGTTCTGGCGACACCGTCCACGTGGCACCAGGAATCTATTACGAACACTTGGTCACGCCATTTACGTCCGTAACCCTGCTTTCAGATTACGCCTGGACCCGGGACAGCTTGGATATTGAACGCACGATCATCGATGGGTCTTGGAGCGGCACAGTGCTCGCCGTGAATTGCAGGCAGCAGCACAGATTTGTCATGGAAGGATTCACTCTTCAGCGGGGTATGGGCTTACAATACGAGCGTACGGGGGGTGTGCAGTTTCGCGAACAGGTCAATGCAATACTACGCCACGTTGTGTTAAAAGAACACCGCAGTAGCAGTCGACTTTATCAAGTGATGCAATGGATCGATGGAGAAGAAAATCGGGGTAGTTTGGTGCTTGATAACTTGCGTATTGAATTAGATACTTTGCAAGTAGTAATGGATCCGGAACCTAGTCAGATCGTGCTCGTGGGCTTAAGGTCGCTTGTCGTACATAGACTTCGTGTGATTCAGACGGCCAACCCAGGAAGTCTAATGAGTGTGAATGCCGACACGGTGATTGTGTCAGATTGTATCCTGGACCGTCACCAGTTTTCAACTGTTCCAGCAGGCAAGTTTATCATGGCACACGGAAACGAATTTGTATCCGTGGATTCTGTCACTATTCAAAATAGCACATTTTCTACCTCGCCCTTAACTTTCACTGGAGAAACCACTGGGACAATATTGGTGAACGGATTGCAGATGGAAGGTGTCCATGTGGTTTGGCCAGATTCGCGACTTAATAATTCAACCTCAATGGTCGGAATTACTGGCGGCCGGGTCTTGGTAACTAACTGGACTCACAGGAACTGTTCCACTAATGCGGGATTTGTCGTTGGCGGTTTACATGGAGCGGAGGGAATCGTCCAGAATTTATTGGCAGAGGATTTACTCTCAGGCGGCCCAGTGTCCCCCGAAGCGAATTGCGAAGACGGGTGTGCGGGAGGGGCAATGTATGTGACCGGTCTCAGCATGGATAACGTGACCATCCGGCGCTTGACTTTGGATGTGTTTGACACGAGTCCTGGCCCACACGCCACCATCAGTCCGCCGGTCATCTTCGCTTCCAACGGAGACCGTTTCACGGCGGATACCCTGATCTATCGCAATGTGGAGGTTCATGACGTGGTGGTGATAGATCCGGACGACTATAGCCAGCCGGAGACAGATTGCACGGCGAGCTTGGGCCGTGCCTTCAGATTCTATCCATCTCCTATCGCGCGTCCGTGGACGATTTTCATGGACAGTTGTCGCTTCGTGGAGAATCGTCAACCCAATACCCAACCGGAACGGAGACAGCAGGATTCGTTCCCTGGTGGCACGCGAATGGTTGGCTCAACAGTAAAGATTGAGGGAGATCCAGATTCTAAACTGATCCTAAGAAAAGTCACGCTCTTGCACAATGATGATGGAGGGTTGGAAATAGTTCGATTTCGAAATTTGAATATGGAAGATGTGGTGCTGGTGGACAATAGTAGAATGGGAGTATATCTCTCATCTTCAGATTCGATACATGTGGATAATTTATATATATCAAGAACGAATTCTTACCTTGCGTTTTTAAGCTATCCGTATGACTATGATTATCCTTCCTGGCAGTGCGTTGCAATGATAGATGGGCATATTGGAACTTTTTTGAATAATGTTTCATTTGTTGACAATCACACAGAGTTCATGTTCTGGTGTCCAAGAGAAGATTTTGATTTAAGAACCTATTTCACAAATTCAATATTTAGTAATAACACATACGGGTTCTTGGTTAATCCAGAATATGATAGCAGTTTATTTCCCCCACCTTTGTTCGATTACTGCTTCCTCCCAACGGCGCAACCGGGTGTGGGAAATTTAGTCGGGGTTGATGCCTCTTTTGATCCCATCCAAGGAGCCCCCTTTTTAGCCTGGAATTCACCTTGTGTGGATGCTGGTAATCCTAATTCAAATTACAACGACGCAGAAGATCCAGCTGCTCCTAGCTTCCCCCTTTGGCCGGCGCTGGGCAGCCTGCGCAATGATATGGGTTTCACGGGCGGTCCGCACGCCGTGGCGCTGGATACCACCTGGGTTTCGGTGCCTGGCTGGCAGCCCAACATCCAACCCAAGGACTTCTCCCTGGGCGCCCCCTGGCCCAACCCCTTCAACCCGGTGACGCGCATTCCCTTTACCCTCACCCGCCCGGAGATCGTCAAGCTCAGCGTGCACAACCTGCTGGGTCAGGAAGTGGCCGTGCTGGTAAACGGAGTGCAGTTCGCGGGTCGGCAGGAGGTCACGTGGAACGCGGGGCAGTTGGCCAGCGGCACCTACCTGATCACCCTGGAGGCGGCCGGACGCCGGGAAACCCGCAGCGTCACCCTGCTACGCTGACCTCTCGCGCCGGCAGTTCGCCCTATAGTCACGGATCGGCCATTCCTTGCTTCCCCTGACAGAAAGCCGACTCAGCTTCCGGCAATCCTCCGCGTGCCGCTTGAGTCCTCCGCTTGTCATCTCACACAGCGTCCAGGGCTCCTCCCTGCACATGCGGGGTCTGTTGACATTCCGTGACAGCCCCCACCCAAGTCCTCCACTCTCCAGGAAGTGGCCGAACCTCCGCCGCCGTGAATTCGTTGAGCGCGCGCATGGCACTTGATTGGTTGTATCCAAATGAATACACTCCGGCTGGCTCTGAACCAAACCCGGACCTTCGTGCGCTGGCTGAAGGCCTTGCGGGATCCCCACGCGAAAGCACGGATCCTGCTACGCCTGCAGGCCCTCCAAATGGGACAGTGGGGAGACGTCAAATCTCTGGGGAAGGGCCTGCTTGAGCTGAGGATCGACGTGGGGCCGGGCTATCGGATCTATCTCGTTCATCGGCAGAAGGATCGAAATGTGTTGTTGTGCAGAGGCAACAAGGACACCCAGGCGCGCGACATCAAACGGGCTCGGGCACTGGTCGCACAGCTGGAAAGGGAGAACACGTGAAAACGTCCTTACGAGATTTCGATGCCGCGGACTACCTGGACAGCGAAGAGCAGCTCTCCGCGTACCTGTCGGCTGCCATGGCTGAGCCGGATGAGGCCCTTTTCCTGGCCGCCTTGGGCGCAGTGGCCCGTCGCCGCGGAATGGGACTCGTGGCCCGTCGATCGGGCCTGGGCCGGGAAAGCCTTTACAAAGCCCTCACCCCCGGCTCGCATCCCCGTTATGAAACCATCCGCCAAGTTCTGGCAGGAATGGGCATGCGCTTGACCGTGGTGCCCGCATCCTGAGACGCGAACGACAGAGTCACAGAGGCCGGATCGGTCATGGCCTGGGTTGCGTGTGACCCGGCCGAGGATCTGTTTGAACACGAAGACTCAAAGGCTCAAAGGCTACAAGTCGAATTGTGTCATGTGAGGTGAAGCCCGCAGGGCTGAACCAGAACCAGGTGGTGACGCCGTCAGGCGGAACCAACTACGCGGTGGCAGGAAGGCCAAACTGCGGCTAGCGGAAGGCCACCGCGAGGTGGCCTGACTCTAGCCGTTGAGAAAAAGCGCCTCTTTGGCTCCACCTTTCTGGCGCCAGCAGAAAGGTGGAAAACAAGGGGACCGGCCAGGCCGGTGCCAGGTCGGTGCCAGGCCGGTGCCAGGCCGGTGCCAGGCCGGTGCCAGGCCGGTGCCAGGCCGGTGCCAGGCCGGTGCCAGGCCGGTGCCAGGCCGGTGCCAGGTCGGTGCCAGGTCGGTGCCAGGTCAGTGCCAGAGCACTGTCCAATTCTGGCGCCAGCAGAAAGGCGGAAGACAAGGGACGGCAAGTGGCCGGGAGGAGCCATGGGATCCCAGCTTTCGCTGGGATGACAGGCCCTTTGCCATGGGATCCCCCGGTCAAGCCGGAGGATGACGAGTACCTGCGGCCGCTGCCGGCGGGCCTACAGGCAAAAGAGCCCTGCTGCCGCATCCACTTCGCGCAACAAGAGCTCGGCCGAAAGGGAGCTGACCTCGCCCCCCAGGTCGCGACATGCCAAGCCCCCCGCCACCGCCGCGCAGGCCAGGGCTTTGCGGGTGGGGAAGCCCTGCAGCAGGGCCCAGGCCAGCGCGCCGTGGAAGACGTCGCCCGCGCCCGTGGTGTCCACGATCTTGCCCGCCGGCCAGGCCGGGAACCAATACGGCTCGGCGCCGCGCTCGCCGACGATCATCCCGCCGGCTCCCAGGGTGATCACCGCCAGCCGCGGCCCGGCTTCCAGCAGATTGGCCGCCGCCTGGAGCAGATCCAGGCCGGGGTACTCGCTCATCACGAAGGCTTTGGAGACCGCCAGCACCTCGGCCGCGGCCACCAGCGACGCGATGTCTTCCCGCGGGCCGCCCAGATCCAGCAGCACGGACATGCCGGCGGCCCGGGCGCGCCGCGCGGCCTCCAGCGCCACGGGCTCCTTGCCGTCCAGCAGCAGCCAGCCGGGCCCCCAGGGCAGCCGTACCAGCGCTGCGGCCGGATAGTCCGGCAGCCCGGCGCGATCCAGCACCACCGTGCGCTTGCCGTGGCGGGCCTCCACCCAGATGCCGGCCCGGGGCGTGACACAACCCGCGCAGAGCTCCACGCCCGCGCAGTCCACGCCGCCCTCGGTAAAGGCCTGGCGGATCCGCACGCTGTTGGCGTCGTCGCCCAGGCAGCCGGCGAAGGCGACTTCCGCCCCCAGCCCGGCGGCGGTCAGGGCCGCCCGGGCGGCGGGCCCGCCCACGCACTCGCGGCTGCGCAGGGCCAGGTTCTTGCTGTCCACGGCCGGGTACTGGTCCAGCAGCAGCAGGTGATCCCAGACCACGTGGCCCAAGGCGATGAGACGCATGGCGACACTCCCGTTGTTCTCTTGTGAGACAAGGACGAGGCTCCGGCCTGACGCCGGGCTCAGCCGCCCGTGCCGTGGAAGCACTCCAGGTTGTCCAGCAGCTCGCCGGGCAGCTCCAGCTGCAGCGGGCGGGCGTCGTAGAATTCCTCGATCACCTGCAGGTTGTCCAGCGCGCTGAAGCGGTCGCAGAACAGCACGATGCTGCCGCGATCCTCCGGGCGGCGGATCACGCGGCCCGCTGCCTGCAGCACGCGGCAGAGGCCCGGCAGGCGGTAGGCCTTGTCGAAACCACCGTCGCCCTGGCTTTCGTACCACAGACGAGCCAGCTCGCGCTCGTGAGACAATTGCGGCAGCCCGGGCCCGATCACCAGCGCGGCCTCCAGCATCCGGCCCGGATAGTCCACGGCCTCGGCGAAGATGCCGCCCATCACGGTGAGCAGCAGGCGTGGTCCGCCGCGCTCCAGCTTCTTCAGCAGGGCCAGCCGCTCCAGCGGCTCCAGGCTGCCTTCGTGGACCAGCAGCGGCAACCCGGCGGGCAGCTCCCGGCGCAAGGCGCGCAGGTAGGCGAAGGAGGGCAGGAAGACCGCCGTGTTGCCGCCCACCCGGCGGAAACTCTCGGCCACCAGCCGGCCCAGCAGGGGCAGGCCGCGGCTGCGGTCCCGCCAGCGGCTGCTGATACCCTCGAAGATGATCAGGTTGCGGTGCTCGGGCGGAAAGGGCGAGGGCGCGGCCAGGGTCAGCACGCGGGGCCGCTGGTTCAGGCCCAATTCGCCCAGGTGCCAGTCCCAGGGGCGCAGGGTGGCGCTGAACAGCACGGCGGCGTGAAAGCGCTCCAGCTGCTCCTGGATCCAGTCCCCCGCCCAGGTGCAGAGGATTTCGAAGATCAGGAC
Organism: Candidatus Delongbacteria bacterium; assembly: GCA_041675285.1. Lineage (NCBI taxonomy): Bacteria > Candidatus Delongiibacteriota > Candidatus Delongbacteria bacterium. The sequence goes on from JBAYTZ010000003.1 coordinate 25,108, forward strand.
CGGACGCTCCGGGCCGGGCAGCACGCGGATCACCTGGCGCAGCGTCTCCTTCTCCTGGCGCGCCAGCTCGGCGAAGCGCTCCAGCTCGCGAAAGAAATCCACGATGGGATCCTTCTCCACCACCACGCCCAGCAGGCTGCGCGTGAGCAGCAGATCCACCAGCGCGCGCTCGTACTGCCCGGCGGCGGCGGCCAGGACCTCCTGGTCGAAGCGCGCGCCCAGGGCGCGCTCGCCCGTGTCGTAGACGAATTCGAAATCGGGTTCCACCTGCTCCTCGACCCGCTCGAAGAGATCGTCGAGCTTGTGCAGGGCCTGCTTGAGTCCCTTGAGCGGCCGCTGCAGCGGCCCGCCCTGGAACAGGTCGCCGCCGGCCAGCTGCACGTCCAGGTGGCGTTCCAACTCGCCCAGCTGCTCGCGGGCCAGGCTGGCGCTGAACCAGCTGCGGCCGCGGGGCGCCAGGTTGTGGGCCTCGTCCACCACCAGCACGAAGTCCTGCGGGTCGCCCTCCACGAAGAGCCGGCGGATGCGCACCTGCGGATCGAAGACGTAGTTGTAGTCGCCCACCACCAGGTCGCGGGTCTCGGTCAGCGCCAGGGCGATTTCATGCGGGCAGACCCGGTGCCGGATGCCCGTGGCCACCAGCTCCTCGCGATCCACCAGCGGCAGGCCGGCCAAGTCGCGCAGGGCGGCCTCCAGGCGCGGGGCCAGGCCCTTGAGCAGGGGACAGTGCTCCTCGTGGCAGAAGTAGGTCTCGGCGGGACACATGCCCTCGCGGCTGCTCATGGCCACGGCGCTGACCACGGTTCCCTCGCGGTTGAGGGCTCGCGCCACCAGCAGCGCGGCCTCGCGGCCCGTGTTCTTGGCGGTGCAGAAGAAGACGCGCCGGCCGGCCTGCATGGCCGTGCGCAGCGCGGGCAGCAGCACGGAGACGGACTTGCCCAGCCCGGTGGGGGCGTTGAGGGTCAGGATCTGCTCCCGGGCCAGCGCGGTCTCGATCTCCTGCATCAGCACGCGCTGCCCGGGCCGGTAGGCGGGGAAGGGAAACTCCAGCTGGCGCGAGCGTGTGACACGGGCGGCGCGCAGCTCGTTCTCGCGGCGCTCCCGGGCGGCCAGCAGGGCGACCTGGGTCTCCAGCGTGGCCAGCAGTTCGTCCGCCGGCCGCTCCACGTCCAGCACGCGCTCGGCGCCGTCGCCCAGGTTGATCAGCCGCAGGCGCGCGCGCACCGTGCCGGTGGGTTTGAGCATCCAGGCGTAGAGCAGGGCCTGCAGGACGTGGCCGGGGAAGTCCTCCGCGCGCAGGCGCTTCAGCCGCTCCGCCTGGACCAGCACGGTCTTGATCTCCTCTACCGTGCCGTCCTCGTCCAGCTGATCGGCGCGCCCCGTCAGTTCCACCTCCTCGCCCAGCAGCACGCCGCGCCAGGAGAGCGGCACCTCCACGCGCGCGCCCTCGGCCAGGGCCCGCTGCTGCGCCTGGCCATGCAGGCGCTGTCCCTGCCGGGCGCGGCCGGGAATCCAGCCGCCGCCGTCGTTGCGCCCGCCCTCGGCGAGTTCGCACAAGGCCTGGACGGCCAGGCGGCGCACGGGCTCAGGCATGGGGCTTCCCTTCCCCCGCGCCCCGCGGGGGAAGACTGGTTCCGGCGAAGCTGGATTCGGGGGAAAGGGGGCGATTCCCTTCCCCCGCGCCCCGCGGGGGAAGGCCGGTTCTGGCGAAGCCGGAACCGGGGGGATGGGGGCTGACCGTCAGTTCTTCCTCCATCCCACCCCGATTCAGGTTTGATTCACGGAGGATTGTCTCCAAAACAGCGTCCAATTCTTCGTCCACTTGATGATTCCAGAAGCGAAGGACCGTGAAGCCATGCTCCCTCAGCCAGTCATCGCGTTGGATGTCGCGCACGGGATTTTCGGCGTGCTGGCCACCATCAATCTCGATGACAATCCGCGTGGACAAGCAGACGAAGTCCAAGATGTAGGGACCGGCAATGTGTTGCCTTCGAAAGCGGAAGTTGCCCAGTTGCCTTTTACGCAGGGCCGCCCAGATCGCCTTCTCCTGTTGGGTCATTTCGTGCCGAAGGCAACGGGCGTGGTGCAACATTTTCTTCGTTCTTCTCAAGGCCCCCATCCCCCGTCGCTGCGCGACGCCTTCCCCCGCGGGGCGCGGGGGAAGGGAGTCAAGTCTTCTGCTTCTTCTTCTTCGCCGCCGGAAAGAGCACGTTGTTGAGGATCAGGCGGTAGCCCGGCGAATTGCGGTGCAGGCTCAGCTGGGTCTCGGGGTCGCCCACCATGTGGCGGTAGTCCTCCGGGTCGTGGCCGCCGTAAAAGGTGAAGGTGCCCTTGCCCACGTTGCCGTGGATGTAGCGCACCTCGTTGGAGCCTTCGATCTCCCCCAGGACCAGCACGTGGGCCTTGAGCCGGTCGCGCCGAAAGGCCGTGGTCTGGCCCATGAAGCCGCGCACCCAGGCGGTGTGGTTCTGGGTGAGCATGGTGGGCACGGGATCCCATTTGGCGCTGAACTCGAAGAGGCTGAACCAGTCCTGGTCCTCGGGCACGGAGCGGCCGGTGATCGGGCCCAGGTCGATGTCGGAGAACTCGTAGACCAACGGGTCGGTGATGAGCTGGAAGTCGGTGAAAGCCACGCACTGGCCGAAGTCCAGCTTGGTGCGCCAGGCGGGATCCAGGCCGTCGCCGTCGAAGACCGCGTCGCAGATGTCCGTGCCGCACGCGGCCAGGGCCACGTCGTAGCTGTCCGTGGCGCTGCACATGGCGAACATGAAGCCGCCGTTCTCCATGAAGGCGCGGATGGCCAGGCTGACGGCCAGTTTCTCCTGGCTGACCTTGGCGTAGCCCAGCCGGTGGGCCAGGGCCTCGAACTCGGCCTGCTGGCGCACGTACCACTCGGCGCCGTGATACTGGGCGTAGAACTTGCCGTACTGGCCGGAGAAGTCCTCGTGGTGCAGGTGCAGCCAGTCGTAGTCGCCCAGCTTGCCGGCCAGCACCTCCTCGTCCCAGATCGTCTCGAACTCGATCTCGGCGTACTCCAGCGCCATGGTCACCGCGTCGTCCCAGGGCGGGCTGTCCGGCGGCGCGTAGATGGCCACCTTGGGCGCCTTCTCCAGCAGGATGCGGTCCATGTTCTCCTGCTCGATGGTGGCGTAGATCGCCGCCGTCTCGGCGCCGCCCGCGCTCTCCCAGGTCACGCCCGTCAGCGCCAGGCGCTCCTCGAGGGCCGGGAACTCGTCCATCAGAAAGGAGCCGCCGCGGTAGTTCAGCAGCCACTCCACGTCCACGCCCTGCTTGAGTGTCCACCAGGCCACGCCGTAGGCCTTCAGGTGGTCGCGCTGGCCGGGATCCATCGGGATGAGGAGTTTGGCCGCGACGGGGGCGGCCAGCAGCAGGCTTAGGCTCACTATTGACAGCAGGCAGGCGCCGCGGCGCAGGGTTCTGGTCGTGCTCATGGGTTGATCCGCCTTTCAGGGTCAGCGGGGACGCTCGTCCCGGGGCTCATCCGCGGCAGCCGGTTTGTCCGTGGACGCCGGCGTGGCCGGAGGCGGCGCGTCCGCCGGCTCCCACTCCCGCAGCCGTCGGCGCACGGCGTCCTGGAGCAGGCTGCCCGGCCAGGTCTCCAGCAGGCTCAGGGCCTGTCGGCGCAGTTCCTCGCGGGGCTGGCCTTCGCGCTCGGCGGCCAGCAGATCCATCCAGGCCAGCCGATCCAGCCGCACGGAGGCCGGATGACGCTGCCGGAAACGCTCAAGTTCCCGCCGCAGGCCCGCGGCGTCCAGCTCGGCCTGGGCCAGCTGACAGGCGCGCCAGTCCAGCCACTCGGCCAGTTTGTCCGGCCGGCCCTCCGCCAGGCTGTGCAGCAGCTCCAGGGCCTCGCGCCAGGAACCCGCGAAGGCCAGCCGGTCCGCCCGCGCCGCCTCGGCCACGCAGAGGGAATCGCGCGTGGCGAAAGCCAGCAGGTCGGCCAGGTCGATGGCGTCGTTGAAGGTCTCCTGGCGCGTGCTGGTCTGCAGGAAGGCGCCCAGGCTGCGTCCGCAGGGCGTCAAGCGGCCGGCCCACCACTCCAGGCGCAGGGCCAGGAAAGCCAGGTCCGCCCGCTCCTCCTCGTTCACGCGGGCCCGGTTCTGCAGCACCCCGAGCACTTCGGCGGCCCGCTGCTCGTGGCCCTGGCTGCCCAGCAGCAGCAGCAGCAGGCGTCCGCCCTCCGGGTGGCCGGGCTGGCGCTTGAGCAACAACTCCAGTTCCTGGATCGCCTCCTCGGGCCGGCCCAGCGGCCGGTGCAGCAGCTGGGCGGCCTTCAGGCGCGCCGGCAGACCCTTGCTGTCCGTGCGTTCCGCCAGTCGGCGATAGAGCGCCAGGGCCTCTTCGCCCCGGCCCAGTGCGGCCAGATTGTCCGCCTGGAGCAGCAGGCCCTCCGGCTGGGCGGGCTGCGGCCGTCCGCGCCGGCTCAGCTCCTCCAGCAAGGCCTGGGATTCCTGCCGGCGGCCGTCCTTACCCAGATCCTGCGCCAGCTCGAAGGGGATCTTGCCCGTGTCGGCGGAATCCAGCTCCCAGGCCAGCTTGATGGCCTGCTCCGGTCGCCCCTGCTGGGTCAGCACGCCCAGCACGGCCTGACCCACCGCCGCGCAGCCGCCCCGGCCGCGCACGCGCTTCACCATGTACTCCAGCAGCGCTGCGCGTTCCCGACAGTTCTCCGCCAGGCGCAGCAGGCGCGTGTCCACCAGACTGCCCGGCGTGCGACGCGCGCACTGCCAGGCCGCCAGCTCGTCGAAGGCCTCGTTCCAGCGGCCCGCATCCTCGTGAAGCTGCGCCACTTCCAGCGCCCAAAGCTGCGGCAGCCCGCGCGTGCGGCGCTGCTCGCGCGCCCAGTCCAGGCACTCATCGAGAAGCTGGACCTGCCGATAACTCTGGAAGACCGCCAGGGCCGTCTCTTCCGTCCGCGCCTGCTCGCGCAGCTTTTTCCATGCCTCGGCGGCTTTGGCGGGTTGACCCAGACGATACCAGGCCCCGGCCAGCGCGCCGCTGATTTGAAAGTCCAGCGCGTTGCGCAGCGGGCCGCTCGCCGGCAGCCGGACGGCCAGGCTGTCCATGCTGCGGCGGGCGCCGCTCTCGTCCTTGAGCCGCACCTGAAGGTCCAGCATCTGCAGCAGCGGCCCCGGGTCGCCGCGTTGGCCGCTCAGTCCCTCCAGCAGTCGCAGAGCCTGCTGGAACTGGCCCTGCTGGATCAGTTGGTTGGCCTGCTGCTGCAGATCCGCCTGGCGCTGGCGCTGCTGCGAAGCATCCGGAACAGCCTCCGGAAGGGGCCGAATGCGCGCGGGCTCCTGGGCCGTGACGCACAGGGCGGCCAGCAGCAGGGCGGTTGTCGCGAACGTGCAGAATCGGACACTTTTCATGCGGCCAAGGTAGCCAGCCTGCGCGACACTTTGGCCCGGAGGGCCCCGGCTCGCACACGGCTGCTCATATCTTGAACAGGTTTAACAGGATGGCTCAAGGGACTCTTTCGCCAAGCGATTGCCCGGTAAGGTGATCTGGGTCACACGCCAAGTGGTACGGCGTTTGCTTTGAGGGTCGCATCTAGAGGATCGAATGGAAAAGCAGGATCTCATCCGATACCGAACCTTCGCCGACGCGTTGATCCGACTCAACAACGCGGCCAGCACCCTGTTGCAGGAAGGGGCGGATCCGGAAGCCATCAAGTTGATCCTGTCCGGCACGGCCAAGCTGTTTGCCGAGCTGGAGCACCGCATGTCCCAGGCGCTGCCCGAGGATCCGGATCATCCGCTGGATTTGAACTTCCCCGAGTCCGGCGCCTCCGGCTGGGAGCTGCCTCCCGCCGAGGCCGGCGATCCTCAGCCCAAGCCGGATCCCGCCCAACCCGGACCGCGCTTCGGCAGCGGCCAGGAACCCTTTCCGTCCATCGAGCCCGCGGTTTAGCTGAAGTCCCGCCCGGTCACGCTGATCCGTAGACAGCCGCCGTCCACCTGATAGCTTTGTCGCTGCCAGACCAGCCCGCTATCCGGCAATTCGCCGCGGCCCGCGAGCGGCAGTCCCAATTGAAACTCCGTTCCGCCGCCCAGCCGCCGGTTCAGGAAGCGCCCGGCCACCGTGTTGGCCAACTCGGCCACGGTGTCCAGCAGCAGGGCCTCGCGCCCGCTCTCGTCCCCGGTCACCATCTGCAGCAGGCGGGCGGCCAGGTCCGGACTCATCTCCACTCCCAGCAGGCCCGGCAGCGGGCTCAGCAACTCCAGCCGCGCCCAGCAGAGGCTGCCGGCCGCCGCCTGGCAGGATTCCTCCTGTTCCTCCACCAGCATGAAGGCCAGCTGCTCCAGCGTTTCCTCCAGCGCCCGGGCCAGATCCGCACGCCACCCGCTCATGCCCATTCCCCTTCCCCCCAGCTGTCGCCGGACTCCTGCTGCAGGACGGCCGCCAGGTTGGAGGGCGAGAGCGGCTTCTCCAGCACGGCCTTGGCACCCATCACGATCAGCCGGTCCCGGCGACTCTCGTTGCTGGCGCTGGAGACCACCACCACCTGCACGCCCGCGGTGAGAGGATCGTCTTTGACCTGCCGCAGCAACTCTTCGCCGTCCATCACGGGCATGACCAGATCCGTGATCAGCACGTCGGCGGGCTCCAGCAGCAGCAGATCCAGCGCCTCGCGGCCGTTGACCGCCTCCCGGACCTCGCAGGGCAGGCCGGTGGCTTCCAGACAGCGTTTGAGGAACATCCGCGCCATGGCGGAGTCGTCGGCGATCAGCACGCGCAGACTCATGCTCACCTCATTCCAGCAGGGCCTGGCCCGCACTCAGGAATTCCTCCTGGACCAGCGAGACCAGGCGGTCCAATTCCGCCCGGGAGAATTTGAAGTGTTTCAGACCGGCCAGATCCAGCCGGTAGTTGAGGGCGTCAGCGCCCGTGGTGAAGCCCGCCATCAGGGCCAGCAGGTCCGCCACGTGGACGATCTCGGCCAGCCACGCGGACTTGGGGCCGGCCAGCCCGGGCTTGTGATGATGCAGGATGGCGTCGCAGATCACCTCGGGCAGCATCCAGTGCCGGGCCAGCGCGTGGCCCGCGCTCTGATGGTTGATGCCCAGCAGCGACTCCTCGATCTGGATGAACTCGTGGTCGCCGGGATCCGCCACCCGCCGGGCGACGGAGCCGGGCGCGCGGCAGAGCCAGTCGGAGAGGATGGCCTTGCCGATGTCGTGCAGCAGGCCCGCCGTGTAGGCCAGGTCCGGCTCGGGGCCCTCGGAGTTCAGGTGCGCCAGCTGGCGCGCGGCCAGGGCCGTGTAGACGCTGTGCGACCAGAGGCAGGTGTCGTCGGCCATGTAGCCCTGCAGCGGGTGGTTCATCACGTCGCCCGCACAGGTGCGGACCGCCACGCTGAACACCAGCTCCTCGCCCAGATGCGACACCGCCTGCTGCACGCTGCGGATCTCCATCCCCCGGTGGAAGAAGGCGGCGTTGGCCGCGCGCAGCACCTGGATGGTCAGGGCGGGGTCGATCTCCACCAGCTGCGAGATCTCCCGCAGATTGGCGGCCGGGTTCCCCAGCATGACGATCAGTTTGCGCACGGCGGGACTGAGCAGGGGCACCTGCTGGACGCGCGCGGCCAGGACGTCGGCGTTGATCATAGGTAATGATCCTCCCGCCCCGGGGTGGAGATGCGCACTTTCCCCGTGGCGATGGACACGACCACCGTGCGGCTGATGGAGTCCCCCGTCTCTTCCGCCAGGGGGGCCAGGCGGTGCTCCCAGAGCGCCTTGCGCACGGCCAGGAGGTTGCGCTTGCCGATGTTGAAGGTGTTGTTGGCGTCGAGGATGGTCGCGCCGCCGGCCAGCTTGATGATCACCCGGCTCTGGCCGTTCCAGCCCAGGCGGCGCACCTCCGCCAGCAGGGCGGGGATGGCCGTGTCCGCGAAACTGCCCGGCTTGCGCTGGGCGCGCTCGGGGTTGATGCTGGCCTCGGGCAGGGCCACGTGGACCAGGCCGGCGATGCGGTTGACGGGATCCAGCAGGATCACGCCCACGCAGGAGCCCAGGGCCATGGTCTTCAGCTCGTCCTGCGCGCTCTTGCTCACGACCAGTTCGCCGATGCCGGCGTAGAGCGTGTTCATGGCCGCTTCTCGAAGAAGGAGACGAGCCGGTCGCCCAGCGCGGCGGGGTTGCCCTGCTGTTCCACCGCGCCCAGTTCGGCCGCCACCTTGGGCATGCCGTAGACGATGGAGCTGCGCTCGTCCTGGCCCAGGGTGCGGGCGCCCGCCTGGCGCATCTCCAGCAGCCCCTTGGCGCCGTCGCCGCCCATGCCCGTCAGGATCACGCCCGTGGCGTTGGCGCCCACGTCCCGGGCCACGCTCTGGAACAGCACGTCCACGCTGGGCCGGTGGCCGTTGACCTTCTCGCCGGAGTCCAGCTTGACCAGATAGGTGCCGCCGCTGCGCACCACGCGCAGGTGCTGGTCGCCCGGCGCCACCAGTGCCAGGCCGGGAATCAGCCGGTCGCCCTCGCGGGCCTCGCGCACGGTCATGGCGCAGACCAGGTCGAGGTTCTGGGCGAAGAGGCGCGTGAAGCCCGGCGGCATGTGCTGCACGATCACCGTGCCCGGCATGTCGGCGGGAAAGCCGCTCATCAAGTCGCGCACGGCCTGGGTGCCCCCCGTGGAGGCGCCGACGGCGATGATCTTGTCGGTGGTGACGGCCAGGGCGCGGGTGGCCGCGGGCCGGGGCCGGGGCTGGGCGGCGCCGGTCTTCCAGCGGCTGACGTCCGCGCGGGAGACGGCCTTGACCTTCTCGCGCAGCTCCGCCAGCATCTCGCCCAACCCGCGCTGGACGTCCGCCGCCGGCTTGGTGACGAAGTCCACGGCGCCGGCCTCCAGCGCCTCCATGGTGATCTGCGCCCCGCGTTCGGTCAGCGCGCTGACCATCAGCACGGGCAGGGGATGCTGCGGCATCAGGCGGCGCAGGAACTCCACGCCGTCCATCCGGGGCATCTCCACGTCCAGGGTCAGCACGTCGGGCCTGAGCTGCACGATGCGGTCCCGGGCCACGAAGGGATCGCTGGCGCTGCCCACCACCTCGATCTCCGGATCCAGCGCCAGGCCCTGGGTCAGGACGGCGCGCACCAGGGCGGAGTCGTCCACCACCAGCACGCGGACGCGGCGGCCGCTCACGCCGTCTCCTTCCGCCGATAGATGGCCGGCAGCACGCGGGAGAACAACTCCGTGCTCTCGATGGTCTCGGAGTGGCCGATGAACAGGCAGCCGTCGGCCAGCAGGTTGAGGTGGAAGCGCCGGGAGAGGGCTTCGCGCGTCTGCTGGTCGAAGTAGATCATCACGTTGCGGCAGAAGATCGCGTCCATGGGCCGGCGGAAGGGATAGGAGGGCCGGTTGAGGTTGAGCCGGCGGAACAGCACCAGGTTGCGCAGGCCGTCCTTGACGCGCCAGGAGTCCGGCCCCACTTCGTCGAAGTACTTGTGCCGCAGGCTGGCGGGCAGCCGGCTGGTGTTCTCCCCGCTGTAGAGGCCCTCCAGGGCCGTGGAGAGCGCGCGCGCCGAGATGTCCGTGGCCAGGATGGCGGCCTTTTGGGCCACCGTTGGGCCGTAGTGCTCGGACAGGCAGATGGCCAGCATCCAGGGCTCCTCGCCGCTGGAACAGCCCGGCACCCAGATGTGCAGACGCTTGTCGCCGCGTGCCGCGCGGTCGCGCTCCGGCAGGAAGGTGCGCTGGAAGAATTCGAAGTGGGCGGGCTCGCGGTTGAAGAAGGTGAAGTTGGTGGAGAGGCGGTTCACCAGCTCGGAGACGGCGCGGCCGGAGCGGTCGTCCTCCACGGAGTCCAAGTAGTCCTCGAAGCGCTCGAAGCCCTGGGTCTGCACGAAGCGGCTCAGGCGGCTGACCACCAGCGAGCGCTTGCGTTCGGTGAGCAGGATGCGGAAGCGATCGTAGACCAGGCGGCTGAGCCGCGAGAACGCATCCTGGGAGAGTTCGAGGACCACGCATCGCCTCTGGGAATCTGCCGAACCTGCTCGCTTGCCACTTCGGACCGGACGAGCACCGGTCCCCCGTCTACCGCAGCGCCGCGCCCAGCCGCTCGTGGGCCTCGCCGTAGAGCAGGCGCCCCGTGTCCAGCAGGATCACCACGCGCTCGCCGGTCATGCCCAGGCCGTGGATGTACTGGTTGGCCGCCGAGCTGCCCACCGAGGGCGGCGCCGTGACCTGTTCCGGCGGGATACTCATCACCTCGCGCACGGCGTCCACGATCAGGCCGACGTTCTCGCCGTTCATGCTGGCGACGATGATGCAGGTGCGGTCGTCGTAGTCGCGGGCCGGCATGCCGAAGCGCAGACGCACGTCCATCACGGGCACCACGCGGCCGCGCAGGTTCACCACGCCGCGGATCCAGGGCGGCACCTCGGGCAGGTCGGTGATGGGCTGGATGCCGATGATCTCGATCACCGCCGCGATGGGGATGCCGTAATCCTCGCTGCCCAGGCGGAAGGTCAGGTGCTTCTGGTCCAGGGTGTCGACGGAGTCTTCCGCGTCGGCGATCAGCCGGTCAAGCGTGCTCATGGGCCTCTCCTAAAACTCGCCGAAGTCGTGGTCGTCCAGGTGGATGATGTCCTCCGGCCGCAGCGGGGACTCCAGGTCCACCCAGCCCTTGCCCTCGTCCGGCGGCGGCGCCGCCGGGCGGCTGGCCGGACGGGGCACGCCGCGCGTGCTGCGGGCCGGCTTGGCGGCGGGACGGGTCGCCCGGGCCGCGGAGCGCGCCGGAGCAGCGGCCGCGGGCTGACGGACCGCTTCGCCGCTCACCTGGAAGCGGCCCAGTTCGTCGCGCAGGCGTCCGGCGAGGCTGCTCAGTTCCTGGGCGCTCGAGGCGCCCTCCTCGGCGGAGGCCGTGTTGGTCTGGGTCACCTCGTCGATCTGCTTCAGGGCCTCGGTCACCTGTTCGATGGCCGTGGACTGCTCGCTGGAGGCGCTGTTGATCTCGCTGACCAGGTCGCCGGCCTGGGTGATGCCCGTGACGATCTCGGCCAGCGCGCCGGCGGTCTCCGCCGCGATGCTGCCGCCCTGGTCGATCACGCGCACGCTGCCCTCGATCAGCTCGCTGGTCTCCTGGGCGGCCTTGGCGCTGCGCTGGGCCAGGTTGCGCACCTCGTCGGCCACCACGGCGAAGCCGCGGCCGTGGGCGCCCGCCCGGGCCGCCTCCACCGCGGCGTTCAGGCTGAGCAGGTTGGTCTGGAAGGCGATCTCGTCGATCACCTTCATGATGCGGCTGATCTCCTTGGAGGATTTGCTGATGTCCTGCATGGCTTCCAGCATGCGCTGCATCTGCTGGTTGCCCCGGTGCGCGGCGTCGCGCGCCTTGTTGGAGAGCAGGTTGGCCTGGCTGGCGTTGGCCGCGTTGGTGCGGGTCTGGCCCGCCACCTCGATCAGGCTGGAGCTGATCTCCTCCAGCGCGGCGGCCTGCTCCGTGGCGCCCTGGGAGAGGGCCTGGCTGGTGTCGGACACCTGGCGCGAGCCCAGGTCCACGCTCTGGACCATGCCCTTGGCCTGGGCGAGCACCTGCTCCATCGAGGCGATGGTGTCGTTGTAGCGCGCGGTCAGCACGCCGATGTCGTGACCGGTGGTGCACTCCATCCGGCTGCGCAGGTCGCCGCCGGCCACCTGCTCCAGGCTGGTGTTCAGCGCGGCGAAGGGCTTGCCGATGGCGTCCAGGCTCTGGTTGAAGCGCTCGATCACCACGCGGTAGCTGCCCTGGAATTCGGCGGCCTGGCCGCGGCTGCTCATGCGGCCCTCCTGGACGGCCTCGGCCACGGAGATGATCTCCTGGATCAGCAGCTCCAGGTTCTCGCGGATGTGCTTGAGGGAGTCGGGCAGCTGCTGCAGCTCGCCCGGCAGGTCGCGCAGTTCGGCGGAGAAGTCGCCGTTGGCGTACTGGGCCAGGACCTGGCTGGTCTGGTGGATAGGACTGGTCAGCGTGTCCAGCGCGCTGTTGACGCCCAGCCCCAGCTGGCGGAACTTGCCCTCGGCGCCCCGGGTGTCCACGCGTTCCTTCAGGTGGCCCTGCTGCAGCGCGGCCACCGTCTGGTGGATGCGCTCCACCATGCCCTCGGCCTGGGCCGCGGCGTGCTGGGTCTCGCCGCGCCCGCGCTTCAGCCCGGCGATCATCTCGTTGATCGAGGAGCGCAGCTGCCCGATCTCGTCGGCGGATTTCACCTTCAGCACCAGGTCCAGGTTGCCCGACTCCACCTGGCGTGCCACGTCCGCCAGCTCCGTGATGGGCCGCGAGATCATCTTGCGCGCGAGCAGCACCGAGACCACGGAGACGGAGGAGGTGCCCAGGATGGCCAGCAGGATAAGGGCCCGCACGAGCTTCACGTTGTTGGTGCTGGCCTCCTCGAAGCCCGTGGTGATGTCGTTGTACTGCCCGATGATGGACTGGTGGTTGGCCCGCAGGAAGGTCACGGCCGCCAGGGCCTCGGGCGATCCCGCCGGGCTGCGGATGATGAAGTGCAGCTGGTCGTCGAAGTCCTTCCACATCACCTTGGCGCTGTCCAGGTCGGCGCGCAGCGCGGCGTGCCCGATGGGTTCGATGCCCAGCTTGTCGTCCCCGTCCCGCAGGGCGTCCTGGGTGTGTTCGAACAGGATCATGGTCTCGTCCAGCTCGCGCTGGATGGAGCTGATCACCTCGGGTGGCATGCCGGTCACGGCCATCAATTGGTAGTCCGTGGCCAGGCGCGTGATCTTCTGCACCAGCATGCGCTGGCGGCCGGCCAGGTTGACCAGTTTGGAGTCGTCCAGCTGCTTGCCGGTCTGCTGGACCACCACCGCGGCGCCCACCATCACCATCAACACGATGGTGCCGAACATGGCGCCCAGTTTGGTCTGGATGGACAGGTCGTTCAACTTCATCGAAAACCTCGCAACTCGGATCAGATGTGCTGGCGAGCGACGTCCCGGGGGGGGACCGCGCTGCGGATCGATTCTTGTCCCACGGTGCGGAAGGCCTGGTCGAAGATCCCGTGGATGTCCAGGATCAGGCTGATCTCGCCGTCGCCCAGGATGGTGCAGCCGCTCACGCCGGCCACGGCACCCAGGTAGCGGCTCAGACCCTTGACCACGATCTGCTGCTGGCCCAGGATCTCGTCCACGAACAGGCAGAGGGTGCGGCCCTCGTTGTCCAGCACCAGCGCGATGCCCGCGCCCAGCTCCTGGTGCTGGCTCGGGATGCCGAAGAGTTCGTGGAGGCGCAGCACGGGCAGCAGCTCGCCGCGGATGCGCAGGATCTCCATTCCGTCCATGGTGCGCGTGACCTGGGCCTCGGCGGGCTGCAGGCTCTCGCGGATGTGGATGATCGGCATGACGTAGCGGTTGTCGCCCACCCGCAGGATCATGCCGTCCGTGATGGCCAGGGTGAGCGGGATGCGCAGGATGACCGTGGACCCGTGGCCGGGCTTGCTGCGGATGTCCACGCGCCCGCTGATGCTTTCGATGTTGCGGCGCACCACGTCCATGCCCACGCCGCGGCCGGAGACGTCCGTCACCTGCTGGGCCGTGGAGAAGCCGGGCTCGAAGACCAGGGCCCAGACCTGCTCGTCGGACATGCCCGCGCCGTCGTCCGGGATCAGGCCGCGCTCGACGGCCTTGCCCAGGATGCGCTCGCGGTTCATGCCGCGGCCGTCGTCCTCCACCAGGATCCAGACCTCGCTGCCCACCACGCGGGCGCTCAGGTGCACGGTGCCCTGGGGGCTCTTGCCGGCGGCCACGCGCTCGGCGGCCGTCTCCAGGCCGTGATCCAGGCTGTTGCGGATGATGTGGACCAGCGGGTCGGAGATCTTCTCGATCAGCGTCAGGTCGACCTCGGTCTCCTCGCCGCTCATCAGCAGCTCCACCTGCTTGCCCGTGCGCACGGCCAGGTCGCGCACCAGGCGCGGCATGCGCCGGAACAACCCGGAGAGCGTGGTCATGCGGATGGAGGTGGAGACGTCCTGGAGGTCGCGCGTGATCTTCTCCAGCTGGCGCACGCTGCGCTCGAAGCGGTCCAGGGGCAGGCCCGACTGGGTCAGATCGGGATTCTGCGCCACCATGGTCTCGGCGATCACCAGTTCGCCCACCAGATCCAGCAGGCGGTCCAGCTTGTCCACGTCCACGCGGATGCTGGGCCGCGGCGTGGCGGAGGAGGAGGGCGACGCGGCGGCAGCAGGCGCGGCTGCGGCAGGCGCGGCGGACTTGGCGCCCTCATCACTCCGCGCGGGCTCGGGGGCGGGTGCCACGAGCGGCGGGACCAGCGCGGCGGCGAGCTCCAGCAGAATCGGCTCCGGCGCGGGCGGCGCGGTGGGCGCCGGGGCCGCCTCCACGGGCTGGATGGGCAGCGGCGCGTCGTAGGATTCGGCGGCGTCCCGCAGCATGCTGAGCAGGCCTTGCACGGCCGGCAGCGAGGCGTCCTTGGTCTCGCTCAGGCGGGTCAGGGCGCCGCGGATGAAATCGAAGCAGCTGAGCAGCAGGCTGTGCATGCCGCTGTTCAGGGTCAGGTGCTGCTGGCGCACGCGGTCCAGCAGAGATTCGACCTGGTGGCTGAGCCGCTGTAGGTCGCCGAAGCCCATGATCCCGCAGTTGCCCTTGAAACTGTGGAAGGCCCGGAAGGCCGTGTCCAGCAGGTTCGGGTCTTCGGGGTGCTTCTCCAGGCTGAGGATGGACTCCTCGGCGCTGGCCAGCAGCTCCTCGGATTCCGTGAGGAATTGCTGGATCAGCTCGTCGGTGATCAGCACCTGGAAGTCCGCCACCGGGGCCGGGCTGGCGACCGGCGCGGGCACAGGCTCGGGTTCGGCGGACGGCGGGCTGCCGAAGGCCTCGTCCAAACACCTGGAACCGTCCTCGCCGCGCTCCAGGCACTCGCGCACCAGGGTCAGCAGGCTGCCCAGCTCGTGGGCCTCGGACTCGCGGCCCTGGTCGTGGCCCTGGCTTTCCACCAGGTCCAGCAGTTGGCGCACGAAGTCGCAGCTGCGGTTGAGCAGGTCGATCTGGCGGCCCACCGGCTTGGCCTGGCCCTTGCGATAGAGGCTGAGGATGGATTCGGCCTTGTGCGTGACCTGCTGGATAGTGCCCAGGTTGAGCATCCCGGCGCCGCCTTTGAGGGAGTGGAAGAGCCGGAAGACCTTGTCCAGGGTGTCGCCCTGCACCTCGCCGGCCTGGGCATCCTTCTCCAGCCGGATCAGTTCCGGCTCCACCTCGTCCAGCAGCTCGCGGCTCTCCACCAGAAAGCCGGCCAGCAATTCGCGGTGTTCCTCGTCCATGGACCTTCCTTCGCTTCGCGGGGCGGCCGTCCCGCTCGGACGGTCTGCTTGCGCTCTATCGGTCGTCGGCTTTGCTGGATTCAGCGGGGGGAATGCTGGACAAGTGGGCAACCAGACTTCACAAAGTGTTGCCTGTCCCAAGCGGATTTGATTCAGGATTCACCGACACGAAGCTGACACATTGATTGGCCCCGCGATTGCGTTCATGATCCTCGCGATTTGTGCATGATTCAGCCCGGGAGAGCTTTGATGAAACGCAACTTGTTGCTGTTCATGGCCATCGTTCTGGTACTGGCCCGGGCAGGCCGGGCCACGGAAGACCGCTGGGTGCCCGCCAGTGGTGATTGGCGCGTGGAGCTGCTGAGCGAGAGCGACCAGGGGCTGGAGCTGCGCCTGAGCCTGTCCCCGGAGCGGGCGGGTCAGCTGCCGGACCTGGCGGCGCCGGACCCCGAGGCGGCCCCGCTGAATCTGGGCGCCTGGCTGGCGCTGCCGGCGGCGGCCGACCCCGTGGCCCAGGTGCTGGTCGAGCGCTGGTCGGATGGCGCCGCGCCGACGCCGGCCTGCTGGTCGCTGGGCGCGCCCGTGCTCTGGCTGGGCCAGCGCTACAGCGCCCTCTCCGTGGCGCCGCTCTCGGCGCAGGGCGCGCGGCTGGAGGAACTGGTCCTGCGCGTCACCTTCGACGTCGGCCAGGTGCACAACCCCGCCCCGGGCCGGGGCTGTCGCTCGCTCCTGCAAGTCGAGCGCGCCCGGGAACGGGCCCTCAACGGCGGATTGGTGGAGCGGCAGGCCGCGGCGCGCACGGGCGAACTGCCCCTGGGCCGCTACCTGGTGGTGGGCAAGAACAGCTCGCTCTCCTACCTGGATGAATGGGTGGACTGGCGCCGCAGCCAGGGCTACGTGGTGGACGTCCGCAGCAGCGAGTCCATCGGCGTCACGGGCAACAACTGGGAGCCCATCCAGGTGCTGGCCCAGCAGCTGCTGTCCGGCGAAGGCCTGGACTACCTGCTGCTGGTGGGCGACATGAACATCTCGCAGAACGAGTATCACGTGCCCGGCGACCTGGTGCCCGGCGGCCAGTACGCCGAGGACGCCTGGGGCCGCAACATCGTCAGCGACCATTCGCTGGGCATGCTGGAGGGCGACGACTACTTCTCGGACATCCTGGTGGGTCGGTTGCCGGCGGACAACGCCAACCAGCTCTCGGTGATGGTCAACCGGCTGCTGCTCTACGATCAGCAACCCACCCAGGTGGACGACCAGTGGACGCGCAAGGGCGCAGTGATTTACGACGTCTCCGGCGCGGGCAGCCGGCGGGAGACCTCGCTGGCCATCCGCCAGCACTTGCTGGAGGTCGGCTTCGCCGCCGTGGACACCATCCGCAACGACCGCTATCAAAATCCGCTGCCGCCCGGCGTGGTCACCAGCATGCTCAACGGCGGGCGCACCGTGGTGAACTACCGCGGCTTCGGCTACCGGGAGAAGTGGAACGGGCCGCAGTTCGGCGTGGACCAGATGGACGACCTGAGCAACTTCGGCATGTGGCCGCTGGTGACCAGCATCGTCTGCGGCGGCGGCGATTTCGCCAACACCAACTACGACCCCTGCCTGGGCGAGGGCTTCCTGCGGGCCGGCTCCGGCAGCGAGCCCACCGGCGCTGTGGCCTTCATCGGCCCCTCCGAGGAGGACACGCACTCCAAGTGGAACAACTGCATCGACCTGGGGATCTACCAGGGCCTGCTGCGCGAGGACGTGCGCGAGGTGGGCGCCCTGCTGGAGCGCGGCAAGGGCGAGCTGTGGCGCTGCTTCCCCAACGACCGCCAGGGCGTGTGGTACGACCCGGGTTCCACCAACCAGGGCACCAACGTGCGCTTCTACTTCTACGCCTACAACCTGCTGGGCGACCCGGGCACGCGCCTGCGGCTGGGCGAGCAGCAGGCCCTGGCCGCGCCCCAGTGGACGACCCCGGCCCGCGGTGTCACACGCCTGGACGTGGACTTGCAGGCCGGCGACGGCCAGCCCGCCGCCGACATCTGGGTCTGCCTGAGCAACGCGGAGCGCGAGATTCTGGCCCTGGGCCGGACGGACGCGAGCGGCCGCGTGGAGCTGGAGACGGCCCCGCTGCCCGCCGAGCCCCTGCGGCTGGTGGCCCACGCCGACGATCACATCCCCTGGCGCGTGGACTTCTCGCCCGGCCAGGCCGAGGCGCTGACCGAACTGCTGGAGTGGAGCCTGCTGGAGGACAGCCTGGCCGTGGCGGCCGGGGACACGCTGGGCCTGCGCATCCTGCTGGGCGAGGTGGGCGACGCCGGCAGCCCGGCGGGCCAGACCCTGCATTTGCGGGCCTTGGACGAACGCTGCAGCGTGCTGACGGACTCCCACGAGCTGCCGGAGCTGGGTGCGGGCGCCAGCCTGGAGGTGGAGGGTTTGAGCCTGCTGGTGGCGCCCAGCGTGGAGCACGGCCAGGAGCTGGCGCTGGAGCTGAGCCTGCGCGACCCCCAGGGCGGCGAGCTCTGGCGGCACGTCCTGCGACTGAGCGCTGTGGGCGCCCTGCCCGAGCTGGCCGGCCTGCTCTCGGATCCCGGCGAACTGGAGGCCGGCGACGAAGGCGAACTCTTGCTGGAGCTGCACAACGCCGGACCGCTGGCGCTGGACGCCGCGTGGGGCCGCCTGTTCGCGCTCTCCGGCGCTTTGACCGTGCTGGACAGCACGGCGACGTGCGAACTCCTGGCCCCCGGCGCGACCGGCGAGGCCGGGCCCTTCCGCGTGCGGATCGACGAGGCCGTGCTGGACGGCTCCCAGCTGCCGCTGGAGGCGGTCTTCTTCCGCGCGGACGGTTCCACTGCGGCGCGCCTGCCCTTCTCGCTGGAGATCGGGCAGGTGGCCCTGACCGACCCCGTGGGTCCCGACGAGCACGGCTACCTGATCTACCACCACGACGACAGCGGCGATGCCGCGCCCGACTACCAGTGGGTGAACATCGCCCAGACGGGCACGGAGGTGATCCTCAACGACGAGGGCGTGGCCTTCAACGAGGAGGGCCTGGACGGCGTCAGCCAGGCTGTGGCTCTGCCCTTCACCTTCCGCTTCTACGGCGTGGACTATGACAGTCTGACCATCTGCTCCAACGGCTGGCTGGCCATGGGCGACCAGCACGACCACATCCTGGGGCTGAACACACCGATTCCCGCCGCCCAGGGGCCCAACGCCATGCTGGCGGTCTTCTGGGCCGACCTCTACAACTACTTCGGCAGCAGCCGCTTCGGCCACTGCTACCGCTACTACGATGCCGACCAGCACATCTTCGTCGTGCAGTGGAACAACTTCCAGCACACGGGCCACCCCTACCAGGACAACTGGTTCCAGGCCATCCTGCGGGATCCCGCCTACTGGCCCACGCCCACCGGGGACGGCGAGATCCTGCTGCAGTACCAGGACGTGATCACCACCCTGGGCGACCACTTCTTCACTGTGGGCGTGGAGCGGCCGGACCAGCAGGCCGGACTGGAGTACGCCTTCAACGGCCAATACGCCACCGGCGCCCAGACCCTGGGCAACCAGACGGCCCTGCTGATCACCACGGCCCAGGCCTACGAAGAGACGGGCGTGGAACCGGCCCGGCGGCCCCAGAGGCTGGAGATCCTCTCCGCCACGCCCAATCCCTTCAACCCCTCCACGCGGCTGTCCCTGCGGATCCCCCAGGCTGGCCAACTGCAGCTAAGCGTCTACAACCTGCGCGGCGAGCGCGTGCGGCGCCTCTACGACGGCCCCAGCTCGGCGGGCACGCGGAGCTTCCTGTTCGAGGGCGGAGCCCTGGCGGGCGGCGTCTATCTGGTGGAGGCCCGGCTGGGCGATCTGCGCGCCGTGACCCGCGTGCTCTTCCTGCCCTAGGGCGCGACAGAGCAGCCTGTTGATCGCACGAGCGGGGGCCCCAGGCCCCCGTTCCCTTTGAACCATGGCCGCCGATTGTGTCACACAGCGTTGTTTAGTTCTTCACACAGTGGCGGCGGGGCGAACCGGATCGTAGGTTCATCCCCATGCCACGACCGCTTCCCCACATCGGTCACTCCACGTGACGGGCACAACCTGGACGGCGCGAGTTCGCGCCGGCACAGACGGCCCCGCCCGCGCGCAAACCCGCGGCCACGACCTGCTGAGCGACTCCCCGCTCGGCCTCGGCCGGCGGGATCGGCATCCATCCTCGCTGGACCTGCTGCTGGCCGCGCTGGGCTCAGACCTGGTGCTGCGCCTGCAGGCGGAGCTGGGCCGGACCGGCCTTGAAGTGCAATCCCTGGAGCTGAGCCTGCGCGCCGAGTTGGAGGATCCGCTGGCCGCGTTGGGCGTGCGTGGCGCCGAGGGCTCGCCGGCCTTGGCCGGCGTCAGCGGCTCCTGCTACCTGACGGGCTTCCTGGACGAGGGGGAGGACGAGACGGCCACGGCCTGCTGGCAGGCGGCGAGCCGGACCTCGCCCCTGCTGCAGACCCTGCGCCGGGCCTGCCCCGTGAACATCGAACTCAAACTCATCTGACAAAAGGAGTTCCCATGTATCGCTTGACAGTGGAAGAACAGCTGCTGGTGGCCCGTGCGGCCGCCCTGGCGGACGAGAAGATCGCACCCCACGCCGTGCGGGTGGATCGGGAGGGAGTTTTCCCCTCCGCGTCGCTGCAGGCCCTGGCGGAGGCGGGCCTCTTCGGCCTGCTGGTGCCGGTGGAGCACGGCGGGCAGGGCCTGCGCCTGCGCGCGGCCATGGCGGTCCTGGAGGAACTGGGCCAGCGCTGCGGCAGCACGGCCATGGTCTTCCTCATGCACCTGTGCGGCAGCTCGTGCTACGTGGCGGAGGCGGCGCGCAACCCGGCGGGGCCCTTCCCGGCCCTACTGCGCGAGGTGGCCGCGGGGCGCCATTTGAGCACCCTGGCCTGGAGCGAGAAGGGCAGCCGAAGTCACTTCTGGGCGCCGGTGGGCACGGCACGCGCGGAGGGCGACACGGTGGTGCTGGACGCGGTGAAAAGCTGGGTGACCACCGCCGGCCACGCGGACGGCTATGTCGCCACCAGCACGGGAGCAGGAGGCGAAGGCATCGACCTTTACTTGGTGAAGGCCGGCGACCCGGGCTGGACCATCACGGGAGGCTGGGACGGCGTGGGCCTGCGGGGCAACGCCAGCAACCCCATGACCCTGGCCGGCTGCCGCATTCCGGCGGAACGGCGCATGGGTCCGGCGGGCGGCGCCCTGGAGATCATGCTGGGCGTGGTGCTGCCGGTGTTCCAACTGGGCTGCGCGGTCATCGCCACCGGGCTGGCCGAGGCCTCCATCCGCCTCACTACCGGACACCTGACCTCCAGCCGCCTGCAGCACCTGGACTGGGCGCTCAGCGACCTGCCCGTGCTGCGTGCGCGGCTGGCGCAGATGCGCATCATCACCGACAGAGCCCGGGCCCACATCAGCGTGACCCTGGACAGCGTGGAGGAGCCCACGGAGGCCACCACCCTGCTGGTGCTGGAGAGCAAGGCTTCCGCGGCGGACGCGGCGCGGGAGACCACGGAGCTGGCCATGCTGGCCTGCGGCGGCGCGGCCTTCAGCCGCCACCTGGAGGTGGAACGCTGTTTCCGCGACTGCCGCGCCATGAGTGTCATGGCCCCCACCTCCGACGCCATCCGCGAATTCGTGGGCCGCGCGCTGGTGGGCCTGCCGGTGTTCGGGTAGCCCCTTTCGCCGCAGGCGGCAGGGCGGCGGTTTCCGCCGTGGGGCGCTAGGGAAGGACCGGCTGGTTGAGACACACAGGTGATCACCCGCGCGGGACGAGATCCGCGCCGGCATCACGAACAGGACAACGAGGAGCAGGACATGAGCAAGCCCATTCTGGTGGGGGCCGTGGTATACGATCCCAAGGTGGTCCTCATCTGGGAGATCATCGCCGAGTACTTCCGGCAACACGGATGCCCGCTGGACACGGTCTTTTACAACAACTACGAACTGATGGTGGAGAGCCACCTCCAGGGCCAGTTCCAGATCGCCTGGAACTCGCCCCTGGCCTGGCTCGACATGCAGCGCCGCACCGGGGGCGACTGCCGGGGCATCGCGATGCGGGACACGGATCAGGACCGGATCTCGCACCTGGTGGTGCGGGCGGACTCGGGCATCCGCTCCGTGGCGGACCTGCGCGGCCGCCGGGTGGGCCTGGGCGCCTGGGACAGCCCGCAGGCCACGCTGATCCCGCTGCAGACCTTGGCGGAGGCGGGACTCGTCGAGGGCCGGGACTTCACGGCCTCGCGCTTCGACGTGCTGGTGGGCAAACACGGCGACCACGTGGGCGGCGAGCGCGATGCCCTGCTGGCGCTGCAGTCCGGCGACGTGGAGGCGGCGGCCCTGCTGGATCTCAACTGGCAGGCCTGGTGTGCGGATGGCAGCCTGGACTCCGCGGCCTTTCGCGTGCTGCTGAGCACCGAGCCATTCGACCACTGCATCTTCACCGTGCGCGGGGACTTCCCGCTGGAACAACAGCAGGCTTGGCTGGAGGTCCTGTTCGGGATGGACTACTCCGACCCGGCCCAGCGCGAGATGATGGACATGGAGGGCCTGAAGGAGTGGCGACCGGGGCGACAGAGCGGATTCGGCCCGCTGGGACGCGCCGTGGATACCCTGCGCTTCTTCGAGCGTCGCGCGGCGGGCGAGTGGAGCCGCGCATGAGGCCGACGTTGCCGCTCTTTCCCGTCACCATGGTGGGCAGTTGGCCGCGCAGCCGTGAACTGCTCCACGCCCAGCGACGGCTGCGGTCGGGCGAGCTGCCGCGCGTGGGCTTTCTGGAACTGGCGCGGGACGAGGTCCGGCGCTGCGTGGAGCTGCAAGAGTCTGCGGGCGTGGATCTGGTCACCGACGGCGAATTGACCCGCGACAACTTCTACTCCTTCGTCGCCGACCGCCTGGACGGCGTGACCCTGATGACCCTGGCCGAACTGCTGGAGCACGTGGAGGACCGCCAGGGCTTCGAGACGCTGTTGGAGAGCCTGGACGTGCCGGCCACGGCCATCCGCAACCCCACCTGCACGGGTCGCCTGCGCCGGCGCGAGCCCCTGGCCGCCGAAGACGCGCGGTTCCTCAAGAGCGTGACCCACAAGCAGCTCAAGGTGACCCTGCCCGGCCCCTATATCCTGACCCGTGCGTTCTGGGTGCCCGAACTCACCCGCGGGGTCTACGCCTCCAAGGAGGAATTGGCGGAGGACGTGGTGGCCCTGCTGCAGGCGGAGGTGGCGGAGCTCTGCGGCCTGGGCGTGGCCGTGATCCAGCTGGACGAGCCCGTGCTGACGGAGTTGGTCTTCACCAAGGGCCGGACACGCACCTTCATGTGCGCGGCGCTGGCGGCCAGCCAGGACCCGGCGGCGGAGCTGGACTTCGCCGTGGGCCTGATCAACCGCGTGACGGACCTGATCCACGAACTGAGCGCCGCGCGCAGCGCCCTGCACGTCTGCCGCGGCAACTGGAGCACGCGCGAAGAAACCCTGCTGGCGGGCAGTTATCGGCCGCTGGAGCCGGTCTTCCAGCGCATCCGGGTCAGCCAGCTGGTGCTGGAGTACGCCACGCCGCGCGCCGGTGACTTGCTGGCCTTCGGCAACAAGGAGCTGGGCCTGGGCGTGGTGAATCCCCGCACGCCCGGCGTGGAGAGTCCGACGGAGATTCTGCTGCGCGTGGAAGAGGCGCTGGAACTGATGCCCGCGGACAAGCTCTTCCTCAACCCGGATTGCGGCTTCGCCACTTTCAGCGAGCGCCCCATGAACAGCGCGGCCGTCGCCGAAGGCAAACTGCGCGCCATCGTCGAGGCCGCCCGCCAGCTGCGGAGCCGCACACTGTAGGAGACGGGGCCGATCAGCGCAGCAGGGGCGCGCGCAGCAGGGCGACCCGCCCGCCGGACTCGGCGCGCAGGAGATAGAGGCCGTCCGCCAGTTCTGCGGCCCGCTCCTGCCAGCGCAGGCTGTGCAAACCCGGCGCCGGCACGGCCTCTGTGAAGGCCAGCACGCGCTGCCCCAGCAGGTTGTAGACCTCGATCCGCAGCGGGGCGGCCGCAGGCAGCGTCAGTTCCAGGCGCCCGTCCCGCAGGCGTGCCGGCAGTCGTCCGGCGTCCGCCAGCGCGCCGCTGCGGGTGACCGGCGGGGCCAGGGCGTTCAGGTCGATGCAAAGCGTGTCGTTGGCGGCCTGCTGATCGCCCGCCCAGACCGTCCAGGCCCGCAGGCGATGGCGCCCGCTGGTGGGGGGAGTCCAGCTCGCGAAGTCCAGCGTGTCCAGCCCGGCGCTGACCACGAAGGCGTCGGTTTGCAGGGTCTCGCCGTCCACCTCCAGGACCACGCCCACGCTGTCGGCGTCCTCCAGGCCGTGGTTGGCCACCACCACGCGCAACTCCAACGGCTGACCCGCCGGTACCACGGCCTCGTCCAGCAGGCCGTGCAGGCGCAGCGGCCCCACGTCCCGCGGCGCGGGCCGGCCCACCAGCCGCGCCACGCAGAAGCGGGCCAGGTAGCAGGTCACCCAGCTCATGTCCTCCGTGTCCGGATCCTCGCTCTCCGCCATGATCCCGCCGTCGTCGTCCGTGTCGTGGGAGAGCAGGTTCTCGGCGATGCGGCGCGCTCGCTCGCTGGAGACGGGGTCGCCCACCGCCTCCGTCACCGCGAACAGACCGTTGGCGTAGGCCACGTTCCAGGAGCCGTCCCAATCGTAGCCGTCCACGTTGTGCCAGTCCGCCCAGTCGGGCACCTGGAAGACGTGGTCCTGCAGCCACTGCTGGCCGTAGAGCGGCGCGTCGCGGAACACGGAGCGGCACAGGCCCCAGAGCATGGTGCCGCCGCTCATGGCCCACTCGTCCCAGGCCAGCCAGCGCGCGGGATCCTGTTCCACGAAGTCCAGCAGGTCCAGGCCCTGCTCGACGGCCGCCGCACGCAGGTCCGCGCGCTCGGTCTCCACGCCGTATTCGTACAAGCTGCCCGCGCACCAGCCGGTGACCATGGCATTCATTCCCGACGCGGAGCCCAGCGGCAGCGGATGGGCCGCGATGTAGGTGGCGCAGGTGCGGCCGTAGCTCCGGCGCGTGGTGTCGCCGCTGGCGGCTTCGTACTCCAGGGCGGCCGCCAGACCCCAGGCGCAATTGTGGGCGCGATAGTAGTTGTCGTTCAGCCCGCCCTCTTCCAGCCAGGCCGGATGGTTCAGGCAGTAGGTCCAGGCGGCGGCCACGTGGGCGTCGTAGTCCGCGCGGCCCGTCCAGCTCCGCCAGCGCGACCAGACCCAGATGGCCTCCAGCGTGTTGTCGGTCTGGATCACGTTTCCCAGCGGCCCGGCCTCGGCCTCGATCATCCCGCCGTACTGGGCGTTTCCGACCTGCAGGTATTGCCAATCGGCCAGGAAGGCGGCGATCTGCGCGTACTCGCGCAGCCAGCTGAAGGGCCCCAACGGCGCGGGCAGTTCGCGGGCCGCCGGGCGCAGCGCGGCCGTGGACTGCGTGGGCGCGCCCTCCCAGGGATTCTCCGCGCGCTGGGGCACGGTGGCCCGGGCCTGGACGGCCAGCAGGGCCAGGGGCAGGATCAATCGCTTCATGGGTGGCTCCCGTGTGACAAGTGGCGGGGACGGGCGCAACTTGGGAAAACGAACCTGCTGCCCGAAGGGAAACCCGTCTGCCGTGCCGGCAAATTGCCATCCTGGGGCCGGCGCGGACTGCCGCCGTCCGGACTCCACCGGCGGCCCGGCGGCCGCACAGCAGAGGAGGCCCCGATGTTCTTCGCCCTGATGGGACTCACCCTGGCCATCGCCGTGGCGGTCTCGCTGGCCGTGGCCCGCGCCTTCCGCCAGTCCATCGGCAAGATCCTGGACCGGATCATCGCCGACGAGATCGCGCTGGTCTGGCGCCGCTACCTGTCCTTCGCCATGCTGGTCGTGGGGGTCTCCGGCGGCGTGCGCGTGCACTCGCTGGAGCGCTACATCATGCCCGAGGACAAGCTGGGCGAACCGCTGACCATCACCTGGGAGCGCCTGACCCTGGAAGTCTACCAGACGGCCATGGGCACGTTGGGCGCCATCGCCTGGATGCTCCTGCTCTTCTTCGCGTGCGCGCTCATCGCCTACGTGATGGTGCGCAACCGCGAGGCCCGGTCCCGTTCCTGAGCGCCGGCTGATCTTGACGGTCACGCATCACCATCTGCCTCGATGCTGAGCAGGCCCTTGCTGCCGTCCATCACCACCACCTGGCCGTCCTTGAGCGCAGCCAGCAATCCGGCGATGCCCACGATGGTGGGGATGCCCATCTCCCGGGCCACGATGGCCGAGTGCGAGAGGATGCTCCCGCGCTCGATCAGCAGCCCGGAGATGGACGGATAGAGCGGCACCCAGCCCGGATCCGTCCGCCCCGCCGCCAGGATTTCGCCGTTCAGGGCCAGGTCGTCCAGGGGCGAGGCCACCACGCGCACGGCTCCGCGCACCTGCCCCGGACAGCAGCCGATGCCCTGCAGACCGCCCGCCGGCGAGTCCGTGGCCGCCGGTCGCCAGTCGCGGCCGTCGTTGCGGTGGCAGGCCATGCCCCAGGTGGTGAAGTGGTCGTCGGGCACGGGGGCGTCCGCCGCCCGCCAGGAGTCGGATTCCCGCCGGCGTAGCTCGGCCAGGCCGCGCAGATCCGTGCTCACCGCCGTGCCCAGGATGAAGTCCCAGACCTCGTCGATGGTCAGCAGGTAGATGTCGCGCCAGGAATCCAGCAGGCCCTCGCGCTCGAAGGTCCGGCCGATGGAGTTCAGCAGCTCGCGCAGCAGGCCGTAGATCCGGGTGCGGGCGAAGCGCAGGTTCTCCCGGTTGCGCACGCCGCGCCGCGCGCCGCCCAGGATCCACTGGAAGATCCGGCGCTTCAGCCACGCGGCAGGTCCGCCGCCCAAGGCCGCGTGGGCCCGCCCTTCGGCCTCGCGCCGGATGACCTGCTCGCGCTCCTCCAGCCGGGCCGGGTCGATGAGCTCCTCGTCGGCACGCAGGTAGTTTTGGATCACCTGGTAGACGAAGCGCGGCGTCTCCTTGAGCGAGGGTTCCTCGAGTTTGAGCTCGTTGATGCAGCGGAAGCCGTACTCGTCCAGGTAGAAGGCGATGCGTTCGTAGACCGGGGCCAGCTCCGGGCTGGTGGGCACGCTCGCGGCCAGCTCGTCCGGCGTGGCCTGCTCGAAGGCGGCCCGCCAGTCCGGGCGCGCCCGGATGGTCCGCGCGATCTCCATCAGCAGTTTGGTGGGCCGCGTGCTCTCGATATCGCCCTCGCCGCAGATCAGGTCGTTCTGCAGCGCGCCGCCCGCATCCCCGCACCAGTCGGCGCAGAGCTTCTTCAGCAGCCCGTAGTGGATCATCACGTAGAAATCGTTGATGATCGGCGTGTCCCACTTCCACAAGAGCGCGCTCTCCATCTCGCGATAGAGGGCCAGCAATTCGTGGGGCGCCATGCGCTCCAAGTCCAGCCTGCGCCAGCGCGAGTAGTGCGCGTGGAAGTCGGCCTGGAAGGTGGCCACCAGCCGGTCCAGGCGCCGGAAGTTGCCCAGCGAGCGCCAGAGCAGCCGCAGCAGACGGGGCAGCTCCACGAAGAGCCGGCGCGCACGGCTCTGGTCCGGGGCGTTCTCCTCCTCCAGCGGCAGCTTGTCCTTGAGGCCCATCATGGACTCCATGAAGGCTTTGTTGTAACGGAAGCCCGGGAAGAGCGCCACCAGCCGGTACCAGTTGTGCAGGTTGTAATACACGCGGCCGTGGAACAGCCCCAGCATGTTCTGAAAGACGTGGCGGTTGCGCTCCACCTCCGCCGGAGGAATGCCCATCACGCGGGCGAAGCAGTGGTAGACGATGGTGTAGGCGTGGCGGATGAAACTGAAGGTCATCGGGCTGGTGGGCCCCGAGTAGCTCTCGATGATGTTGGAGTTGTCCCAGACCACCGGGTTGCCGGCCGCCGGTCCCGCGCTGGACACGGTGGTCACGGGCCGTGCCTGGAGCAGGAAGAGCCGGCCCGCCTCGTCCAGGGAGAACTCCACGTCCTGGGGCTCGCGGAAGCGCGCCTCCAGCCGCAGCAGCAGCTGGGCGAGTTCGCGCAGCTGGGGATCGCTCAGGCTGGGCCGCTCCTGCAGCTCCGCCGGGACGGGGATCCGCCGCAGGCCGGACTCCCCGGCGCCCGCGTGTCGCAGCTGCTCGGTCTTGCGGGCCAGGGTGGACGTCCAGCTGCCGCCCTGCTTGGCCACCACGAACAGGTCCGCGTCCAGCCCGGCGCTGACGATGCCCTCGCCGGCGCCGTAACACGCGCTGATCAGGATCTCCTGCACGTTGCCCGTGTTGGGGTTGGCCGTGAAGGCGATGCCGCTCACCGCCGCGTCCACCATTTCCTGCAGGACCACGGCCATGCGCGGCTCGGCCACAGGCAGGCCCTGCCGCTGCCGGTAAGCCAGGGCGCGCTCGTTCCAGGCCGAGGCCCAGACCTGCAGCACGCGCCGGGCCGCCTCCTCGGCTCCGTGCACGAACAGGAAGCTGTCGTGCAGACCGGCGAAGGAGACGCGCCGGCCGTCCTCGTCGGCGGCCGAGGAGCGCACGGAGATGGGCCGACCCGGCGGGATGTGGCGGGTCAGCGCCTCCTCCAGCGCCTGCACCAGGGCGGCGGGCGGTTCCAGCGCCAGCAGTGTGTCACGAACGTGGCGGCCGGCGGCCAGCCGATCCTCCGGCGCAGCCTCGACCAACGTGGCGATGACCCGGGCCGACGGTGCGAAGGCCGGATCGTTCTCCAGCAGCCAGGGCAGCAGGCCGCTGGCCAGCCCGAACCAGGCGGGAACGGGGAATCCGTCCGCCTGCAGGCGGGCCAGGTTGGCGCCCTTGCCGCCGGCCTGGGCGACCTCCAGCCGCGCGGCGTCCCGCGGCCCGATCAGCTGTGCGGACAGATTCATCTCACTCCCTGGGGATCAAAAAAGTCGGAAGGGATAGGCCCGGGCGATCTCCACGGCCAGGATCAGGTCGAAGGCGATGATGTAGATCCCGGCGTAGCTCTCCATCCGGCGCGCCGTGACCCGGCTGGTGCGGAAGCGGAACTGCAACAGGCCCACCAGGCAGAGCAGAAAGAGGGCCGCCAGGGCGCCGTAGAACAGCGCGCTCAGGCCCAGGTGCCAGCCCACCAGCGAGACCAGCAGCGTGTCCACCACGCGGATCAGGATCACCAGATAGGCCGCGCCGTAGGCGCCGAAGATCTGCGAGTAGGAGTCCAGCCCCGCCACCTCGTCCTCCGGCGCGCGAATCTTGCGCGAGATCTCCCAGTTGAAGGTCACGAACACGCCCACGAAGGCGTAGAGCCAGAACCAGCTCGGTGCCTGCCAGGGGTACTTGCCGGTGGTGAAGCTGTAGGCCACCAGCGCCAAGAGCGGCATGATCAGCATGTGGCTGACGGCGTAGAGCAGGAAGTGCCGGTTCAGCCACTCGCGCACGAAGAATTCCTTCAACATCATAAGCGAGAAGCCCAGCGCCAGCAGCACGGCACTGAGTGCGGCCGGTCCGCGCCACGCGCCCAGCAGCAGCTCCAGCCCGATGGCCAGCGCCCCGGCGACCTTGAGCTGCCGCAGGGTCACCAGGCCGCGCGAGAGCACGCGCTGCGGGAAGAAGCGCAGGTCGCGCTCCGCGTCCTTGTGGTCGTCGAAGACCCGCAGGTGGAAGAACATGGCCAGCAGCGTCAGGGCGCCCATCAGCGAGGAGATCGAATAGTGGACCGCGCTACCGGGGTTCTCCAGGGTCTGCGCCAGGAACTGGTTGGACGAGTAGTAGCAGACGATCAGGACGCCGTAGTTGAGCGGCGGAAAGCGCTCGGCCAGGTAGGCGTGGAAGCGGCGCGGAAAGGACGACTGCCGGCTGACTTGGCTCACGGTTCACCTCGCGGGAAGGCCCAGCGCCTGGCGCAGGGCCGGATGGTCCACCTTGGAATTGTGACGCGGATCCAGCGGCAGCGGCCGGGGGTGGAGGATCAGCTCGTCCACCGGCAGGCCGGCGGCCTGCAAGTCGGCCAGGGCCGCGGCGCTCGATTGCGGCGGGCGCTCGGTGTGGACCACCAGCAGCAGGCGCTCGCCTTGCCGTTCGTCCTGTCGGCCTAGCGCCGCGTATTGGCCGGGCCCCAGCCGGCGCCGCGCCTGCTCCTCCACCAAGTTGGCGTGACACGCCTGTCCGGCGCGGAAGATGGTTGTGTGCACGCGCCCCGCTAGCCAGAAGCGGCCCGCCTCGTCCAGCCAGCCCGTGTCGCCCATCCGGTGCCAGACCCGGCCCTCGGCGTCCAGCAGCTTGTTTTCGGCCGTGGCGGCGGGGTTGCGGAAGTAGTCGCGGCAGACGTGCGCGCCGCTCACCACCAGCTCGCCGATCTCGCCCGGCGGCATCTCGTCGGCCAGGCCCGGCCGCTCGCTGTCGCTTGGCGGCGCCAGCCGCAGGATGCGCGCGCGGATCTCCGGCACCGGCCGACCGGCGCAGATTCCACCCCGCTCGCTGCCCGCCGCCTGCCGCTCGGCCCGGCTGGCGTGGGCGACGGGTTCGGCCTCGGTAGAACCGTAGACCACCTGCAACTCCGCGTCGGGAAAGGCCCGCTGCCACTCGTCCAGCTGCTCGTCCCGCACCGGCGCGCCCCCGGTGAGCACGCGCCGCAGCGCGGGCGTGGGGCCATGGCCGGCCAACAGGTGCGCGGCCAGCCGGTCCAGGAAGTCCGGCGAGGCCGTGCAGGACGCCACTCCGTGCTCGCGGCACTGAGTCAGGATCCGCCCGGCGTCCAGCCGCTCCAGGTGGCGAAAATCCAGCTCGGGGATCACCGACGTGGCCCGGCAGGCCAGGTTGTTCAGCGCGAACACCGGGAAGAGCGGCAGGTCGGCCGCGCCCGGCGGCGGGCCGAAGGCCTGGAACAGCGCCTGGTGCTGGGCGCGCAGGAAGCCGTGGGTGCGGTTGGCGCCCTTGGGTTCGCCGCTGGATCCGGTGGTGAAGGTGATCAGGGCCGGATCCTCCGCCCGACGGAAGTGGCCGGGTTCGTCGGCGGGCGCGGCCTCCAGCTCCGCCAGGGTCCAGCGCGCCGGCCAGCCACCCAGCCGCCGTCCGCTGGTGACCGTGAGCGGAATGCGCAGCAGGCGCGGCTCCAGCAGCCGCAGCAGGTGGCTGCGGGTCACGCCGATGAAGGCCCGCGGTTCCGCGTACCGGCAGAAGGCGGCGATCCGGCGCGGTGACACCCAGGGATCCACGAACACGGCGCAGGCCCCGGCGTGGATCACGCCCAGCAGGGCCGCGTAGAGGTCGATGGACATGGGCAGCATGACCACGGCGCGCTCGTCCGGACCCAGCCCGCGCTCCCGCAGCCCGGCGGAGCAGGCGCAGACCCGCCGCCAGAGCCCGGCGAAGGTGATCCGCCGCGTGCTCGTCCCGGCGCCCTCGATCAGGGCGACGCGCTCCGGACTCTCCGCCGCGGCCGCGCGCAGCAGTTCCACCACGTTGGCGCTTGGCTCCATCAGGTAGCGCCCTCCAGGTCGTGCCGGTAGAGCGCGTAGCGGCGCGACACGACGCCCAGCCCGGCGTCGTAGCCCGTGGAGCGGTTGCTCTCGTGCATCAGGCAGAGGTTGGCCCGGTGGAGACCGCGCTCCAGCCCGGCCGCGAAGGCCTGGTGGATCAGCGCAGTGCCCAGGGCCTGACCGCGCTGCTCGGGGCAAACGCCCATGCTCTTGATGTTGAGCGTGTCCGTGTGTCGCCGCAGCCAGAAGCGCAGCCGGGCAAGCGGGCCGCACCTGCCGCGCATGCTCCGCAGGGCTTCGAACTGGTCGGGCAGGGAGAAGAGGAAGGCCGCTGGCGCGCCGCTTCGGTCGTGGCAGAACCAGACCAGCCCGGGATCCAGCACGGGTTTGAGCGGCCGGTAGAGGTCCCGGAAATCCTCCAGCCCGCTGGGCGAATAGAAGGGGTTGACCGGAAAAATCCGGCAGGCCAGCTGATGCAGCAGCTCCAGTTCCTGCTCAAAGCGGGCTGGGTCCAGGGGGCGGAAGCGGTAGCCCGCCGCCCGGGCCTGGGCGTGCGCGCCAGCGAAGGCGGGCAGCACGGCGGCCATGTCCGGCACCTGCTTGGACAGGTAGCGGGCCGTCTCCGTAAACCCGCAGGCCAGCCAGAGCTGCGGATACCAGGGCGGGTTGACGGGCTCCAGCAAAAAAGGCCGTGTGTCACGGGGCCCCAGGTTGAAGCGATAGCGATGCCACGTGTCGCCGTCCAGCGGGCCGAAGGCCGCCCGCGCGCCGCCCTGCCGCAGCCACTCCCGGGCGGCCCGCAGCAGGGGCCGCGCCGCCTCCAGGTCATCCCGCGATTCAAACAACCCGAGTAGCCCGGCGACGCCTTCCACGCCCGTCAGGCCCTCTGCCAGCCAGGCGCCCACGCGGGCGATGGGCTGGCCCTCCCGGCGGACCAGCCACAGGTCGTGGCGGGCGGAATCCATCGCTTCCAGACGCCGCCGCAGCGCAGCGGGCGCGGCGCGCGTGTAGTCGGGATCGCCGCCCTGGATGCTGTCTGGCAGGGCCAGGAAGTCCCGCCAGTCGGCGGCGCTGCGGACGAGGGTCACCTCCACGCCCATGCGTACCCTCCGTTAGGAAAGCGGTTGCCAGACGGGCAGCGGAGCCAGCCGCTGCAGGCCCCAGTAGACGATCGCCGCCCCCAGCGCCAGCCAGAGCACGGGGCTGCCGCCGCCCTGGACGGGCAGCTCCTGGACGCGGCCCCGCAGGCGGAGGTTATAAGCGGCCAGCGCCACTCCGGCCAGCAGCGGGATCAGCGCCAGGGCGGCCAGCGGCGGCTGGTGCTGCGGCAGCATGGTGGCACCCACGGCCAGCAGCGCGGCGCCAGCGCCTGCCGCCAGCGCCTGCCAGGGCCGGCTGTTCCACACTCCCTGGCGGTTGAACAGCACGTAGGCCCAGGTCACACAGACGAAGGCCGTCACCGTGGCGGCGAGGAAGGGCCCGAACAGCTCGTGGTAGCGGCCGCTGGCGTTGGCCAGGAGCAGGATCAGCAGGGGAATCAGGATCACGCGCAACAGCGGCGTGGTCTCCACCTGGTAGTTGCGCCGGTTGGGGACGCGCATGCGAACCCCGCAGTAGAGGGCGAAGCAGGCGAAGATGGGCACGGACCACTGGATCGAACCCAGCGACCAGACGCCGTAGATGAAAATCACGAAGACGATGGAGTCACGGATGCTGAAGAGCTTCAGCGAGCGGAAGAAGATCTCCAGCACGGCCATCATCGCCAGCAGGCTGAGCAGCTGGAAGGCGATCTCGCCGGGCGGTTTGGTGGTGATCTTGAGCAGGCTGTAACACGTGAAGAGCGGGATGTAGAGGTTGTCGGTCCCGCGCGTGGATATCGCCTCGACGCCGGTCAGGAGCAGCGAGATCAGCAGGGCCGCCAGCACGCAGGTCTCCCGCGGCAGCTCGGTGAGGAGCAGCAGGGGCAGGTGGATCGCCAGGAAGGTGAGCAGGAGGAAGAGCACGGAGCCCTCCAGGCTCTTGCGATGCTCGTGGCCCACCCGGAAGCTGTGCCGGCCGTAGCTGCCGCCCACCAGCGCGGCGGCGGCGTCGGAGACGGTGATCACCAGAATCGAGGCCACGTAGAGCCAGCGCTCCTCGCGGCAGATCAGGTAGAGCAGGAACACGGCCAGCGGGAAGTAGGCGCTGCCCGCCCCGCGCCGCCGCACGGCCGCCAGGCACTGCAGGCGTCCGCTGCGCTGGCCGGCGTAGAGCGCGGCCGCGAACAGCAGGGCCATCGACAGCACCAGCCAGACCGAGTGGATCAGCCAGGGCAGGAAGAGCGTGCCCAGCCCGCCCAGGAAGTGGACGGCCTTGCGGCTCAGCTCGGGATCGGGCCGGACGCGCCGGGTCCAGGACTCCACCAGCAGGACCATGCCCAGATAGAGCGCGATCAGCAGCCCGGCGTTCCAGAGATCGGCGGCGGAGATCATTCCAGGACCTCCTCGACCCGGAAGTCACGATAGAAAAAGGCCCGGTCGCGAGCGAAGAGCCCGGCGGCCAGCCCGTCGAGGGAGCGCGCCCGTCCGGCCAGGGATTCCGGCAGCCGGCGCGGCGCCAGCATGTTCCAGTAGGCGATTCGCGCGCCCGGCCGGCTGCGCTCCAGCACGCGGCGAAGCAGGCGTTCGCAGCCCGGGCCGTCCAGATACTCCAGGATGTCCGAGAGGTTGAACCCGTCGTAACACCTGTCCGAGGCGGCCAGCACGTCCTCCACGGAGCCTTCGGCCAGCTCCAGCAACTCCAGGTTCTGCCGCAACCCGGCGTAGCTCGCGGGCCGCAGGTAGTCGGGCAGGCTCTGCTGGAAGGTGCCGGTCAGGATGTACTCGAGGTAGGGGTTGTCCTCGCCGGGCAGCTCGATCAGCGCCCGGCGCACGCGGCGCAGGATCGTCTCGCCCACGGGCTCGTCCACGTAGCGGAAGAACTCCGGATCCCGCCCCAGCCGCCCCAGCAGGGTCCGGCCGAAGAAGAGGCGGAAGAGCAGGCGCCAGCGGCGGCTGTCCCAGACGTCCCGGTAGAAAGCGGCGCGCTCCTGCGCGCTCTTGGGCTCCAGCAGCGCGCGGCAGGTGCGGCGGTCGTGCAGCAGCGGCAGCACCCAGCGGCGGAAGAGTCGGAAGTAGCGCTCGAACTTGCCGGCGTGGATCAGCCCCGCCTCGATATGCTGCGGGCGTTCGTTCCAGAAGGCCCGGGCGGGCGGGCTCAGCTCGGGCGCCAGCCGCCGCCAGGTGGCCGGGCGGTCCCCGGCGGGCCGCAGCCCCAGGAAGGCCAGGCACTCGTCGTGCTCCAAATGGCGGATCGCCGCGCGCTTCAGCTCCACCAGGGCCAACTGCGCGGGGTTCAAGTCCACGGCGCAGACGCGGGCCCCGGCCGCCAGCAGGGAGAAGGAGTTGTCCCCGGCGGAGGCCACGGAGAGGATCCGGCGCCCGGGCGCGGGCTGCAGGGCCTCGCGCAGGATAGCCGCGTCCTCCCAGCAGTTGGAGTAGCGGATGAAGGTGAAGGCGGCGCGCCGGCGGATGTCATCCACGGCGGACGGACTCCGCCTGGGGGTGGCGGTGGAGTTGGTGCGCGGCGCCGAACTCGCCGGCGGCCATCGCGCCGATGATCGAGATCTCGCCCGCCAGGGCCGTCACCGCGCAGATCTCCGCCAGTTTGCGCGCCCGCCCCGCGCCCTCGCAGTCCATCAGGCGCAGGCACTCCCGGGCCGTGGGCAGGTGCGTGCCGCCGCCCACCGTGCCCACGATCAGGTTGGGCAGGGAGACGTGGACCTGCAGGTCGCCCGCCTCGGTCTCTTGCATGTCCGTGATCCCCACGGCGGATTCGGAGACGCAGGCCACGTCCTGTCCGCAGGCCAGATAGATCGCAGTGAGGGCGTTGGAGAAGTGCCCCTGGACGCCGATGGAGCCGCTCTGCACGCCGCCCAGCACGGAGGTGTGGCTGTAGCGGGCCATCTCCCGGGGCGTGCAGTGCAGCGCGCGGCGCACGTCCGCGGCGGGCAGGATCGCCTCCGCCACCACTTTCTTGCCGCGCACTCCCAGGAAGGAGAGCATGCTGGCCTTCTTGTCGCCGGAGAGGTTGCCGTCCAGATACCAGGCCGACGGCTTCACCGGGGACTGCTCCACCAGGCTGCGGCAGATGGCGTTGGTGGCGGCCGTGACCATGTTCTGGCCGGCGGCGTCGCCCGTGGTGAAGTCGAAGGTGAGGAAGAGCGTCGAGCCGTTGATTGTCAGCTTGATGTCCACCAGTTCGCCGTGCCGCGTCTCGCGTGAGACAATCTCCCGGAAGCCGGGCACGCGCGGCAGCACCCAGTTCAGGAAGACCCCGGCGTCGACGATGTCCTTGAAGATGAAACAGGGCGCCCGGGAGACAGACTCGCTGATGCAGGCCGCCCGGGCCCCGCCGGCCCGGCTGATCAGGCGGGCGCCGCGGCCGTAGGAGGCCACCAGCGCGCCCTCGGATGTGGCTAGCGGCACGTAGAAATCCCCGCTGGCGTTGAGACCGCTGATCCGCAGCGGACCGATCACGCCCACCGGAACCTGGCACCAGCCGATCTGGCACTCGACGTTGCCCTTCAGCGACTGCGGATCCAGCGGCTCGCCCCGGCCTGCCACGTGCTCGAGCACGTGTCCTTGGGCGCGCAGGAAGTCCTGGCGGGCCTGCAGGGCCTCGGCGCCGTGCTCGTCGGGGTGGGGCGCTCGCTCGGGCAGCGGACGCTCCTCCGGCGGGACCAGCCGCAGCCGTTCGCGGAACTCCGTGTCGTCGCCCTGCTTGAAGATGTCGGCCGTGATCTGGAGGACCCGGTTCATGGTCTGCGGCATGGGGCGGCTCCCTGGCTGCTCGACTCGTGACAGGCTCGCGGTGGGGGGGCTCCGCCGCCCGCCAAAACGTAGGGAAGGAGCCTTGTATAAACCGGGGCCGTCTGCGCGGCCCCGCTGTGTTTCAATTGTCCCGCAGCCCGCCGTCGGGTGCAGTCGGAGCTGGAAGAGGAGCGCGGGGGGGTCGTCCTGGATCAGAAGGGCGCGCACCTGGTTGCCCGTCTGGGGTTGGGGACGATCGTCCGGGACGACCGTCCCCGCGCTTCCTCGATTTCCAGCCGCTTGCCTGCGGACGGCGCTCAGCGCAACAACAGCATGCGGCTCGTCTCCTGGCGACCGGCGGCGCTCAGGCGGTACAGGTAGAGGCCGCTGGCCAGCTCGCGGCCGGCCTCGTCCCGGGCGTCGAAGCGCAGGCTGTGCGCACCCGCGTCCAGCTCACCGTCCTGTAACACGCGCACGCGCTGTCCGGCCAGATTGAACACCTCCAGCCGCACGGGGCCGGCCTGGGCCAGCGTGAAGCGCAGCGTGGTCTCCGGATTGAAGGGATTGGGTCGGTTGGGCTCCAACCGGAAGGCCGCCGGTTGGGCGGGATCGTCCACGATCGTGTTGGCATCCAGCACGTCCAGGCGCGTGATCCGAGCCTGTTCGCCGTAGCCCAGCAACATGCCGCGCCGATCCTCCCAAACCAGCCAGACGTCTCCCTGCGGTGCCGGCTGGGTCTGCACGACCCAGTTGGCCGACTTCGGCGACGGCAGATAGTCGCTGAACTGGAGTTGGGGCTCCGGCCCTTCGGCCAGGAGGAAGCCCGACACTCGGATCCCCGCGTCGACATTGGCATTCTCGGTTACCGTGATCAGCGCGCTCTCCTCCCCGGCGTGAGTCAGGGACCAGGAATAAATGCCATCCATGGCGGAGCGCAGCAGATTCCACTCGCGCTCCAGCACACCCGCGCTCGAGCGCCTCACCAAGCGGAAGTCCATTTGCTCGGCCGCGTAGCGCGAACGCCCCAGCCAGACGCGCTGCTGGTCGTCCAGCAGCACGCGCATGGCCATCAGCGCGGCGCCCGTCTCCTCGTGCCGCCACAGTTCGTCGCCGGCGCTGGTCAGGCACAACACGCGCCAGCGGGTGTTCTGATCGTCCATGGTGTCGCCCAGGGACAAGAGCAGCGTGCCGTTCGGCTGCGGCAGCACCTGGCCCGAGAAGCTCAGATAGTCGGCGTTCAGGTCCAGCCGGATGCCGCGCCCGCTGTTGTCGGCGATGAGCGGTTCGCCGGCCGGACTGAAGCGCTGCAGGTAGAACTGCGTGTCCGTTCCCGAGCGCCGGGTCCAGACCGCCACCACCTCGCCACCCGCCTGGGTCGCCAGGCCCAGCAGGGTCGTCTGCGTGTCCGTGGACAGCCCCACCGGTCGCCCGCTGTCGCCCCACAGCCGGCTTCCCGCGGCGTCCAGGCATTGCAGGCGGGCCCGCAGTTGGTTGCCCGCGAGCAGGTCATAGCCCACGAAGAGCCGGTCGCCACCCCAGGCCAGCTGCGGACGGTACTGCTCGTAGTAGCCGGGGAGCTGCGGCTCGGCCGGAGCGAGATCCACCGGGGTCAGCAGCAGCTGGCCTTGCGCGTCGACCCGACTCAGCTGCAGCTGGTAGACGCCCTGCTCCGGCAGCAGCACGTCGCCGCACAGCCAGAGCTCGTCGTCCACCGCCAGGCTCACCATGTCATATGGACCCGCCTGCGTTCCCACCGGCCGCTCGGTGTAGTCCCAGCGCCGCTGCCCGCTGTGCCCGTCCACGGAGGCCAGGTAGAGGGTGCCGGCTGCGCTCCAGGTCAGCAGCGGACGTTCGCCGCCCATTCCCAGCTGCGTGGCGCCGCCGGACTGCCAGCTCTCCGCCAGGAAGGCGGCGGCCGCGGGTTCCAGCTGTTCCTGGCCCAGCAGATTGCGGTGGGACAGTTGATGGCGCGAATGCTCCGCCTGACCGTCGGACTCCACCGCGGACCAGCCGGTCAGGATGCCGCCGTCCGAGCGCAGCGCGAAGTCCCACGAGTGGCCGCTCTGGCCCGTCGGTCCCAGCCGGCTCTGTTCCGCCGACCAGAGCTGCTGGCCTGCGGAGAGGCGCTGGACATGGAGGCCGTCGCCCTCTTCGAAGAGATAGGCCGGCCCGTGCGCGTCCACCGCCAGGTGGTAGAGTTCGCCATTGCTGCCGTCCGCCACCACGTCCAGCGGCGCGGGGGCCGCCCAGACCTGATGCCCATCCCCGTCCAGCACCTGGGCCAGCCAATTGCCGGTTGGATCTTCCCAGGCCACCACGTGCGGCTGATCCGCGGCTCCGCCGGAGGCCACCCGCACGACCCGCGGACCGTAGTCCTCCAGCAGCACGCCCCCGGCCTGCCACAGGTCCTCCAGCCCCGCGTCCAGCAGTTGGGCGCGCAGGCCCGTCTCCGTGGTCCAGGCCGCCAGCGTGCGGCCGGCGCCCGCCGGACGGCAGGAGAAGTACAGCAGCGATTCGCCGCCCAGCAGACGCGTGCCGCCCGGCCAGAGCCAGCCCGCGTCGGGGCGCACGCCCAGCACGCCCAGCGGCCGCTCGATTCCCAGCTCGGCCGAGTGCGCCAGCAGCGCGTTGCCCAGTCCGTCGCCCAGCAGTTTGAAGTCCCAGGCGTTGACCGGCAGCGTCAAGCCGTCGGCGGGGAAATCGGGATCCGGCAATCCCTGACCGTCGACGTGCATCAGATGCAGGAACTGATCCGCGGCGCGCCAGGCTACCCAGGCGCCGCCCAGACCGTCCGCCGCCAGCTGGCGGTATTCGTCCGACATGCTCCGGCAGCGGTTGGCGGCGTCGCCGCAGTCGTAGACCGGCAGCGGCACGTCCTCGGCCAGCAGCAGGTCCTGACCCCACTGGAAAGCGCCCTGGCCGCCGCCGTCCGTCACGCGCTGCAGGAACAGATCGCCCGCGTTCTCGCTGGTCACATCCTGCCAGAGCACGAAGGCGCCGCCGGCGCCGTCCGGCGCCAACACGGGCATGAAGGGCGTCAGGGCGGCGGGCGGGCCGGCCAGCGCGTCCACCGGACCCAGCCCCTCCGGCGCGGAGTGCCAGGCCGGCGCCGCCGGATTCGTCGCGTCGAGTTTCTGCAGGAACAAGCGCGCGCGCCCGTCGCGCATGTCACACCAGGCCGTGATCCAGTGGGCGTCGTCCACGGCCGTGGCGGATCCCTGGAAGCGCAGGTCGTGGCGGACGAAGAGGACCGTCCCGTCCGGCTGATCCGGCCAGGCCAGCGGCAGCGGCTGGGCCAGGGCGGCCAGGCTCGGCAGCAGGAGCAGCAGTGCCAATCTCATGGTGAACCTCAGCTGAGTGTTCGGGCGGGAGTCGCGCGCTCCCGCAGTCCTTGTGTTGGAATCATGCGAATCAGCGCAGCAGCAGCATGCGCCGCGCCTCCTGGCGGCCGGCGGTGCTCAGGCGGTACACGTAGAGCCCGCTGCCCAGTTCGCGGCCGGCCTCATCCCGCGCGTCGAAGCGCAGGCTGTGCGCGCCGGCGGGCAGCTCGCCGTCCTGTAACACGCGCACGCGCTGCCCGGCCAGGTTGAAGATCTCCAGCCGCACCGGGCTGGCCTGGGCCAGCGTGAAACGCAGGATGGTCTCGGGGTTGAAAGGATTGGGCCGATTGGGTTCCAGCCGAAAAGCCGCCGGATGGGCGGGCTGATCCACGGCCGTGTTGACGTGCAACACGTCCAGGCGGGTCAGGCGGGATTGCAGCCCGTAGCCGAGGAAGCTGCCCCGGTGGTCGCTCCAGCTCAGCCAGACGTCCCCCAGCGGCGCCGGTGCCAATTCGGCGTTCGCTGCCAGCGAGGGCAACAGCGGCGCCGGCGCGGCAAAGATCGGCTGCGCGTCCCCCTCCGGCAGCCGGGCCGCGCGCAACCACCAGTCGTTGGCGTCCTGGTTGTACTCCAGCAGCACCAGCGCGTGCTCGCCGTCCGCGTGGGTCAGGGCCCAGCTGACCGTCTGGCTTGCGTCGGGCGTGTCCAGGGACCAGATCCGCTCCACGGCACCCTGGGCCGAGCGGCGCTCCAGCTGGAAGCGCACGCGGTCGCCGTCCCAGCGGCCGCGGCCCAGCCAGAGCGAGCCCTCGTCGTCCGGCACCAGTGCCAGACTGGTCAGAACGACGGAGGCCTCCGTGTGACGCCACAGTTCGTGACCCTCGGCGTCCACGCGCACCAGGCGCCAGCGCGTCAGGCCGTCCTCCAGTTGGTCGCGCACGCCCGCCAGCAGCGTGCCGTCCGGCAGGATCTGGAGCAGGCTTTCGGCACTCCAGCCCGCGTAGTCCAGCCCCAGTCCCAGACCGCGGCCCCCGTTCTCGGCGAAGACCAGGGCGCCTGACAGCGTGACGACCTGCAGGTAGACGCTGGTGCCTGCGGCGGTCCACTGGCCCCAGAGCACGCCCACCGTTCCGTTGCCGAAGGGTGCCAGCCCCAGCAGCCTCGTCCAGGCGTCTCCCGCCGGCGACAGGGCAAGGCCCGCCTCGCCCCAGCGCCGCGTGCCGACGCCGTCCAGCAGCTGCACGCGCACCTGGTTGAGATTGGCGGCGGAGTGCTCCCAGGCCGCCACCACGTGGGTGCCCATTCCGGTCAGCCGGGGATTCTGCTGGTCGAAGTAACCGGGATCCTCCAGCGCCGCGGGCGCCAACTGGACTGGCCCGGCCGCCAGCTGGCCTGCTTCGTCCACCCGGCAGACTTCCAGCAGCGTGCGCCCCGACTCGTCCGCCGTCACCGAGGCCGCCAGCCAGGTTCCCACGGTCGCCGCTGCCGTTGACTGCACGCTCAAGCCGGGCCGACCCAGCACGGGCCGCTCGCGGAAGCCCCAGTCCAGGCGGCCGTCGTGGCCGTTCACCTGCACGCTGTAGAGCGAGTCGCCGGTCTGCCAAGTCAGCAGCGGGTCCACGTCGCCCTGCAGCAGCCGGACGCCCGAGGCGGATTCCAGCGCTTCCGTCAGGAACACGGCCGCGGCGGGATCCACCTGCTCCACGCCGTCCAGGTCACGCCGGGACAGCCGCTGACAGGCGAGGCTCAGGCCGCTGGCCGGGCGATACTCCGTCCAGCCGGTGCGCAGGCCGCCGTCCGCGTCGAGGCGGAAATCCCAGGCAGCCGTGTAGGTGCCGGGCGTTCCCAGTCGCGTGAGGTCCGGATCCCAGCCGGCGTGGCCCGCCAGGTCCAGGCGCTGCACATGCAGGCCCTCGTCCTCGCGGAAGAGATAGGCCAGGCCGCCGGCATCCAGGACCAGCGCCTCGAGGGATCCCGGCTGACCGTCGTTGAGCACTTCCAGCGAGACGGGCTGGGTCCACTGCGCGTGACCGCTATCGTCCAGCAGCTGGGCCTGCCAGGATTCGTTTTGATGACCCCAGGCGACGGCCAGCGGCGTTCCCGGCGTTCCCGTGGCCGTTCGAACCCCCCAGGCCGGACCGGCGGAGAGCAGCTCGCCTCCGGGGGTCCAGAGGCTCTCCAGCGCCGTGTCCAGCAGTTGGGTCCGCGCCACCGATTCGCTGGTCCAGGCCAGCAGCAGGCGCCCGTCCGCCGTCAGGCTGGCGTCAAAGGTGTTGGCGTCCCCCTCCGACACCACGCGCGAGATCTCGGGCAGCAACCAGCCGCCATCCGGCCGCACGCCCAGCACGGCCAGGGCCCAGC
Organism: Candidatus Delongbacteria bacterium; assembly: GCA_041675285.1. Lineage (NCBI taxonomy): Bacteria > Candidatus Delongiibacteriota > Candidatus Delongbacteria bacterium. The sequence continues at coordinate 66,384 of JBAYTZ010000003.1, forward strand.
CGCTCGCTCCGGACGAGGTATGGATCACAAGCAGATTGCCCGCCGGGTCCGTCAACAAGCGATACTCCCAGGAGGTGACGGGCAGCTCGAGGCCCGCGGCCGGGAAATCCGGGTCCGGCTGGCCGCCCTCCGCCACGTGCTGAACCTGCAGCGTGCCCACGGCCGTGCGCCAGGCCACCCAGACTCCGCCCGTCCCGTCGGGGGCCAAGCGGCGCCAGGAGTCCATCCAGCTGCGGCAGCGGCCGGGGTCGCGGCAGTCGTCATAGGGCAGGGGCAGATCCTCCACCAGCACGAGATCCTGCTCCCAGAGGAACTCGCCCTGCCCGCCCGCGCCGTCTCCTACCCGCTGCAGCAGCAGATCCCCCCGCCCGTCGGACTGGGCGTCCTGCCACAGCAGGTAGGCGCCGCCCGCCGGAGCCGGGGCCAACTGGGGCATGACGGGAGACAGCGCCGCGGGCGGGCCGGCCAGACCCTCCACGGGTCCCAGACCTTCCGCCTCCCCGCGCCAGGCGCCGGCGGACGGATGGTCGGGATCCAGCTTCTGCAGGAACAGGCGTCCGCGCCCGTCCCGCATGTCACACCAGGTGGTGATCCAGCGGCCGTCGTCGGCCACGGTGGAGGAGCCGGTGAAGCGCGTGGGATGGGCCACGTAGAGCACGGTCCCGGCCGGTTGATCGGGCCAGGCCAGCGGCAGGGGCTGGGCCAGCGCACCCAGCGGGATCAGCACGAGCAGCGGCAGGACTTTCATGGTGTCTCCTGATCAACGAACCAGCAGCATGCGTCCCGTGCGGCTTTGGCCGCCGGCACTCAGGCGCTGGAAGTAGAGCCCGCTGCCCAGTTCGCGTCCGGACTCGTCGCGGGCGTCGAAGCGCAGGCTGTGCGCGCCGGCGGGCAGCTCGCCGTTCTGTAACACGCGCACGCGCTGCCCGGCCAGGTTGAAGATCTCCAGCCGCACCGGGCCGGCCTGGGCCAGCGTGAAGCGCAGCGTGGTCTCGGGGTTGAAGGGGTTGGGCCGATTGGGCTCCAGCCGGAAGGCCGCCGGCTGGGCGGGCGCCTCCACGGCCGTGTTGAGGTCCAGCACGTCCAGGCGGGTCAGGCGGACTTGGTCGCCATAGCCGAAGGGCGTGCAGCGCCTGTCCTCCCAGCCTAGCCAGAGATCGCCATGGGGTGCGGGAGCCAGGAAGGCGGGGTAATTGTCCGCTTGCGGCGTGGTCAACAAGTCGTCGAAGAGCAAGGGCATGTTCGTCTGCTCCTCGTCCACCAGGTGGCCGCGCACGCGCAGTCCCGTGTCACTCTGAGTGGAGCGGAGAATGCTCACCACGGCCTCCTGGCTTTCGCCCGGAACCCAGCACCAGGTGAAGAGCTGGTGGTCGCTCTCCAGCGGCAGGTTCCAACTGCGTTCGTCGTCCCCGGCCGCCGTCAGCCGGAGGAAGAGCAGGCGCTCCTGGTTGTCGATGAACTGCGGGATCTCCAGCATCAGCCGGCCCTGGGAGTCCTGCCGGAGGCTCAACCCCTCGGCCTGGAGATGGCTCAGGTGGCGGATCCAGCGCGAGTCCCCCGCCGTGTCGAAGGCCTGCAGGCTGAGAGTGGATCCCGTGCGCAGGGCCAGCAGGCAACCGCCCTCCGCCGTGGCCAGGAAGCCGGTCTGGGACTGCCAGCGCTGGTAGTCGAGGCTGGCCAGCCGCCCGCGGCCGTCGTGGTCCGGGTAGCGGGGTTGACCTGCCGCGTCATAGCTCTGCAGGTAGTAGCCCAGGTTCGCCGGATCCTGATCGGCCCAGCCGATGTCCACGCCGCCAGCGGGATGAAGCCCCCAGCCGCCCAGCCGTTGGTTTGGACGCAGCCCGCCCACAGTCACGCCCGCCTCGCCCCAGAGCAGGGCGCCGGTCTCGTCGAGGGCTTGCAGCCGATAGGTGCTGAGATCATTGGCGAGCACATAGGCCTGCCCGGCGGACGCCAGCACCTGGCCGTAGTACAGGCCCTGATAGTCGGGGTTCAGATTGAGGCCGGGGAAGGGGTTGGCGCACTCGGCCAGCACCTGGCCCGCGCGGTCGACCTTCTGCACGCGATACCCGGGCAAGCCGGTCTCCGGCTGTGACACGGTACTCAGCACCCAGCAGCCGTCCTCCACCTCCGCGCCCGCCACCTGCTCGTAGGGGATGACGGGTCCCAGGGGGCGCTCCCGGGCGCCCCAACGGGGGTCGCCGGAGGCTTCTGCGGTGGAGAGCAGGAACAGGGAATCTCCCGCGCACCACGTCGTGAAGACGTCGTCCGCGCCGGCGAGCAGGGCCTTCGCGCTCTCGTGGCTGTTGTCGAACTGGAAGAAACGGTCGGCGGGCGGATCCAGCAGGTCCAGTCCTCCGGGATCGCGGCGGACCAGCTGCACGTGCGTCTGGCCGTCCGCCCGGGCAGACAGGCCGACGCTCCAGGCGCCCGGGCCCTCGTGCGACAGTCCCCAGGGCCAGCCGGCGTGGCTGCCCGGCGCCAGCCGCGTGCGCTCCGCCGGCCAGAGCGGCGCGCCGGCCGGATCCAGGCGTTGGGCGTAAGCGACGTCGTAATACAACGCGACGCAGAACAGGCCCTGCTCGTCCGCCTCCAACAGGAGCACGCGCTCGGGGTTGGCGTCGCCCACCAGCTCCAGCGGGGCGGGCTGCGGCCAGCCCAATTGGCCGCTGGCGTCCAGCTGCAGGGCCACGTTGCCCGCGGGCGTGGAGTGGGCCAGGTAGTAGGGCGTGGCGCCCTGGGTCGTGCAGACTCTCAGCCACGCGGCGTCCGTCAGCCCCGCGGGCAGGCCGCCCGCCGGCCAGAGGTCCTGCAAGGCGGCGTCCAGCAGCTGCAGGCGCAGCTCCATCACGCCCGGGGAGTAGCCGTCCACCCAGCCAGCCAGGACGCGGTCGTCCCCGGTCGGCTCGACGGCGAAGGCCGTGACCACGGCGTCCACCGCGCTCAGCCGGCGGCTGGTCTCGTGCAACAGGTAGAGCCCGTTGGGCCGCACGCCCGTCGCCCAGAGTGCGTTGCCCTGATCCAGGTGGAAAAGCAGGGCGTTGCCCTGTCCGTCGGCCAGCAGCTGGTAGTTCCAAGTGGAAAAGGGCAGCACCAGGCCGTCCGCGGGGAAGTCTGGATCCGGCACGCCGCCGGCCTCCACGTGCAGCAGGCGCTGGCGGTACTCGCCGTCCCACCAGGTGACCCACGCGCCGCCCTGGCCGTCGGCGCAGAGCCGGCGGTACGGGTCCATCAGCCCGCGGCAGCGTTCGGCATCGTCCCGACAATCCTCGCCGGGAATGGGCGCGTCGTCCGCCAGCAGCAGGTCGGCGGGCCAGAGGAAGGCGCCCGGGCCGCCCGCGTCGCCCACCTGTTGCAGGCGCAGCTCGCCCTGGAAGGAACTGGTGGCTTCACTCCAGAGCAGGAAGGCCCCGCCCTGCCCGTCGGGGGCCAGCGCGGGCGAGATCACGGCCAGGGGACTGACAGGCCCCACCAGGGCCTCCACGCGCCCCAGACCCTCCACTTGACTGCTCCAGGCTCCGGGAGCCGCGGGTGCCGCGGCGGAGAACTTCTGCGCCATCAGGCGGGAGTTGCCGTCCCGCGCGTCGCACCAGGCCAGGATCAGGCTGTCCCCGCCGGCTGCGGCGTGGGCGCCGTCGAAGAGCCGGGATCGTGTGACGTACAACACGGATCCGGCCGGCTTGTCCGGCCAGGCCAGCGGCAGGGGCTGGGCCTGGAGAGCGAGCGGCAGACTGAGGATCAGCAGCAGCGTACGCATCAAATCCTCCGGTCAACGAAGCAGCAGCATGCGCTGAGTGCGGCTCTGGCCGCCGGCGCTCAGGCGCTGGAAGTAGAGCCCGCTGCCCAGTTCGCGCCCGGACTCGTCGCGGGCGTCGAAGCGCAGGCTGTGCGCGCCGGCGGGCAGCTCGCCGTTCTGTAACACGCGCACGCGCTGCCCGGCCAGGTTGAAGATCTCCAGCCGCACGGGGCCGGCCTGGGCCAGCGTGAAGCGCAGCGTGGTCTCGGGATTGAAGGGGTTGGGCCGGTTTGGCTCCAGCCGGAAGGCCGCCGGTTGGGCGGGATCGTCCACGGCCGTGCCGGCGTCCAGCACGTCCAGGCGCAGCACGCGGGCCTGGCTGCCGTAGCCCATCTCCTCGCCGCGTCCGTCGTACCACGCCAGCCAGGCGTCGCCCTCGGGCGCGGGGGTCAGCTGAGGTACCCGGGCGAACAGGTGGGCCGGGGTCAGCAACTCATTGAACAAATCAGCCGGCGTGGATTGTCCGTCCACCAGCTGACGACCTTTCACGCGCAAGCCCTCGCCGCTCCAACTCAAGGTGGAGGCCGTCAACAGCGCGTGCTCGGTCTCCGTGTGCACCAGCGTCATGCCGCTCTGGCACTCTGCGTCCGCCTGGGCGATCTGCCAGACTTGTTCCACCCCGCCATCCGCCGCCAGGCGTTCCACATGCACGTGGTGGCTGCTCTCATCGCCCAGTTCGCAGGCCAGCCAGAAGCGCCCCAGCGGATCGGACTGCACCTGCACATCGTTTCCCCAGGCAGGCGCCCAGAACCGGCTCCATGCTTCCTCGCCCTGGGAATCCAGGCACAACAGGCTCAGGCGGGGAATTCCTGTGTCATACGTGAAACTCGTGAGCAACAGGTGGCCCGCGTCCAGCACGTGGGACTCGAAACCAAATCCCCACAGGTCCACCGGCAAATCCAGCCGGCGGCCACGCCCCTCTTGGTCGGAGTATTGCGGCAGCCCGGCTTCGTCGAAGAGTTGGAGGTAGAGGGAGCTACTTGCGGATTCGCGCAGGTGCAGGATGGCGAACACCCCGTCCGGCGCGGGGGCCAGGCCCGCCAGACGCCAATTGCCGGCCGACGGCGGCGGGATGAGCAGGCCGTTGTCGCCCCACAGGATGTGGCCTTCCCGGTCCAGGCGCTGCAGGCGCATCTCCGTCGACGGACTGGACCACTGGTCATAGCCCACATAGACGCTGGACTCGCCGGCCGCCAGGTGGCGGTCGAAGTACTCCGCGTAGTTGGTCTGCTCCAGCATGGCCGGATTCACCGGGCTGAGCGGGGTCAGGACGCTGCCGTCCGCGCCCAGGCGCTGGAGTCCCAGGAAGTAGCCTTGGGTTTCCGGCCGCCAGATCATCTGCAGAATCCAGACACCATCAGCGGTCTGCTGTGTCACCGGCTCGTTGTAATCGTCGCGCTCCTGCATGGGCCGCTCCAAGACTCCCCAGCCCCGTTCGCCACTCTGCCCGTCGACGGACTGCAGCCAGTCGGACTCGCTGTCGCTCCAGTAGAACAGAGGCGCGGCGCCATCGTGGATCAGCCGGGGGGGCCCGCCCCACTGGGCTTCGCCGCGGAAGCAAACCGCCTGCTCCGGTGTCAGCAGGTCCTGGCCCTGCAGATCACGGCGCACGATGTTCACGGTCAGATCCAACGGGTTCCGCCAACCCACACGCACTTCGCCCGCGGGACCGGGCTGCAGGTCCCACACCGCTCCCGGGTTGCCGGGCTGGTTGAATCGGGCGGTTTCGGCGCTCCAGAGCGGCGTGCCCGTCGGACTCAAGCGCTGGAGGTATTGGGTCTCATCCTCGAGCTGCAGGTAGACGATGCCTTCGTCGTCCTCGGAGAACCAGCGCAGCTGTCCCGGATTGCCACCGCCGATCAGGTCCAGCCAGGGCGGGGCGGCCCACAGGAGGCGGCCCTCGCCGTCCAGCCGCTGGGCCTGCCAGCCCGCGGCCGTGCTGTAGGCCAGCGAATAGGGCGGACCCGGCGCCTGGGCCTTGGCCAGGCTGAGATCCTGGACCCCATTTGCCACGGTCACTCCAGCGGTCGGCCAGAGGGCCAGCAGACTGGAGTCGAGGAGTTGGACCCGCAGGTTTTCGTTCGCCCGCCACGCCGCCAGCAGGCGGCCATCACCCGTGGACGAACAAGCGAAGCGGTCGATGACCGCACCGGCTGGCGTGATTTGTACGGGTGCCGGCGTCAACCACTGTCCGTCCGGCCGGATGCCCAGCACATAGCCGGTCTGGGACGAGCCGGATGTGTAACACAGCAAGAGATCGCCCAGCCCGTTGTCGCTCAGTTGAAAGCTATAGGTGGAGATGGGAAGAGGCAGGCCTTGGGCGGGGAGATCGGGATCCGGCAAGCCGCCGGGTTCCACGTGCTGCACCGTCAGCGAGTCCGTCCCGCTGCACCACACCACCCAGGCGCCGGTGCCGTCTGCATGCAGGCGGCGATATTGGTCGGCCCGGGAGCGGCAACGCTCCGACAGGTCGCGGCAATCATCCTGCGGCGTGGGCACCCGCGGCGCCACCACCAGATCCGCCGGCCAGAGGAAGTCGCCGGCGGGACCCACGTGCTGCAGCCGCAGTTCGCCATCGGATTCATCCAGCATCTCCTGCCAGAGGACATAGGCGCCGCCTGCGCCATCGGAGGCCAGCGTGGGCGTGTAGGGTGTGATCACGGAGGCTTCGTGCACCAGCGCATCCACTGGCCCCAGCCCTTCCACCTGGGTGTACCAGGCTCCGCCGGCAGACGGGTTGTCCAGCGGGTAGCTCTGCAGCATCAGCCGGCCCTGGCCGTCGCGCATGTCGCACCAGGCCAGCAGCCAGTGATTTTCATCCAGGGGCAGTGACGCTCCGCTGAAGGCCTTGGTGGGGAGCGCATAGAGAACCGTACCGGCGGGCCGATCGGGCCAAGCCACGGGCAGTGGCTGGGCCAACAGCAACGCAGGTAGGATCAACAGAAGCAACAGCGGTCGCATGGGATGACCTCGTTAGAGGGCTGGGTGTGTGTGGTTAATACAGAGCAACATGCGGGCCAAGAGCCTGGTTTGGCCAAAACTGAGCGAAACTCAGAGTCAACGCGTTGATACACAATGAAAATGATTCGGGTCGGTGCGGTTTCTCCCTGAACAATGCCAAGGGTTGCCGTATAAAAGTGGGGTCAATTGTGCGGCATCTGTAAGAAAAGCCAATGGTGTGGTAAAGACTTGTCGGCGGCCCTGCCTGTGAAAGGTGAAGGAGCGGGCCGTTGTCTGGAAGCCCCCTGGCGGGACCCATGCAAAAAGGGCCCCCGGTGGGGGACCCTTTTGGCGGGAACGTCTGGGAATCGAACCCAGCCAGGACAGGTGCACTGCCCCGCAACGGCTTTGAAGGCCGCGGCCTCCACCAGGTCGGCATCCATCCCCGTGAGGGGAATATCAGCAACCCGGCGGGGCGCGGCAATGCCGGCGGGAGCTTTCTCCAGTTCTTGGCTCATGGGCCTCGCCTTCCAGCCCGAAGCCTTGGTAGGTTGGACGGGCAGGGCGAGGAGTTCGCCACGCCAACCAGAAAGGATCGAACATGAGCGAGCGGGCGATCCCCGTGGGTGGGATTTGTTGGGAGGAACTGCAGAGTGCGGATCTGTCCCGGGCCGTGCCCTTCTATCAGGAGCTGATTGGCTGGGAGACCCGGGCCTGGCCGCTCCCCGACGGTTCCATCTATACCCTGTTCGGGCCGGAGGGCGGCGCCGTGGCGGGCGCGCAAGTGCACGCGCCGGCCCAGACGGGGGAGTTCCATGGCTGGCTCAGCTATGTCTCGGTGGCGGACGTGGATGCCGCGGCGGCCCGGGTGGACGCGCTGGGCGGGCGCGTGCTTCTGGCGCCCCACGACATTCCCGAGGTGGGGCGCTGCGCCGTGCTCCAGGATCCCGAGGGCGCGCTCTTCGCCCTGATGTGCTTCCTGCAGCCCGCCGAGTACCCGGAGAATCCGCTGGGCTTCTTCTGCTGGCGCGAGCTGATGGTGCGCGACGTGGCGCGGGCCCAGGCCTTCTACGCCGGCGTGCTGGGCTGGACCTGCCGGGCCATGGCGGGGATGGAGGGTTACCAGACCTTCCTGGCCGACGGCCACGAGGTGGGCGGGTTGATGGCCATCACGGAGGACATGGGACCGGCCCCGGCCCGCTGGACACCCTACCTCACGGTTCCCGATGTGGACCGCCAGGCCGTTCGGGCGCAGGAGTTGGGCGGAACGGTCTGCCTGCAGCCCGTGGACGTGCCCGGCGTGGGGCGCTTTTGCATCGCGACGGATCCCGCCGGCGGCACGCTGGCCCTCATCACCCTGAACGCGAGGTGAGCACGCCCAAGCGGATTCCCTGCTGCGGCGCAACCACAAGGGGCCACGAGATGGATCACGACAGGATGGGGGTGGGAATGCCGCGCCGCCGCACGCCGATCCCCGTGGTTGCGCTGCTGTCTCTGCTGCTGGTTGCCACGTCCGTGGCGGCCCTGCCCGTCGTCGATCCGACCACCATCGGACTGGTGGAGCAGGTGGAGCGCGGCCCGCGGGTCAAACTATCCCTCGAGCAGCTGAGCGCCTGCGTGGTGGAGGAAAGCGGGGCGCTCTGGCTGGATCTCGCCCGGGCGGACACGCTGCTGGACGGCAGCCCGCTGGACGCCGCCGCCGTGACGGGCAGCGTCTGCGCCGGTCCCTGGCCCTTCGAGGCCGAGGAGAGCGGCTACAGCTACCGGCGCTTCCGCCTGGAGCGCCGGGTGGAGGGCGGCCGCGTGGAACTGCCGCTCAAGGGGTTGTTCAACCGCAACCTCAACAGCGAGGGCTGGACGGAGACCGGGTCCGTGCTGGTGCGCGTGGAACTCTCCCTGGCCCGGCCCGGGGCGGACGAGCCGCTGGTGCTGGCGGACATTCCCCTACGCTTCCGCCGGGATGGAGAGGCGTTGCGGCGACTGCCGGCCCTGCTGGAAGGACCGCTGCTCTGCAAGGTGGACAGCCGCGCGCCCGGCATGGCCAGCGTGGCGCTGAAGACCGACCTGCCTTGCTCCGTGGCGCTGGAGCTGGACGACGGACTGTGCGTGCAGGCCACGGGCGCCGGGCTTTCCCACGAGATCGCGCTGCGGGGTTTGTCCACGGAGCACGAGCTGCGCTACCGCGTGCGCCTGGCCGGCGAACCCGCCACGGAGTGGCTGGATCTGCCCCTGCCCGGCCCCGGACCGGAGCCCATCCGCTTCGCCTACTGCGGCGACAGCCGGGACGAGGACGGCGGCGGCGACCGCGGCTACCTGGGCGTGAACCTGCACGCGCTGGAGCCGCTGCTGGGGCTGGCCTACGTGAACGGATCCCAGGCCCTGCTGTTCGGCGGCGACCTGATCAGCGGCTACACCACCCACCCGGCGGACTTCCGCGCCCAGCTGCAGGCCTTCAAACAGGTCACCTCCGGCTTCTGGCGGGAACGGCCGCTCTTCGCGGGCATCGGCAACCACGAGACCCTGCTGCGCATTTTCCGGGGCGACAAGATCGACTGGTTGGGCATGGACCGCTGGCCGTATCACGCAGAGAGCGCGGAGACCGTCTTCGCGCAACAGATGTGCAACCCGGAGAACGGTCCGACCCAGGCGGATCCCGACCTGCCGGGCTACGCCGAGACCGTGTTCAGCACGCGGCTGGGCTGTGTCACGGCCCTCTTCCTCAACAATGTCTGGTGGTACAACGAGCACGAGGAGCTGACGGGCGGCAATCCCCAGGGCTACCTGCTGGAGGATCAGCTGCGCTGGCTGGAGGAGCAGGTGGCCGCCGCCGACGCGGACCCCGCCTGCGCGCACATTGTGGTGGTGGCCCACGAGCCCGTGTTTCCCCAGGGCGGCCACGTGAAGGACAGCATGTGGCACGGCGGCGACAACAAGGTGCGAGCCTGGAAGGCGGCCGCGGACGGAAGCCTGGCGCCGCTGGGCCCGGGCATCCTCGAGGTGCGCAACCGGCTGTTGCACATCCTGGCCGCCAGCCCCAAGACCGCCGCCGTGCTGGCCGGCCACGAGCACGCCTACGCCAAACTCCTGCTCACTCCCGCAACCCCGGCCGGCGACCCGGCTCGGGACGACCCGGACGGCGACGGCCGCTTGTGCGAGGACGGCGAACCCTGCTCGCCCGTGCCCGGCCTGCGGCGTCCGCTCTGGTTCTTCACTTCCGGCAGCGCCTCGCCCTGGTACGCCCAGGAGCCCACGCCCTGGGCCACCTGGTGGAAGGGCCAACCCGGCGGGGAACGGGCGTGCTCGTACACGTCGCAGGAATCCGTGCTGCTCTTCGACGCCACGCCGGAGCGCATTGGTCTGCGCGTGCTCAATCCCTTCGGCGAGGAGCTGGACCGCATCGACAACTTGAAGGAGCCGCGCCCCTGAGCGGTCCAGGCCTGGCTGGAAGAAGCTCCGCAGCCTCGTCCAGCCGGGCGGAGTCGCCGCGAACACCCGCCGGAACCCGCGGGGTCTCAGTGGGGAATGCCGGTCGGCAGGTCAGGAAAGCCTGTGCAGCGGCTTGTTCCGGCTGTGATTCTGGACTCGTGTTCAGTAGATTGTGCGCGCCATTCATGGAGACGCCATGCCGCCGCGCACCCGCCGCCTGTTGTTCGTCATCCTGTTGTTGCTGGGTTCCGCCTGTTCCCGCTCCTCGCAGCCGGCCGACGAGGGTCCGGTCCAGCTGGAGTTCGCGGTGGTGGAGGCCCTGCTGGGTCCCCCCGTGCAGCTGGAAACCCCGCGCCTGAGCCTGCGCCCGCCCAAGGAGTGGGCGGAAGTGGATTCCAACCGGGTCCGCCTGCTGGGCGGACAATTGGCCCAGCCGCAGGACTCGTCCTTCCTGCTGACGCCCGTGCGCGTCTTCCTGGACCCGGCCACCGGCTGCGCGCTCTTCGTCTCCACCTGGAGCGCGGATTCGGCGCAGACCTGGAAGCAGGTGGAGGCGCGGCAGCGCGCCCGGCTGGACGAAACGGCCGCCGGCCGCCAGATCAAGCACGACTCCTTCATCCTGGCCGAGCAGTCCTGTCTGCAGTCCCTGATCCAGGACAGCCTGCGCGTGAACTTCAAGCTGCTGCTGGCCGGTGGAGTCCAGCTGGACTACCTCGTGCCGCGCACGATCTACGAATCCCAAGTGGAGCTGATCGAATCCTCCCTCGGCTCCGTCACCGTCCCACATCAACCCTCTCAAGACTAGGAGAGCCCCGATGAAGTTGGTCAAGTTTGTCGCTCCGCTCCTGCTGCTGGCCCTGTTGGCGAGCTGCACGGCCCACATCCACACCGTCGGCGACGGCCCCAAGGGCAGCACGGTGCTGAAGCAGAAGCAGTGGTACGTGCTGTTCGGGCTCATCCCGTTGAACACCGTGGACACGAAGGTCATGGCGGGCGACGCCGAGGACTATCAGATCAAGACCGTCTCCAACGCCGACGACGTCCTGATCAGCATTTTCACGAACTACGTGTCGGTCCACTGCCGCACCGTGCAGGTGACCAAGTAAGGCACCGGCCTTGTCCATACGCCAAGGGCCCCGGATTCCGGGGCCCTTTTTGTGAGACAACTGTGGGTCGAGCCCGCGGGCGGTCCGCTCAGGCCTCTCCGCCCGCGTCGCCAGCCGCCGTCGGCAGTCCCAGCGTGGGCTGGTCGCCCGCCTCGGGCAGCGCCTCCACCTTCTTCAGCTTGTCGCCCATGATGCGCGTGTCGTCCTGAGCCTCGGCCAGCACCCGGCCGGCCTCGCCGATCTTGCGCTGCGCCTTCTCCAGCGTGTCACGGAAGCTCTCGAACTTCTTCTTCACCACGGCCAGCATCTGCCAGACCTCGCTCGAGCGCTTCTGGATCGCCAGGGTCTTGAAGCCCAGCTGCAGGCTGTTGAGCAGCGCGGCCAGCGTCGTGGGACCGGCGATCATCACGCGGCACTCGCTCTGGATCTGGTCCGCCAGCCCGGGCCGGCGCAGCACCTCCGCGTACAGGCCCTCCGTGGGCAGGTAGAGGATGGCGAAGTCCGTGGTCTGCGGCGGCGCGATGTACTTGTCGCGGATGCTGCGCGCCTCCTGGCGGATGCGCTGCTCCAGCTGGCGCACGGCGGCCTCCACGCCTGCCGGATCGCCCTGCTCGGCGGCGTCCACCAGCCGCTCGTAGTCCTCCTTGGGGAACTTGGCGTCGATGGGCAGGAAGACCGGCGTGTCGTCGGCGTCGCGCCCGGGCAGGCGCACGGCGTACTCCACCACCTCGCCGGAACGGGGCTTGGGCTTGTACTGCCGCACGAACTGCTCGGCGGTGAGCATCTGCTCCAGTAGGTTGCCCAACTGCACTTCGCCCCAGGTGCCGCGCGCCTTGACGTTGGTGAGCACCTTCTTCAGGTCGCCCACGCCCGCCGCCAGCCCCTGCATCTCGCCCAGCCCCTTGTGGACCTGTTCCAGCCGCTCGCTCACCTGCTGGAAGGACTCGCCCAGCCGCTTCTCCAGCGTCTCGTGGAGTTTCTCGTCCACCGTGCGGCGGATCTGCTCCAGCTTCTCGGCGTTGTCGCCGCGCACTTTCTCCAGCTGCTCGGCCACGCCGCCGCGGACCTGCTCGAGCTGGCTGCCCAGCTCCGCGCGCAGGCTCTCCAGCCGCGCGTCCAGCGTGCCCCGCAGCGTCTCCAGCCGGCCCTCCAGGGTCTTGCCGAACTCGTCCAGTCGGCCGGCCTGCTCCTGGCGCTGGCTGCCCGCCTCCCGGGCCAACCGCTCGCGCAGCTCCTCCAAGCGACCGGAGAAGTCCGCCAGCTGGCGCTGCTGCGACTCGCCCAGCGCGCTCACCGGCTCGCGCAGCGTGCGGCCCAGCTCCTGGACCATGCCGCTCAGTTCCGTGCGCAGCGCGCCGGAAGCGGTCTGGGTGTCCCGGCGCAGCGCGGCCAGCTCGTCGCGCAGCCGCTGCTCCAGCCGGGCCAGCTCGCTTTGCAGCGGGGCCAGGTCCGGCGCCGTGGGTCTCCGCAGCACCAGCACGAGCACCAGCGCCACGAGGATCAGCAAGAGCAGCAGGGTGAGATAGGGCAGCATGGGGGCCTCAGTGTCCGAGGATGGTCTTCTGCTCCACCTCGAGCACCAGGGCTTCGAAGAGGCGTAGCACGTCGCGGTTGGTCTTCTCCAGATGGCCGGCCAGCAGGATGGCGATCTGGTGCAGCAGGCGCCAGCCGATCTCCGGGTGCTGGTCGCCCAGCCGGATGAAGGCCTCGCGCCGCAGGACCCAGCAGCGGCAGTCTGTCCGGGCCGTCACGGTGGCGATGCGCTCGCCGCCGCCCACCAGCGCCACCTCGCCGAAGAGCGGGTGCTGGCCGGAGTTGAGGATGGCCCGGGTGAAGGGTTCCTGGTCCATGGTGTAGTCGAAGACCGTCACTTCGCCTTTCACCAGCAGATAGGCGCAGTCCCCGTGCTCGCCCTTGCGGATGATCTCGGCCCCGGCGCGGTAATCCTGCTCGTCCAGCGAGGCGGCCACCAGGGCCAGCTGGTCGTGGTGCTCGGAGATGGGCTTCATCAGCAGGAAGGCGGACAGGTGCTCCAGGACTTCGGGCGTGGGCTTCATGCGGGGTTCTCCTGCTGACGCTTCACCACCACGGCCAGGCTGCGCGGCTTCAGCACGTGGCCGGCGGGCGGACATAGCACGGGGTGGTGGGGCTGCACCTGCTTGGCCTCCCGCAGGCGGTTCACCAGGTGGCTCACGTCCGGCGTCTTCTGGGCCTCGCGCAGGGCTTCGCGCTTGATCTGCAGGGGCGAGCCCACGTTCTCCACCAGCCCCACCAGCATCACGCCCTCGCGGTCCAGGTAGCGGCGCTCCAGATCGGCGAAGGTCTGCCCGATCAGGCCGCCGGGGATCTCCTCGAAGCCGAAGAACGCGCCCTTGTCGAAGCGCAGCAGGTCGTAGAAGACGTTGCCCATCCCCGGCGAGACCAGGATCTGCGCGGCCATGGCGCGCCGGAAGGCGCCGGGATCGATCAACTCGTCGGCGCCGGCGTCCTTGACGTAGCGCACGAAGCGCTGCTCGCGCACCTCGGCGCTCAGGTGGGCTTCCTTGTTGAGCTGGCGGAAGGCCATTACGGCCAGCAGCGTGCGGGAGTCCGGGGCCGGGTCGCCCTCGTCGGCCAGCACCAGCGCCATGGCCGCCCGGGCGGCGCCGGCGCGCTCCAGGTCGGCGGCCTTGGTGATGTCCCCGGCGATCACGTGCAGGCCGGCCAGCTCCGGGCGGTTCTGCAGCGCCGAGAGCCGGTCCATGTCCTGGCCGCTCACCAGCACGATGTGGTCGGCGCGCGAGGTGGGTCCGTAGGTGACCAGGGATTCCAGGATCCCGTCCAGATCGTCGCTCCAGCCGCAGACGATGGTGTGTCCGCTCAATTGGTCCATGCGTCCCAGTCCTCGCAATTGCAGCAGCCGTTGCTGCAGGATGTAGCTGCCCGCCCGCGCCGCCGCCGTGGCCACCACCGTCACGCCGGCCACCACCACCAGGATGACCAGCGCCTTGCCGCCCTGGGTCCGCGGCGTGATGTCGCCGTAGCCCACCGTGGCCGCGGTGGTGACCCACCAGTAGAGGACGTCCAGCGGGGACTTCAGCAAGCCCTGGTCGCGCTCCAGGTGCCAGAACAGCCAACAGGAGCCGCCGAAGAACGCCGCCAGGCCCAGGCCCAGCCGCCAGAAGCTGGGCTGTTTGCTCCAGGACGGCCCCTTCATGCGGACCAGCCGGCGGGACGGGGCGTGGGGTGACGACGCGTACTCACGCCGGTGCGCTTCCCGGGGCGTCGAACAGCTCCAGCACGGCCTGCGGGGGCCGTCCCAACCGGGCCCGGCCGTCCACCAGGCAGATGGGTCGCTCCAGCAGGGAGGGATGCCGGGCCAACAGCTCCAGCCACTCGCGCCGGCTGCGCGTGTCGCCGCGGCTCAGCCCCAGCTCGGCGAACAGCGGCTCCTTAATGCGCATGAAGTCCGGCGGCTCCAGGCCCAGCGCGTCGGCCAGGGCCTCCAGCTCCGCCACGCTGGGCGGCTGCTCGAGGTAGAGGACGAGTTCGGGCTCCACGCCCTGCCCGCGCAGCAGGGCCAGGGTTTCCCGACTCTTGGAGCAGCGGGGATTGTGGTACAGGCGGACAACTGGCATGACGTCTCCCGGGCTGGCGATGGGCCAAGATACCACGGGATGGGTCGCGGGGCGAGGCATGCGGACAGTGGCGCGGCGAGGCCTCATTCAATAGGTTGGAGCCGTCCCGCGAACAGCGGAATGAAATCGCCTCCATTCTTGCGTGCGTACGTGAAATCATCGAAGACACCACCCACTGCCTCCGTTCCGCCCCCGGCGGCCGGACGGCCTCTCTCTGGCCCGGCGCTTCCGGGCCTGCCGGGTCGCTTCTTGACCCAGTCCATCGGTCCCGTCGTGTTCGGCGGCCTCACCCTGGCCCTGCTGCTGGCCCTGGGCGTGGGATTGTGGCTGGACACGCGTTCGCCTGACGGCGCGGCCAACCCGGCGGACGGCTTTTGGCACCTGATCCTCCATCACCACGCCACGGACAGCCTGCTGGCCCTGAGCTTGGTCGTCCTGCTGGTCGTGCTGGTGACCCGCCACCGGCAGCGGGGCCTGCTGCTGCTGCGGATCTTGGAACACGATGTCACGGCCCTGGCCATGCGCGACACCCGGGGCCGCTTCCTGTTCGCCAACCACGAGTTCCAGCGCCTGCTGGGATCGCCGGAGAGCGGGCATCTGCTGGCCATTCTCGGGGCGGCCGGACCGAACCTGGACGAGAGCTGGAACGTGGAGCAGCGCTGGATGCGCCTGCAGAGCCGGCCCGTCTGGCGCGGACAACGGGAGTTGGGCTCGCTGATCGTCATCACGGACGAGACGGCCCAGCGGCAGGCCGGCGAGGGCCAGCGCTTCCGGGCCTTCGCGGGCCTGGTCACCCATGAGTTGAAGACGCCCATGACCCCGCTGCGCCTGGGTCTGGACCAGATCCAGCGCGAGGTGGAGCGCCTCCAACGGCCCCTGCCGGAGACCTTGCAGCGCGTGCTGGGCCGCATGCGGGCGGACCTGGACACCATGAGCCGGCTGCTGCGGCAGTTCATGGCCCTGGCCGGCGAGCGCCGGGTGCAGGAACGCTTCGATCTGAAGCTGCCCCTCGAGGCCGCGCTGGAGCGGACGGGCGTGCGGCAGCTGCCGCTGGTGGGCTGCATATGCCGCTTGCCCGAGGGTCCGGCCTGGGTGGAGGGCGATCCGGAGATGATGACCATGGTCCTCTCGGGCCTGCTGGCCAACGCGCTGGAGGCCATCTCGCGCCAGGGCCGGCTAGAGATCGAACTGCTCCCGGACTCGGCCAGCGCGCCCCAGGCCTGCTGGAGCCTGACCCTCCTGGACGACGGCCGCGGCATCGCGCCCCATGACCGCCGGCACATCTGGGAGCCGGGCTACAGCACGCGCAAGGACGGCTACGGCTACGGCCTGTATTTCGCGCGCAACACGATTCTCGACATGAACGGGCAGATCAGCCTGACCAGTCCGGTGGGGGGTGGAGCGCTGATGCGCATCCTGCTGCCGGTCGCGGGGGCCGGATCTGCCCCGCGGCCCGTGGCGTCGTTCCCCGCAGCCGAGGAGTCAGCAAGCAGATGAACCGCAGCGCACGAATCATGCTGGTGGAGGATGACCAGGACGTGGTCGCCTCGCTGAGCGAATCCTTGAGCAGCCAGGGCTACGAGATCGATTTCGCCGAGGACCTGACCACGGCTCTGGTGCTGCTGACCACCCGCCCACCCGATCTGGTGCTGCTGGACATCCACCTCCCCGGCGCCCCGCGGGGTGGGCTGGAACTGTTGCGGCGCCTGCGGACCATGTCCCCGCGCCTGCCCGTGATCATGGTCTCCGGCAAGGACAGCAAGGAAAACCTGCTGGAGGCCGGCGGCCTGGGCGTCTGCGCCTTCCTATCCAAAGGGGAATTCGGCGAGCAGGACTTGTTTTCCGCCGTCGTCCAGGCCCTGGAGAGCCGGCCGCCACGCGCGGGCGAAGAGCGCGGCGGCGTGGGCCGCTTGTTGGGCGAGAGCCTCTCCATGCGCCGGCTCCGCTCGCAGATCCAGCGCTTCGCCCCGCTGGACATGCCCGTGATGATCACCGGCCCCACCGGCTGCGGCAAGGAACTGGTCGCCCAGGCCCTGCACGAGGAGGCGCCGGGCCGCTCGGAGCGCCCGCTGGTGGTGGTCAACTGCGCGGCGATCCCCGAATCCATCATGGAGAGCCACCTGTTCGGCCACCGGCGCGGGGCCTTCACGGGGGCCATCCAGGACCACCCGGGATTGATCCAGCAGGCCAACGGCAGTTCGCTCTTCCTGGACGAGGTGGGGGAGCTCAGCCCGGCCGCCCAGCAGCGCTTCCTGCGCTTCTTGGAGACCGGCCAGATGCAGGCCGTGGGAGACCGCAAATCCTCCCAGGTCCAGACCCGGGTGATCACGGCCAGCCACCAGGATCTGGTCCACCAGGTGCGCATCGGCCGCTTCCGCGAGGACCTCTGGTTCCGGCTCAACGTGCTGACCGTGGAGACTCCGACCCTGAAGGAGCGGATGGAGGATCTGGAACAGCTGTGCCGCCACTTTCTGGACCAGGCCTCCCAGCGCAACCACCTGCCGCCGCGCCGCTGTTCGGAGGCGGCGCTGGACGTGCTGCGGCGGCACGACTGGCCGGGCAACGTGCGCGAGCTGCGCAACCTGATGGAGCGGTTGGTGGCCACCTCGGACACGCCCTGGGTGGAAGTGGAGGAACTGCACGCCCTGCTCCCTCATCATCCGGAATTTCACCAGGGCGCGGCCCGGCCGGCGGGAGGCGAGGACTCAGGTGTTGGAATTTTCCCACACTGTGTGGAAGAAATCCAACCCTTGCGCAGCTGGCGCGTACAGCAAGTGCAGAACTACGTGCAACATGCCCTGCGACTTTGCGGGGGCAATGTCACCCGGGCAGCGGAGTTGTTGCACATCGACCGCACCACGCTCTATTCCTATACCACCAACCCGGTGGCCCACAAGGACATTTCGTAGACAATCGCTCCGGCGCACGGCGCGGGCCGGATTTGGGCATACGTTTTGCAATTCCAACTGTGTTCGAGAACGGACCCACTTGGCAACCAAGTGCAGGACTTATGCTTGATCCGCCTGCGAGATTGGTCGTCATGGAGTTGAACCGGGGGGGCTGCAATTCCAACGCCGGATCTTGAATCGGTGGAACGAGTTGGGCGGACCGCAAGGCCCGCCCTTTTTTTTATGGCTGGCCCACAAAGAAACCGGCGCCGCTGGGGCGCCGGTTCAGGAATTGCTTGCGGGGGTGGGATTAACCCAGCAGGCCCGCAACCATGGACGGAACGTTGTTCGCCTGCGCCTGCATCGCGATGCCCGACTGCATCAGGATCTGGCTACGGGTGAACGCGGACATCTCCTCGGCCATGTCGGCGTCCCGGATCGTGGACTCGGAAGCCACGATGTTCTCCTTGGCGACCTGCAGGTTCTGCACGGTGGCCTGGAGCCGCGAGACGTAGGAACCGATGCGCGTGCGCTCGGTGTCCTTGATGTTGATGGCCGAATCGAGGGTGTCAATGGCACTCTGGGCGGTGGCGGTGTTGGTCAAATCAACGGATGAAAGACCCAGGCCGCTGGCCGTCATGTCTCCCAGGTTCACGTAATAGAAATCCTGGTTGGAGACGTTGTACGTGCCAATGTGCAGCTTGATGCCTTGTCCACCGGGGCCAGCGGCGCCTTGCGAATAGGTTCCGTCAATGAGATGCAGACCGTTGTAATTCGTCACGTCGGCAATACGCGTGATTTCACTCTTCAGCTGCTGGAATTCCACATCCAGATAGCCTCGGTCCAGTGAAGTCAGCGTACCGTTGGAGGCTTCAACGGACAGCGCCCTCATTCGGATCAGCTTCTCGTCAATCGTCGCCAGCGCACCCTCTGCGGTTGCCAACATGTTGATGGCATAATTGGCATTACGCTCGGCTTCGGTCATGCTGCTGATCTGCGCACGCATTTTTTCCGAGACGGCCAACCCTGCGGGATCGTCCCACGCATAATTGATGCGCAGGCCGGAAGAGAGCCGGGTGACCGCCTGGTCCAGCGAATTTTGGGTGTTCATCAGCGTTCTGTGAACCCCAATCGCCAGCGGGTTTTGGTTGATTCTCAAGCTCATCAGTCACTCCCCTGTTCGGATAGACCTGCTACTACAGTCCCAAATTCTCTTTTGCTTCCTGTACACCGAGATGCTATAAGCGCCCCCCGCCCGCCACATCCTGTCTCCCCTAGCGACGCGCGGAAATGGGCTGAACAACCTTTCGGGAGCTTTTTTGATTTCTACAGTCCGCGCGCCGGTTGGGACGACCTGCGGGTGGCGAGCTCCGACCCGCCCGCCGGCGGAGGGCCGGCAATCCGCATGGGATGACCCGGGAATCCACATGCCTATCAATTGGTTGCTCCCGTTTCGCTGTACCGCGGAAGCTCCGGCCGAACTCCGGCGGCGCTGGGCAAAAAACCCGGCCGGGCGGCAGCCGAGTTAGGAAGTTGCGCAGTCCGGTTTGGGCGGCTCTTGGAAGGGCTCCGCCGGCTTTGCCTCAGTTGGATTCCTGCCCCCCAAACCATACTCTCGCAGCACCCCCGAATCCAACCGGTGTCAATCCAGGTGATGCGCATGCGAAAATGCTGGCTGGCGGTCCTGCCGCTCTTCTGGTCCTGTGCCGACAATCTGCCGGAGGCTCCGCAAGACTCCGCCCGACTGGTGGCCCTGGACTTCCCCGACGTGATCGTGATGGATTGGCCGGATCCGCTGGAGTTCCGCGTCCAGGCCGAGCTGCCGGAGGACGGGGACTGGAGCGTCGTATTGCGCGTCAGCGGGCCGGGCCTGCCGGACGTGAACTATCTGCTGCTGGACGACGGCGACCAGCAGACCCTGGCGCAGCCCGGGCCGGGCCAGGCCGACCACAGCGGGGACAACGTGCCCGGCGACGGCTGGTTCACCACCCGGCTGGGGGCCAACTTCAGCGCCGCCACCGGCAGCTACACATTCCGGGCCCAGCTGCTGGAAGCGGGCGCCGAGCGCGACTTCCGGCAGGTGACGCGCGAGCGCGTGCTCAACCGCGCCCCGGAGATCCTGGCCGTGACGGCCCCGGACACGCTGCCCTCGGGCGCCAGCTTCACGTTGAACCTGAGCGCCGCTGATCCCGACGGGCCGGAGGATCTGCTCCAGGCCAGCTTGATCCAAAGCGGTGGCGTCCTGCGCAGCTGGTCCTTCGTGCGGCAGGACGACAGCCTCTTCACCCTGAGCGTCGGCCCGGAGCTGGCCGCCGGCCGCCAGGGCATGGACACGCTGCACGTGGAGCTGCTGGACCGCGTGGGCAATTCCGCACAGCAGGAACTGGTGGTGGAGCTGGAGAACGGTCCGCCCAGCCTGACCGACGAGAGCTTGGCGGTCTACCAAGTTCTTGAGGACCTGAGCTTGGTGGAGATCGCCTTCTCGGACACCCTCCACCTCTATAGTCCCGGGACAGATCCCACCCAGGTCCACAACTACCTGTTCGTCATCGATGCCTCTGACCCGCAGAGTTTGGCGGACCTCACCGGCGTCACGTGGGAGATCGACCCCGTGGACGGATCACCCAATCTCCCCGAGCACGCGATGGAGGACCCCACGGAGAGCGGTCGCTTCCAGGGACAGTTCCAGCTGGCCGGCGTGGCGGACGGCACCTACAACGACAACCACTACACCTTCATCTTGCGCGCCTTCGACGCCTTCCACGAGCCGGTGCAGGTGGAGCGGTGGATTTTCATCCACAATCCGGGTGACGGAGCGCCGCCCCCGCCGCCGGGACGCTTCCTGGATAGGCTGAAACCTGGGCGGGCGGGCTCCACGACCATCCTCGGATGGGAGGACGCGCAATGAGGCGGGGACTGTTCCTCCTGGGCTGCCTGTTGCCGCTGCTCGCCGGCGCGGCCGCGGATTCCACCGACCGTCTGCACTTGCGCCCCGACGCTCTGGGCGGCCTCTTCGACGAGGATCTCAACCCGCCCTATCCGGGCATGGTCAGCAACTCCGTCACCCAGCTGCGCGTGGTGGTGGAAGGCGCGGACACGCTCGTCTACGGCTCCAACAGTTTCGGCG
The DNA here is from genome assembly GCA_041675285.1 of Candidatus Delongbacteria bacterium. Lineage (NCBI taxonomy): Bacteria > Candidatus Delongiibacteriota > Candidatus Delongbacteria bacterium. The sequence goes on from JBAYTZ010000003.1 coordinate 87,284, forward strand.
TGCTGCGCTCGACGGACTTCGGCCAGAGCTTCGTGACCTTCACCGACAGCTGCGGCGTGGGCCGCGGCGGCGTCTCCGGGCTGGCGGCGGTGCCCGGCCTGCTGGCGGCGGCCACGGTGATCGACACCTCCATCGCCAACGTCCAGGGCGCGGGCACGGGGATCGGTTACTCGCTGGATCGCGGCGCCAGCTGGACCTGGCTGGAGCAACCCATCGACAGCGTCTTCGACACCAGCATCGATCCCCACGACTGGATCGCCGTGGACTGCGAGACCGGCGACAGCCTGGACTACCTGATCGAGCTGCCCAACCGCACGCCGGTGGAAAACATCTCCTGGAGCCTGGCCCTGGAGGGCGACAGCGCCATCTGGGCGGCCTCCTTCGCCGGCGGCTTCCGGCGCTACGATCTGCGCACGGGCTGCTGGCGCCTGCAGGTGCCGGACGACGATCCCTTCCAGCCCGTGGAGCACTTGAACCACCGCGCCTTCAGCGTGCTGGCCGGCCAAACGGGAATCTGGGCGGGCAGCGCCGGCGGGCTCAATTTCCTGCCCTGGGATTCCCTGCGCGACCCCGGGCGCAGCCTGCTGGGCGGCGGCTGGCGGCACTTCGATTTCCAGCACACCCAGGTGGACGGCAGCCCCACCATCACGGGCAACTGGGTGGTGTCGATGGAGAACCACCTCCTTCCGTCAGGTGGCGAGGAGATCTGGGTGGCCGGCTGGGCCACCTATTCCAGCGTGGGCGACTACTACGGCCTCTCCTGGACCGCCGACGACGGCGCCAGCTGGACGGAAGTCGAGGACCTGCGCGACGTGAAGATCTGGGACCTGGCCTTCGACGGCGAAGACGTCTGGGTGGCCAGCGACGACGGGCTCTGGAAGTCCAACCGCCACGGCGAGGCGGGCAGCTGGTCGCGCTACCCGGCCATCCGCGACGCCGTCACCGGGCGCGAGATGATCACCGAGACGGTCTACGCCGTCAAGCTGGTGGGCGGCCGCCTGCTGGTGGGCTCCACGCGCGGGCTGTTCACCAGCACGGACCGGGGCAACAGCTGGCACTCGGTGCACCACGAGCCCGCCGGCGCGCTCTTCTTCCCCAATCCCTTCTCGCCCCGCGTGCATGGCCTGGCCACCGTCTCCGTGGCGGCGCCCCGCGCCGGAGGCGTGACCATCCGCATCTTCGACTTCGCGATGGATCTGGTGAAGACCGTGGCCGACGGCGTGGCCGTGCCGGCGGGCCAGAGCCGCGAATTCTACTGGGACGGCACCACCCGCTCGGGCGAGCCCGCCGCCAACGGCGTCTACTTCTATTCGGTGGAAGGCCCGGGCATCCATAGCTGGGGCAAACTGATGGTGATCAAATGAGCGCGGGCACCCTCCTCTTGACGGCCTGCGGCGCCGGCCTGCTGGTCCTGGGCGCGGCCCGGGCGGACGAGAACAGCAACGGCGGCACCGCCGGCGCCCTGCGCCGGGTGGGCCAGGGCGCGGCCCTGATGGCCATGGGCAACGCGGGCGCGGCCTTTCCCATGGGCCCCGAATCCCGGCTGGTGAACCCGGCCCTGATCGGCTGGGGCCATGTCCGCAAGGCCGGCCTGGACTGGTACAAGCTCTCGCTGGACCGCAGCCTGCTGGGCGTGCACGTCTCCTGGCCCCTGCGGCCCATGGGCGCCTTTGGGCTCAGCTACCAGCGGGCGGGCGTCTCGGACATCCCCGAGACCACCACCTGGGGCGAGCCCACGGGCAACCAGATGGAAGCCTCGGACAACCTGTTCTCCTTCGGCGTGGCCCTGAACCCGGCGCGCTTTTTCGCGCTGGGCCTGAACATGAGCGTGCTCAGCAGCGGCTTCAGCGGGCTGGACGGTTCCACTGAAATGAAAGAGACCACCGCCGCCGTGGATCTGGGCCTCTCCGTCCGCCCCACCGACAAGGTCTGGGTGGGCCTGAGCCTGCAGAACCTGGGCGGTTCGCTGGCCTGGGATTCCAGCCCGCTCTGGGGCGCGGGCGGCTCCGGCGGGGACGAGGACGAGCTGCCCGTCACCTTCACGCTGGGTCTGGCCGGGGAGTTCGTCCAGGAGCGCCTGCTGGTCGTGGCCGACTACGAGGCCACGGACGTGGACGCCTGGGACCTGCGCGGCGGGCTGGAGTGGCGCTCGCCGACAACTGAGCTGGGGCGCTGGGCGCTGCGGGCGGGCTGGGATGACGGCTCGCCGGCCCTGGGCCTGGGTTTCGCCTGGCCCTTCCAGACCTTCGAGGCCGGGCTGGACTACGCCGTCACCTTCCATGAGAACGATCCCGACGAGATCCACACCATCAGCTGGCGCGTGGCTTTCTAAGCGGGCTTGAAGGAGCACGATGAACACCACCCTCGCGCTGTCGGCCCTATTGCTGCTGGTCGGGACTTCCCGGGCGGCCACGGGCCTGGCCTTCCTCAAGATTGCCGCCGACGCGGGCTCCGCCGGACTGGGCGAGTCCACCGCCGGGGCCTGGGAAGACGCCCTCAGCCCGCTGCGCAACCCGGCCACGGCGCCCGCCGACGAGCGCTGGCACCTGGCCTTCACGCGCGCGGACTGGATCTTCGAGAGCGACTACTCGGCCCTGGCCGTGCAGCTGCCGCTGGGGCGCTGGTCGCTGGGCGCGGACCTGCGCGTGCTCACCATCGAGGACATCGAGCAGCGCGACTCCCCCGACCCGGAGCCGGAGGGCTACTACCGGGTGGACGACCTGGCCTATGGCCTGCGGCTCTCGGCGCCGCTGGGCAAGTCCCTGCGGGCCGGCGCAGCCCTGCGCCGCGTCCAGGAGAAAATCAACCAGGAGGACTCGCGCGGCTGGGTGGGGGACCTCGGGCTGCGCTGGGAGCGCCCGGGCGCGGATCCCTCGCGCCTGCTGGGCGTGTCGCTTGCCGTGCGCAACCTGGGCTCCAGCTCCGAGTTCGTCGACGAATCGCCGGATCCGCCCCGGACCTTCAGTCTGGGAGTGGAGCGGCGCGGCCCCCTGCCGCTGGTGGGCTGGACCACCAGCCTGCAGGCCGAGGCGCGTCAGTTGCAGGATGAGGACACCCATCTCCATCTTGGGGTCCAGACCTTCCCGGTGGGCGGGCTGGCGCTCCGCGGCGGCTGGATGACCGGCTACGACGAGCGCGGCGGCACGCTGGGAGTGGGCTTCGTCTGGCGCCAGATGAAGCTGGACTACGCCTGGCTGCCCTTCCGCAACGCGCTGAACGACAGCCACCGCTTCACGTTCTCCTTTGCCATGTGACACCGCCCGGGCGGTGGAATAGATCAGCGACAGTGTTTGAAGGAGCATTCGCAATGGCCAAATATCGGATCGCCTGGCTGCCGGGTGACGGCGTGGGCAACGACGTGATGGACGCCACCCGCCCCGTGCTGGAGGCCCTGGGCTTCGACGCGGAGTACATCCACGGCGACATCGGCTGGGAATATTGGTGCCGCGAGGGCAACCCGCTGCCCGACCGCACGCTGGAGGTGCTGCGCAACACGGACGCCGCGCTGTTCGGCGCCATCACGTCCAAGCCCAAGGAAGAGGCGGTGGAGGAGCTGGCTCCCGAGCTGCGCGGCAAGGGCCTGGACTACTTCAGCCCCATCGTGCGCCTGCGGCAGGAGTTCAACCTTCACACCAACCTGCGGCCCTGCAAGGCCTACCCGGGCAATCCGCTCAACTTCAAGGAAGGCATCGACCTGGTGATCTTCCGCGAGAACTCGGAGGGCAGCTACAGCGGCGTCGAGTTCCACCCGCTGCCCCAGCAGGTCTACGATGCGCTCTGCCTCAATCCGAAGATGAAGAAGTTCGGCGCCGCCGGGCTGGAGAACATCGCCCTTTCCACGCGCATCGTGACGCGCCAGGGCTGCCAGCGCATCGTGCGCGGCGCCTTCGAGTTCGCGCGCAAGTTCGGCCGCAAGAGCGTGACCATCGTGGAGAAGCCCAATGTCCTGCGTGAGACGGGCGGCCTGATGGTGCGCGAGGCCCGCAAGATCGCCGCCGAGTACCCGGAAATCCCCATGTGGGAGACCAACATCGACGCGCAGTGCATGTGGCTGCTCAAGAACCCCTTCGACTATGACGTGATGGTGGCCGAGAACATGTTCGGCGACATCATCAGCGACCTGGCGGCCCAGCTGGTGGGCGGCCTGGGCTTCGCCGCCAGCGGCAACATCGGGGACAACTACGCGGTCTTCGAGCCCACCCACGGCAGCGCGCCCAAGTACTTCGGCAAGAACAAGGTCAATCCCATGGCCATGTTCCTCACGGCCAAGATGATGCTGGACTGGCTGGGCGAGACGAAGAAGGCCGAGCAGCTGGAAGCCGCCATCGCCGCCGTGTTGCAGGACGGCCAGGCCCGCACCTACGACATGGGCGGCACCACGGGCACGCGCGAGATGGGGCTGGCGGTCATCGCCAAACTGTAATCGACCACTGGACCGGACCGGTGGCCGCGGGAGATCCGTGACACCTGCCGACAACAGACGACCGCGCCGCGGAGCGGGCCCCCACCGGCCCGCTTCGCGGCCTTTTTTGTTCCTGGGCTTGCTCGTGGCCTGCGGCTGCGCGCTCTTCGAGCCCCGGGACAGCCGGCGCCCCGACGAGGGCGAGGAGCTGGACTGGCGGCCGCCCATCAGTCCGGACGCCGTGCTGGAAAACCTGGGCACGGTGGTCCAGGCGCTGGAGCCCGGGCTCTACGAGGAGCTGCTGGCGGACAGCGGCTGGGCGCGCTCTTTCCGCTTCGTGGGCGACGCGGCCGCCTCCGGCGGCGAAACTCACTGGGGCCTGGAGGAGGAGCTGGGCGCCTGGCAGCGGCTGACGGACCAGTACCGCGCGGCCGAAGTGCGGCCGCTGCTCAGTCTCCTGCGGACGGACTCGCTGCTGGCCGGGGACTCGGCCAGCTACTCGGTGGACTACCGGCTGGATTTCCCCGCCAGCGCCGACCAGCTGGCCGGGAGCTACGCCGGCACCCTGCGCCTCACCCTCTCGCGCAGCCTGCGCACGGGGGACTGGGCCATCCACCTCTGGGAGGACTGGGGCGCCGACAGCCTGGCCTCCTGGACGCAGCTGAAACAGGCCTTCCTATGGCCTTGAGCTTGAACCACAGAGGCACGGAGACACAGTGGAGGCCCCTGAAGGAGAAGATGGCTCCGCCTGGATTGCCGGCCAATGATCCAAGGCGACAGGATCCAAAGTTCAAACGCTCCCTCTCTGTGCCTCTGTGCCTCTGTGGTGTTCTCCTGATGCTCCAGGGATCGTGCGAGAATCCCTTCGCCCCACCCCTGGGCGACCCCACCAGCCTCTGGACGGACCAGAGCACCGTGGGGGGGCTGCTGGAGAACTTCCGCAGCGCCTACATCCACCGCGACAGCCTGCGCTACGCCGAATGTCTGGCCTGCCCGGACTACCAGTTCAACTACTTCAACACCGAGCTGGGCGAGTACGAGATGATGCCGCGGGAGACGGATCTGGTCTCCACGGGCCGGCTCTTTCGGCATTACAACGAAGTAGACCTGCGCTGGGTGGGCCTGGGCGATGAACTGGCCGCGCTGGAGACAGCGGACTCGCTGATCCACTTCACCCTGCTCTTCGAGCTGCGCCTGGACCAGGAGCTGATCACGGGACACGCCAATTTCAGCGTGGTGAAGGCCGCACAGGTTGTTGAGTTCTGCCAAAGTCCGATCTTTGCCGACGAGCCGGTCTTCCGCATCATCCAGTGGGACGACGATTTGTGACACGCCCCCACGGCCTGCCAGCACTGCTTCTCCTTCTCCTCCTGGGCTGGGTGGGTGGCGCGAGCCATGCCGCCGGACGCATCCTGCTCATCCTGGACGACATGGGCCACGGCTACGGCCGCGCCCGGCTGGAGTCCTGCTTCGCGCTGCCGCCGACGGTCGCCTTCTCCATCATCCCGGGCACGGCGCAGGCCGCCCGGACCGCCGCGCGCTGCACGGAGCAGGGCCGCGACTACCTGGCCCACCTGCCCTGGCAGCCGCTGCAGCCCGAGGGCCCGCCCGAACGCCTGCTGGCCCGGGTGGACACGTCGCCGGAGCGGCTGGCCCGGATCCTGGAGCAGACCCGGCGCGAACTGCCCGCGCTGGTGGGGGCCAACAACCACCAGGGTTCGCGGGCCTGCCTGGACTCCGCGTTCCTGGAACGCTTCGCCCTGGCCTGGCAGCCGCTGGGCCTGCCCTTCGTGGACAGCCGCACGGTGGCGGGTTCCCGGGTGCCGGCCGAGCTGGGCGCCGCGGGCATCGCGGTCTTCGAAAACCAGCTCTTCCTGGATCACGTGGACGAGCGCGGCGCCATCGCCGAGAAACTGGCGGAGCTGGAGCAGCTGGCCCGGCGGCGGGAGTTGACCATCGCCATCGCGCACCCGCGCCCCAACACCCTGGCGCTGCTGGGGCCCTGGGCCGCCCGCTTGCCCGCGGGACTGGAGCTGGTCTCCGCCACCGCGGCCCTGTTGTCCCCGCCGGCCCGGGACTGGCTGGCCCAGGGACGGACCCCGTGGCCGGGCGTACCCTGGTCGGCGCCGGCTGTCCCGGCCGGCCACAGCGAGCAGGAGGATTGAGATGCGTCTTGGAGTGAACATCGACCACATCGCCACGCTGCGCCAGGCCCGGCGCGGCCTGGAGCCGGATCCCGTCCACGCCGTGGGCATCGTGGAGCGCGCGGGGGCCGACGGGCTGGTCTGCCACCTGCGGGAGGACCGCCGCCACATCCAGGACCGCGACCTGCGGCTGATCCGCGAGCTGGTCACCACCCACCTGAACCTGGAGATGGCCGCCACCGAGGAGATGGTGCGCATCGCCCTGGACGCCGCGCCGGACATGGTGACCCTGGTGCCCGAGCGCCGCGAGGAGGTGACCACCGAGGGCGGGCTGAACCTCAAGTCCGGCGGCGAGGAGCTGGCGCGCCAGATCCGCGTGCTGCGCAACCACGGGCTGGTGGTCAGCGTGTTCATCGATCCGGACCTGGACCAGGTGCGCGAGGCCAAGCGCCTGGGCGCCCAGTTCGTGGAGCTGCACACGGGCGACTACAGCCAGCAGCGCGGCGAAGAGGAATTGGAGCAAGCCGCCGAGCGCATCCGCGAGGCCGCCATCGCCGCGCGCCGTTTCGGCCTGCGGGTGAGCGCCGGCCATGGCCTCAACTACCACAACGTGGCGCGCATCGCCGCCATGCCCGAGATCGAGGAACTCAACATCGGCCACAGCATCCTGGCGCGCGCGGTCTTCACCGGCGTCGAGCGCGCCGTGCAGGACATGCTGCGGGCCATCGGGCGGTAGAAAGGCCAGTGGACGCGGTGGGAACGTCTGTCATCCCACAGGATCTGTCATCCCAGCGAAAGCTGGGATCCCATGGCAAACCAGAGTCTCGACGCGCAGCATTGAACAGGACAATTTGGGCGGAGGAATGACAATGGGATTCGATGAGAAAATCCATGGCTTGATTCAGCGCCTGCCTTCACTGATCGATCACCTTCCCACTGAAGAGGCCACCAAGAACGCCCTAGTTATGCCCTTCATTGCGGCGCTTGGCTATGACGTCTTCAATCCACACGAGGTCGTGCCCGAGTTCACGGCGGATGTGGGTCTGAAGAAAGGCGAGAAGGTCGACTACGCGATCAAGCGCGATGGGGAGATCATCATTCTCTTTGAGTGCAAGAAGGTCAAGACCGACCTGAGCCACGCCGAGATGAGTCAGCTGTTCAGGTACTTCGTTGTGACCAAGGCGCGCATCGCAATCCTCACAAACGGCGTCAACTATTGGTTCTACTCAGACCTGGAAGAGCCGAACAAGATGGATCAGCGGCCGTTCCTGGAGTTGGATCTCAGCGATCCAAAACCTGCTGATCTGACGGAAGTGAAGCGCCTTGCGCGAGATGAGTTCAATTTGGACCGCATGTTGAGTGCGGCGAATGATCTCAAGTATCTGTCAATCTGCAAGAAAATCCTGGCCGCTCAGATTGAACAGCCCGACGAAGAGCTCGTCAGGTTCTTCTATGCAAGGGCAACCACCGGTGGTCGATTCACCGCTTCCATCAAGGAGCAATTCACTGCGCTCGTAACACGGTCTTTCCAGCAGTTCATTAGCGAGAAAATCAGCGACCGACTTCGGTCTGCGCTTCAGAATGAGAGCAATGTCTCATTGCCAATGACTGAGATGGCTGGTCCTGAGATAGTTGAGTTGATTCCAGAGGAAAAGTGCGTGACAACTGAGGCCGAGGCCGAGGGGTATCGCATTGTTCGTGCCATTGTCTGTCGGAATGTTGCACCAGAACGAGTCGTCATGCGCGACTCTCAGACGTACTGCGGAATTCTACTTGATGACAACAATCGTAAGCCGATCTGCCGTTTAAGATTCAATGCCAAACAAAAGTACCTGGGAGTGTTTGGCGCTGACAAGCAAGAGACGAAGATCCCCATCCTAGAGTTGACCGAGATCTACAAGCATGCGGATGAACTGCTCGCGACTGTGGCTTCGTATGATCAACAGAAGAGCTAGCCAAACCCAGATGCCGTGAGGCGCCTGGAGAACTGCACGGCCCATAGGATCCCAGCTTTCGCTGGGATGACAGAAAGGCCAGGATGTCAGAGATGCCGGATTGACTGAGATGCCGGAATGACAGAAGTGCTGGGATGACAGGACCGTAAGCAATTCCCAATAGATGAGACGAGGAGCAGATGGAATTCCCCGCGGAACCCTTCCGGATCAAGGTGGTGGAGCGCATCAAGCGCACGACGCGCGAAGAGCGTGAGCGCAAGATTGCCGAGGCCGGCTACAACGTCTTCGCCATTCCGGCCGAGGACATCTTCATCGACCTGCTGACCGACTCCGGCACCAGCGCCATGAGCGACAACCAGTGGGCCGGGATCATGCACGGCGACGAATCCTACGCCGGTGGCCGCAACTTCTTCCACCTCCAGGACGTGGTGCGGAAGATCTTCGGCTACGAGCACTTCATCCCCACCCACCAGGGCCGCGTGGCGGAAAACCTGCTCTTCTCCACCCTGCTCAGCCCGGGCAAGGTGGTGCCCAACAACATCCACTTCGATACCACGCGCGCCAACGTGCAGGCCAACGGCGGCCTGGCGCTGGACTGCGCGGCCAAGGTGGCCTACTGCCCGGACGAGGAGCATCCCTTCAAGGGCAACATGGACGTGGAGCTGCTCGAGAAGGCGATCCTCGAGCACGGCGTGGCCAACATCCCGGTGGTGATGCTCACCATCACCAACAACTCCGGCGGCGGCCAGCCCGTCAGCATGGAGAACGTGCGCCAGGTGAGCGCCCTGCTGCACAAGTACGGCATCCCGCTGTTCTTCGATGCCTGCCGCTTCGCCGAGAACTGCTGGTTCATCAAGCAGCGCGAGCCGGGCTACCAGGACAAGAGCGTGCTGGAGATCGCCCAGGAGCTGTTCAGCTACGGCGACGGCTGCACCATGAGCGCCAAGAAGGACGCGCTGGTGAACATCGGCGGCTTCCTCTGCACCAACGACGGCGAGCTGGCCCTGCGCATCAAGACCAAGCTCATCCTCATCGAGGGCTTCCCGACCTACGGCGGCCTGGCCGGCCGCGACCTGGAGGCCATCGCCCGCGGGCTGGAGGAGGTGGTGGACGAGGACTATCTAGCCTATCGCGTGGGCCAGGTCAAGGGCCTGGCCGACGAGCTGGAGGCCAACGGCATTCCCTTCATCAAACCGGCCGGCGGCCACGCCGTCTACCTCAACGCCAAGAAGTTCCTGCCGCACATCCCGCCGGAGCAGTTCCCGGGCCAGTCCCTGGCGGTGGAACTCTACCGCGAGGGCGGCGTGCGCGCCTGCGAGATCGGCAGCCTGATGTTCGGCGCCACGGAGGCTCCGGAGATGGAGCTGGTGCGGCTGGCCATTCCGCGCCGCGTCTACACCAGCGCCCACATGCAGTTCGTGGCGGACGTGCTGTGTCGCATCGCCGAGCGGAAGGAGAGCCTGCGCGGCTACCGGATCGTCTGGCAACCGCCCGTGCTGCGCCACTTCATGGCCAAACTGGAGCCCGTGGCCTGAGCGCCGCGATCCCAGCCGCGCGTCCCATCCGGGGCGTGCTCTTCGACATGGACGGCGTGCTGATCGACTCGCAGCCCAATCACGTGCGCGCCTGGCAGACGGTGTTCGCCCGGCGCGGCGTGGAGCTGGATCCCTACCTGCCCCTGCAGCGCGAGGGCGAGAAGGCGCTGGACACCTGCGGCTGGATCTGCGCCCAGGTGGGGCTGGCGCTCAGCTTGGCGGAGCGCGCGGAGTTGGTGGCCGAGAAGCGGAGCTACTTCCGCTCGCTTGCCGGCACGCTGCCCTTTCCGGAGGTGGCGGACGTCCTGGCCGGGTTGGCGGAACGCGGCATTCCGGCGGCCCTGGTGACGGGCTCCACGGTGGTCAACGCCCGGGCGATGATTCCCACGGAGATGTGGCGGATGTTCGCCGCGCACATCGCCGCGGAGGACGTGACACAAGGCAAGCCGCATCCCGAGGGCTACCGCAAGGGCTGCGCGGCGCTGGGGCTGGACCCGGTCGACTGCTTGGCCGTGGAGAACGCGCCCTTCGGCATCCAGGCCGCCCGGGCGGCGGGTTGCCGCGTGCTGGCCCTGACCACCACCCTGCCGGCCGAGCTGCTGGCGGGCGCGGACGAGATCAGCGACCGGCATCTGCGCGTGCTGGAGCTCATCGATGAAGACCGGACAATACCACAGAGACACGGAGGCACGGCCGAAGGATCGGCGTGAAGGCGCACAGCGGGACTGTGCCTCTGTGCCTCTGTGTTGAATGGGACAAGGTTAGCAGGGAGCGGACATGAACAGCATGGTGACCATCGACCGGCACATCCTCGAGGAAGAGAAGAGCGTGCCGGGCGCCACGGGCGCCTTTTCCGACCTGATCTACAGCATCGCCCTGGCGGGGAAGATCATCAACCGCGAAGTCAGCCGCGCCGGGTTGATCAACCTGCTGGGCAAGACCGGCGGAGTCAACGTGCAGGGCGAGACGGTCGCCAAGCTGGACGACTACGCCAACGACGTGCTGGTGAACACGCTCAGCCAGGGCGGGCGCGTCTGCGTCATCGGCTCCGAGGAGTGCGCCGAGGTGATCCATCCGCCCAACGTGGGCAAGGACGCCAAGTACGTCGTGCACTTCGACCCGCTGGATGGCAGCTCCAACATCGACGCCAACGTCAGCATCGGCACCATCTTCTCCATCAGCGAACGTGTCACGCCGCTGAACACGACGCCCACCGAGGAGGACGTGCTGCAGCCCGGCACGCGGATGATCGGCGCGGGCTACATCGTCTACGGCAGCTCCACCGTCATGGTCTACACGACCAAGAAGGGCACGGTGAACGGCTTCACGCTGGATCCCAGCGTGGGCGAATTCCTGCGCAGCCACCAGAACATCCGCACGCCGACCCGGGGCAAGATCCTCAGCTGCAACGTGGGCCACAGCCAGTACTGGGAGCCGGCCGTGGACCGCTTCATCCGCCAGGTCACCACGGAGGACAAGGAAGCGGGCCTGCCCTACACGCTGCGCTACATCGGCAGCCTGGTGGCCGACGTGCATCGCAACCTGCTTTACGGCGGGATCTTCCTCTATCCGCCCAACGTGCGCGGCAGCCTGCACCGCGGCAAGTTGCGCCTGCTCTACGAGGCCAACCCGCTGGCCATGGTGGTGGAGAACGCCGGCGGCCTGGCCTCCACGGGCGCGGGCCGCGTGCTGGATCTGCAGCCCACGGCCCTGCACCAGCGCACGCCGCTCTACATCGGCAGCCGCGACGACGTGCTGGAAATCGAGCGCCTTATCCGCGAACAGGCGCCGGAGGAGCGGGGCTGAGCATGACCCTATGATTCCGGAGTCCGGCGGGCCGGAGGAGCGAGGCTGAGCGGGATTGTGCTGTGCCGATGGACGGCACCGGCTGGTTTGGAATCGCCACTGCGCAGAAGCCCCCGACCCACGGGGGCTTCTGCTCTCAGGACGGGCTCGCGGAGCTGGGTCTGTTAGACTGGCATGAAGCTCAGGCGGTGCGCCGCGCGAGTCCGGACGCCGCCCCGAAGTCCTTGAGGCGCCTTGGGGCTGGCCGGTTTTTCCCTACATTTGCACAGCAAACGCGCAAGGGAAATCTCCCGGGTGCGCGAAAACGGTCAAGACACGAGGAGAACCGTTCGTGGCAAGCAAGCAGATGGTCTATTTCTTTGGCGACGGCAAAGCCGATGGCAACGCCGGCATGAAGGAAATCCTGGGCGGCAAGGGCGCCAACCTGGCGGAGATGAACCGCATCGGCGTGCCCGTCCCCGCGGGCTTCACGATCTCCACCGAGGTCTGCAAGCTCTTCGAGAAGACGGACGTCCAGGCCCCCAAGTGGCTGGTGAGCGAAGTCTACGCCAACCTGAAAAAGGTCGAGCAGGCCATGGGCGCCGTGTTCGGCGATGCCAAGAACCCGCTGCTGGTCTCCGTGCGTTCCGGCGCGCGCGACAGCATGCCCGGCATGATGGACACCATCCTCAACCTGGGCCTCAACGACAAGACCGTGGAGGCGCTGGCCGCCCGCACGGGCAACCCGCGCTTCGCCTGGGACAGCTACCGCCGCTTCGTCAGCATGTACGGCGACGTGGTGATGGGCATGCCCGAGGATCACAAGACCCACCGCGATCCCTTCGAGGTCCTGCTGGAGAAGAAGAAGGAGCAGCGCAAGGTCAAGTTCGACAACGAACTCACCGCCGAGGATTGGAAGGACCTGGTCGGCCAGTTCAAGGCCGCCATCCTCAAGGCCACGGGCAAGGCCTTCCCGGACGATCCCCGCGCGCAGCTCTGGGGCGCCATCAAGGCCGTGTTCGACAGCTGGCACAACCGCCGCGCCTACGAGTATCGCAAGATGAACGGCATCCCCCACGAGTGGGGCACGGCCGTCAACGTGCAGTCCATGGTCTACGGCAACATGGGCGACAACAGCGGCACGGGCGTGGCCTTCACGCGGGATCCGGCCACCGGCGAGCGCGTCTTCTTCGGCGAGTACCTGATCAACGCCCAGGGCGAGGACGTGGTGGCCGGCGTGCGCACGCCGCTGCCCATTTCCCAGCTCGACAAGGACATGCCCAAGGTCTACGCCCAGCTGACGGCCATCTACCAGAAGCTGGAGAAGCACTACCGCGACATGCAGGACCTGGAGTTCACCGTCCAGGAAGGCAAGCTGTGGATGCTCCAGACCCGCAACGGCAAGCGCACCGGGTTCGCAGCCATCAACATCGCCGTGGACATGGTCCGCGAGGGCTTGATCAATCCGCGCGAGGCCCTGCTGCGCCTGAAGGCCGACCAGCTGAACCAGATCCTCCAGCCGATTTTCGACCTGAAGGACAAGAAGAAGGCCATCGCCGAGGGTCGGCTGCTGGCCAAGGGGCTGAACGCCGGTCCGGGCGCCGCCTGCGGCCGCATCGCCTTCACGCCCGAGCGCGCCATGGAACTGGCCGCCAAGGACAAGGTGGTCCTCACCCGCGTGGAAACCAGCCCGGAGGACATCGCCGGCATGCAGGCGGCGGTGGGCATCCTGACGGCCCGCGGCGGCGCCACCAGCCACGCCGCGCTGGTCGCCCGCCAGATGGGCAAGGTCTGCGTGGCCGGCTGCGGCGCGCTGGACATCGACTACGTGGCCGGCACCATGAAAGTGAAGGGCTTCACGCTGAAGGAAGGCGACTGGCTCTCCATCGACGGCACCACGGGCGAAGTGATCGCCGGCGCCGTGGCCACCAGCGACTCCGAAGTGATCCAGGCCCTGCTGCCCAATCCCAAGCTCTCCAAGCCCGAGCAGAAGAAGCTGATGGCCGCCGCCAGCAAGGGCCGCGTCTACCAGAATTATCTGCAGATCATGAGCTGGGCCGACCAGTATCGCCGCCTCAAGGTGCGCACCAACGCCGACCAGCCGGATCAGGCCCAGTCCGCCGTGGCCTTCGGCGCCGAGGGCATCGGCCTCTGCCGCACGGAGCACATGTTCTTCGGTGAAGGCTCGAACAACGAGAAGATCAGCGCTGTGCGCGAAATGATCCTCTCCGGCAGCGAGGCCGGCCGCAAGGCCGCGCTGAAGAAGCTGCTGCCCATGCAGCGCAAGGATTTCGAGGGCATCTTCCTGGCCATGGGCGAGCGTCCCGTCACCATCCGCACGCTGGATCCGCCGCTGCACGAGTTCCTGCCCAACGACGAGGCCTCCCAGAAGGAGATCGGCGAGCGCATGGGCCTGAGCGTGGAGCAGGTGAAGGCCAAGGTGCACGCCCTGCACGAGAGCAACCCCATGCTGGGCCATCGCGGCTGCCGCCTGGGCATCACCTATCCCGAGATCACCGAGATGCAGGCCCGCGCGATCTTCGAGGCCGCGGCCACCGTGGCCGCCAAGGGCGTCAAGGTCCATCCCGAGGTGATGATCCCGCTGGTGGGCCACAAGAGCGAGCTGGTGGACCAGGCCGGCCGCGTGCGCGCCATCGCCGAGGAGATCGTCGCCAAGGCCAAGGTGAAGTTCCCCTACCTCATCGGCACGATGATCGAAGTGCCGCGCGCCGCGCTCACCGCCGGCGAGATCGCCACCGTGGCCGAGTTCTTCAGCTTCGGCACCAACGACCTCACCCAGATGGGCATGGGCATCAGCCGCGACGACGCCGGCGTCTTCCTGAAGGATTACGCGGAGCGCGGCGTGCTGGAATACAATCCCTTCGAGACTCTGGACACCACGGGCATCGGCCGGTTGATGCAGATCGCCTGCGCTGACGGCAGCGCCGCGCGCCCGGGCATCAAGCTGGGCATCTGCGGCGAGCACGGCGGCGACCCGGCTTCCATCGAGTTCTGCAACAAGCTGGGCTTGAATTACGTCAGCTGCAGCCCCTTCCGGGTGCCCATCGCCCGCCTGGCGGCCGCCATCGCCGAGCTGAAGCAGAACCCGCCCGCCAAGAAGGCTCCGGCCAAGAAGGCCGTTGCGAAGAAGGTGGCCAAGGTTGCGAAGCCGGCGGTGAAGCCTGTCGCGAAGAAGGTTGCGCCGAAGGTGGCCCCGAAGGCCGCCAAGCCGGTGGCGAAGAAGGCGCCGGCAAAGAAGGCCAAGTAAGCGCCGAATCCAGCCATTTATGGGAACGGGTCGCCGCAAGGCGGCCCGTTCTGCGTTGAACCACAAAGACATCGGAAGAGATTTAACCACAAAAACACAAGGATCACAAATAAGAGAATCAATAATGGCACAAGATGGAGACTTGGTCGTATAAGGTAGAAAAAAACTATAAAATTGATAGCAAGCTGACAACATGGGAAAGACATCTGACTATCTTATCAGATTTTTATCTGTTTTGTATTCATGGTTAGTGTCTTATATTGTTTTGTAAGAATCAAACACGATTTTCTTAATACTGGATGATAAATGGCGGGCAAGTTCCAGAAGGGATATAACCACAAAAACACAAAGACCACAAATAGGAGAATCAATAAAAATACAAATTGAAACGCGATTTATAATCTCGCTTTAATTATGACAATTGAAAGTGAGTTGATGGCAGCAGACAAATATCCGACCATTGTACCAACTTACTATTTATTACATTTTCATGAATTAGAGTTTCATTATGTTTTGTAAGAATCAAACAAGATTTTCTTGAAATTCAGTTAGAATGACAAATTAGAGATAGGGTGTGAGTTGAATAATTCGTAATAAAATCTGATTTGTGTCATTTGTGTTTTTGTGGTTAAATTCTTCTTTATGATTTATGTGGATTGAGTTGTGGTTGCCTGGAGATGTCACCAGATGAGCTTGCGGATTTCGAACCTGGGGCCACCAAAATTGATCAACAGCGCGTGCCGTCTTCGGGCCGCTCTAAGGTAACCGATGACTTGTCCGATGTGATCGTTGTTCAGGTTCCTAACCGCCTTCAGCTCGATCAGCAGCCCACCTTCAATCACCAGATCGGCAAAGTACTCGCCCAGGACAGTTCCATCCTCATCCAGTACCTGCAAGGGTACTTGGGCTTCCACCTGTAGCCCCAGCATGGAGAGTCGGTGCTCCAGGCCATGTTGGTAGACCTTTTCCAGGTGCCCATGGCCCAGGTACCTGTGCAGGGCATAGGCAGCCTCGCGAACCCGATCGCATAGGTGCTGGACCTCCAAATCCCGCGCGCGTGGGTTGTCCAGCAGATCAGATTGATTCGCCGTGTGCATGGGGGAGCTTGGCGCAACAGCAGGGCTTCCACAAGTACTTGTGGCGGTCGGTGGAGTGGATTTCCGCCCAGTGTACGGGAACCCCGACAGCTGTCAGTAGCGGGTCCCCACCGCCGCATCCATGGGGAAAGCCGCATCGATGCGGGCGAGGTCCTCCGCCGTCAGGGTCACTTCCAGCGCACCCAGGTTCTGCTCCAGGTAGCTGCGCCGCTTCGTCCCCGGAATGGCGACGATGTCTTCGCCCTGGGCCAACACCCAAGCCAGCGCCAACTGGGAGGGCGTGATTTGCTTGTCCCGGGCGATCTCGCTGATGCGTTCCACCAGCTCCAGGTTCTTGCCGAAATTCTCGCCCTTGAAGCGCGGATTGGTCCGCCGCCAGTCATCCGCGGCCAGGTCTTCGAAGCGCTGGATCTGCCCGGTCAGGAAGCCGCGCCCCAGCGGACTGTAGGCGACAAAACTGATCCCCAGCTCGCGGGTCGTGGCCAGGATTCCGCGCTCGGGCTCGCGGCTCCAGAGCGAATACTCGGTTTGGAGCGCGCTGATGGGATGCACCGCGTGGGCCCGCCGCACCTGCTCCGGCTCGGCTTCCGACAGCCCCAGATAGCGGACTTTGCCCGCCTGCACCAGTTCGGCCATGGCGCCCACGGTCTCCTCGATGGGGACCTGCGGATCCACCCGGTGCTGATAGTACAGGTCGATGTGCTCCAGCCCCAGCCGCTGAAGCGACGCGTCACAGGCCGCGCGCACGTAGTCGGGCCGCCCGCTGATGCCCAGGAATCCGCCCTGCTCGCTGCGCATGACGCCGAACTTGGTGGCGATCACCGCCGCGTCCCGCCGCCCCGCCAGGGCCCGCCCCACCAACCGCTCATTGGTCCAGGGGCCGTACATGTCGGCGGTGTCGAAGAAGTTGACGCCCAGTTCCAGCGCCCGCTGCAGGGTAGCGATGGACTCGTCCTCCTGCCCGCCGCCGTAGAAGTCCGACATCCCCATGCAGCCCAAGCCGATGGCGGAAATCGTCAACTCGCTGTGACCTAACGCGTGGTGTCTCATGGCTGCAACTCGCATTGATTAGATCCCGGGCTCCCCACGAGCATCGAAAGGAGCTGTTCAACTGGCTGGTGGGTAAGATAGGAGGCAGTGTTGGCTGATGATGGGGTTTTCGGCCATGTGTACGGAATCTTGCCAGGTGAACGTCAATGAAAACGCCCCGGACCTCGCGGCCCGGGGCGTGCAGATGCTGATGGGTGGTGACGGGTGTCGTCCCCGCTTAGAACTGGTCGTCGGCGCGCACCCGGTAGAAGCGCTTCTCGTTGCCCACCGGCTGGGGCAGCAGGAACAGCGGCTCACTGGTTGTGCCCAGCAGGGTGCCGGCGCTGGCCGGCGCCCAGGGCGTGGGGATCTCGTAGACGTGGTAGCGCACGCCGTTGCGCTCGGGCAGGTGCTGGCCGTTCACGGTGCCGGTGGTCACCGGTTGCCAGCCGAGGAGCAGGCCCTCCGCCGGTTGGGCAAGCGTGGCCAGCAGCTGCGGCGCGTCGGGCGGCACGTTGTCCAGGCTGGTGCCGGTCAGCACTTCGCTTTCGCTGAGCACGGCGCCGGCGTGCCAGAGGACTTTCAGCTGCGTGGGCCAGGGCTGGCCGTCCAGGCGGTCCGCCAGCGTCTCCACCACTTGGGCGTACTGGGCGTGGCGGGCGGCGGGCAGGCTGCCCAGCCAGCTCCAGGCGCTGCCGTCGCGCTCCCAGGTGAAGGCCGCGCCCGTCTCCATCGCCGCCTCGGCTTGACTGCGCGTGTGTACCACCGGCAGGGCGGCAGGGGCTCCGGCCGCGGCGCTGAACAGCGTGTCCAGCCGCCAGAGGCTGTAGAACCAGTCGCCGTTAGCCTGGGCCAGATCCATGCTGGAGGCATTCCACACCAGTTGCAGGCGTCCGCCCTGATCCTCGGGCACGTCCACGGCGGCGCTGGCCACGGGCGCGCTCTGGTCGTAGTAGTGGTAGCCGATGTCCGCCGGCGTCAGGTCCGGGTCGGCGGCGCTGAGCAGGCTGCCCGCGTCGATCACCGGCGAACCCGCCAGCGGCCGGTGCTGGGCGTCCAGCAGGGGATCCGCGTCCAGCAGGCCCGCGCCGAGCACCACCTGGGACAAGCCGTCCTGCGTGCAGCGAGCGGCGCCGCCGGGCAGCACGCCGTAGGTCAGCGCGACGAAGGAGCCGCTCTCGGCCTGCACCTCGGCGGGCGTCGCCGGGTTGTCCAGCACGCAATTCACCAGCTCCAGGCTGGAGGCCCCGCTCACGTGCAGCGCGGTGCCCGCGTTGTCCCGCAGGGTGAAATCCTCCAGCGTCATCGTGCAGGTCTGGGCCGACAGGGCTTGCAGGGGGCTTTCACTGATCAGCACTCGGCGCATGAGCGCGGGGCCGTCCCAACCCAGCGACCACAGCCGCAGGCCCAGGCCGTTGCCCACCAGTTCCAGATCCTCCATCGTGCCCGAATTCCCATAGAGGTAGAGTCCGGTCGCGCAGCCCTCCACCCGGATGTGGGACAGGTCCAGCGGCGAGTAGCTGAGCGACAGGCCCACTGCCCCCGGGCAATCGCGGACCCGCAGGTGGTGGAGGCTGTGGCGCCCGCCGGTGGCGCCGCCGTAGATGGTCAGCCCGTTGACTCCGGTTCGGGTGTGTTCCACCACGCAGTGACTCAGCTCCACTTGGGCGTCGGATTCCGGCGCCGCATAAATGCCGGTCCAATTCACGCCGGTGAAGCGGATGCTGTCGGCTTCGCTGCCGATGGCGCGGAAGTCGTCGTACACCTGCAGGCCGTAGCCCGCGGCGAAGTTCAGCGTCACGCCGGGCAGGATAGTGGTGCGCCGGCCGCTGACCTTCCAGTCCGCGTGGAGGAGTCCGTCGGGATCCACCAGCTGGGACGCGTTGGCCACCAGCGCGGGCATGCGGCGTTTGGCGCCGCCCAGCTTGACCAGGGGCCGCCGGGAAAAGACAACCCCGACATTCGTGCCCAGCAGGTTGAATGAAGGCGTGCTGTTGTAGATGCCGGTGCGCAGGCAGGGTTCGGTGGTGGCCACGGTGCTCCAGTAGCTGTCGTTGCCCTGCACGGACTTGTTCATCACCAGATCTACCAGCAGGTCCCGGCTGCTGTCGAAGCTGTGGTTGTTGGAGAAGCTGAAGAGCACCCAGCCCGGAGTGTTGGGGATGACGGCGACGGACTGGCGGCACAGGGTCAGGCCCCCGTTGACGAAGCGGGACAGATTCATGCTGTCCAGATCCGTCTGGGTGGCGTTCTTCAGCCGGATGAACAGTTGATCGACGGAGTACCCGACCGAGCTGTCCAGGTAAAGCGAGAGCGAGCTGATCGATTCGCCGGACTCCAGCCGCAGTTCCTCCTTGGGAATGATGAATTGGAAGCGTGAATCCGAGTAGTAGGTGTCGATGGGGTAGAAGGATGGCGCCGTCTCCCCGAAACCGATGCGCACATCCGCCCGGGCCGCCGGCCCACCCAGCAGCACGGTGCAAAGCAGCCACAATCCGCTGATCCAATGCCTTGTCATGATGGTCCTTTTCGGTTATTGTGGTCCAGCTAGGCAAGCGGAGTGCCAACGGCGGGATGGCCCTGAATGAGGGGTAGCCTCTCCATCTTGTGGTGGCGTGAAGCCTCCTTGCATTTAAATCAGTACGCGTGGCAGATCGACTTTGACAGTCATACGTTTAACATGGACAGGGGTGTACGATTTCGGGCATGGGCGCCGGGTCCGGCTGGGTCCGCCGCGCCACGTTTTGGTCCATTGTTGAAAGGAAAGGGGCATCATGCGCACGGCACTGGTCACGGGCGGCAATCGCGGCATCGGGCTGGAGGTCTGCCGCCAACTGGCCGGGCAGGGCGTCCACGTTCTGCTGGGCAGCCGGAACTACGAAGCGGGCGCCGAAGCGGCCCGCGAACTGGCTGCCGCCGGGCTGGTGGAATGCCTG
Source organism: Candidatus Delongbacteria bacterium (assembly GCA_041675285.1). Classification (NCBI taxonomy): domain Bacteria; phylum Candidatus Delongiibacteriota; species Candidatus Delongbacteria bacterium. The sequence continues at coordinate 107,435 of JBAYTZ010000003.1, forward strand.
GAACTGGACGTGGCCGACCCGGCCTCCATCCTCACTTGCCGGCAACTGCTGCAGCTGCGCCACCTGCGGGTGGACATCCTGGTGAACAACGCCGCCGTCCTGGCCCGTGGCGGCGCGCTGGAGCTGGCCGAGGACGAGTGGCTGGAGGCCGTCCAGGTCAATCTGCTGGGCGCCCTGCGTTGCTGCCGAGCCTTCCTGCCCGGCATGGTGGAGGCCGGCTGGGGCCGGGTGGTAAACGTCTCCTCGGGCTACGGCTCCTTCGCCCAGGGCCTGACGGGGCCGGCGGCCTACAGCGTCAGCAAGGCGGCGCTCAACGCCCTGACCCTCAGCCTGGCCCGCGAGCTGCCGGAGACGGTCAAGGTCAACGCTGTCAGCCCGGGCTGGGTGCGCACCCGGATGGGCGGGGCCGACGCCGCCCGCAGCCCGGAAGAGGGCGCGCGCGGGCTGGTGCGGCTGGCCCTGCTGCCCGACGACGGCCCCACGGGCGGCTTCTTCCGCGACGAAGAGTCGCTGGCCTGGTAGCCGCGGCGACGGCAACCCGGCGGTTCCGGGCGGCCACTTTTCTCGCCGCCCGGCTCAATTCTGTTGTTCGGCAGCTTTGCGGAAGGCATGTTGAGCGCAGTCCAACCAAGCACCCAGGAGCCATCGTGAATCTTTCGCACCGCCCGCTTGCGCTGCTCGCCATGTTGTTGTCTCTGGGCGGACCCGCGGGTGCCGTCTGGACCGTGGGGAGCACGCCCACCGACTTCACCTGCACGGACTGGAACGGCCAGAGCTGGAACCTCTACGCCCAGCGCGGCAAGGTCGTCCTGCTCAACTTCGGCGCCACGTGGTGACCCTCCTGTAACGCCGAGTTTCCGGTGTTGCAGACCAATTTCGAGGCTTCCTACAGCTCGTCGTCCTTCGAAGTCGTCCACATCGACACGGACAACGCCACCGCTAGCATCCTGCACTCCCACTGGGATCCCGACAATCCCAGCTTCCCCGTGCTGGTGGGCTGCGGTTCGATCTACAGCCAGTACGGCAACGGCTACATCCCCTACAACGTGATCCTCGATCCCGACGGCGTCGTGCGCTACATGGCTGCGGGCTTCAGCGAGTCCGCCCTGCACGCCGTGATCCAGCAGAACATGAACATGGCGCACCCCTTCTTCGAACTGGCGGAGTTCGACCTTTTGGGCGATGACAACGGCGACGGCCGGCCCGATCCGGGCGAGACGGTGAACTTCCGCGTGCGTCTGCAGAACAGCATCAACGCCCAGGCCGCCACCGGCATCAGCGTGGTCTTCAGCACCGACGACGGCGCGCTGACGGAAACCCAGACCGCCGCCACGCTGCCCGGGCTGGCCCCGGGGGAGTCCGCCTTCAGCGGGCAGGAATTCCAGTTCAGCGTCGCGGCGGACGCGCTGCCCCACTGGGCCAATTTCCACTTCACCATCACGGCTACCCACGCCGGCGGCACCTGGACGCAGACCTTGGGCAGCTCCCGGCGCATCGCTCGGCCGGACCTTCTGGTGGTGGATTCCGACGGCAGCCTGGACGACAACGAGACCTTCATCCAGACGGCTCTCGGCGGCTTGGGACTGGATTACGACATGTGGACGCCGGAGGCCGACGGCGACCTGCCCGTGGCGGAGGTCCTGGCCTACGACCAGCTCATCTGGCTGGGCGGCCGGCGCGACCCGGACATCAACCCGGCGGAGCGCGCGGCGCTGACCGCCTTCCTGGACCGCGGCGGCCTGCTGCTCCTGTCCAGCCAGTACGCCTCCAGCGAGCCGCTCAACAGCGGGCTGGCCCAGCGCTGCGGCGTGCAGACCTTGGCCACCGCGCCGGGCATCCTGTTCCTGGCCACGACGCCGGCCGTGGACCCCTGGTTCGGCGACATGAGCTTCGTGCTGACGGGCGCGCCGGGCGCGGGCAACTGTCTGCAGCCGGACAACCTGTCCGTGCTGCCCGAGGGCCAACTGCTGGCCACCTGGACCCAGGGCGCGCTGGCCCAGGCGGCGGCCTATCGCATCCAGGGCGGCTACAACATGGTCTACTGCGGCTTCCCCATCGAGGCCCTGCGCATCCACTCCTCGCGGCCCAACTCGGTGACCCTCTCCACCTTCCTGCAGCGGGTGTTCGCGTTCCACGCCGCCAATCCGCCCCAGCCGCTGGCTCCCGTCACGGACTTGCGGCTGGAGTGCGCCTCGGGCGGCTGCCAGTTGTCCTGGTCGCCCGTGGCCAACGCCGGTAGTTATCGCGTCTACCAGTCCGCGGAGCCCTGGACCTTCCCGGAGCTGCCCTTGCTGGAGACCAGCGCCACCTCGGTGCCGCTGCCGGCCGGCGAACCGGGCCGGGCTTTCTACCAAGTGCGCAGCCAGCACTGAGGGAGCCCGGCCCAGGCGGGCTCCGGGGCGGCCGGACTCAGGCGGCCATGGAGCCCAGGGCGCGGGTCTGCAGGCTGGTGAGCAGCACGCCCTGGCTTTCGGCCCAGCGGCGCAGCCGGCCTTCCAGCTCCGCCGGCTGACCCAGGAAGACGGAGAAGTCCGGATCCACCAGCACCACGTGGCGCGTGCCGGACTGCGAGACGACCTCCAGCAGGGTCTCCAGCCAGAGTTTGGACGCGCCCAGCCGGCTGGCCAGATCCCGGGCCCGCAGACCGTTCACGTCCAGACAGACGCCGCCCCAGGCCACCAGCCCCAGCAGACGCAACTCCCCGACGTTGCGCTGAAAGCTGATCATCAACGGCTTCAGGTTCTTGGTGTTCATCGTGGTCTCTCCCCTGTTTTGAACGGGGGACAAGAAGCAGGGGGGGTGGGACATGGATCGCCAATCCAGCCCCACCAACAAGTTTTTTTAACAGGATCATGGGAAAGAGCTTGGAGCCGCCCCTGCTCAGCCCTATTTTCGTTCGCCTTTGGAACCAGGGGGGTTTTGTGAATCACTCGCGCATCCGGTTCGGCATGCTGCGCCCCGCCCAGGCGGGCTGAACGCGGGTGATTCCGGGGTCCCGGAATCGCTCCCATCCCCTGCACCTTCCGCTCTTCCCTTCGCCAACCAATGGGCTGTCCCGCTCGGGTCTGGGCCTTGCCGAGACCGGCGACGACGGCCGTTTCAAGCTTCAGCCATCAGCCATCCGCCTCGCGCGCTGCGGGGCCGAACATCGGGAGACGTGCATATGAAACACAAGCTGGCCGTTGGATTGGCCACGCTGGGTCTCGCTCTGGTCGCACAGGCGCAGTACAACGTGGGCGACGTGCCCGCGGACTTCACCTGCGACGACTGGAACGGGGGCAGCTGGAACCTGGAGTCCTTCCGTGGCAAGGTCGTCGTGCTCAACTTCGGCGCCACGTGGTGACCGGGTTGTAACACCGAGTTTCCGGTGATTCAATCCGATTTCGAAGAAGTCTACGATCCCGCCGCGGTGGAAATCGTCCACGTCGACACCGACAACATCAGCGCCGCCGCCCTGCACGCCCACTGGGACGTCCACGATCCCACCTTCCCCGTGCTGGTGGGTTGCGGCGACGTCTACGGCGACTTCGGCGACGGCTACATCCCCTACAACGCCATCCTCGACACCGAAGGCGTGGTGCGGTACACGTCGAGCGGTTTCGATGACGCGGCCATGCACGCCATCATCGAGCAATACATGGCGGTGGACTTCCCCGTCTTCGCCATCCATGAGCTGACGGTGACTGGGGATGACAACGCCGACGGCCGGCCCGATGCCGGCGAGAGTGTCGAGTTCGTGGTGGACGTGCGCAACAGCCCCATCGCCGTGCCGGCCACGGGCTGCACGGTGACCATGACCTGCAGCGACCCCGAAGTCACCATCACCAACGCCACGGTGAGCTACCCGGCCGCCAATCCCGGCGAGGTGGTGACCGGCGGCAGCGCCTTCGCGTTCACGGTGGCCGCGGGCATCACGCCGCACTGGGCCACTTTCACCTTCAACTACTCGGCCACCTACGCCGGCGGCACGCAGACGGGCTCCTTCGAGCACGTCCAGCGCATGGGCCGGCCGAACCTCCTGCTGGTGGACAGCGACGGCGGCCAGGACGACAACGAGACCTTCGTGCAGACGGCCCTGCTGGCCCTCGGCATGGAATCCGACGTGTGGTCGGCCGCCGGCACGCTGACGGGCGCTGAGCTCGGCCGCTACCCGCGGGTCATCTGGCTGGGCGGCGTCAATGAGACGGACATGAGCGACGGCGAGGAAGCCGGCCTGCGCGCCTTCGTGGACGCGGGCGGCCAGCTGCTGCTCTCCAGCCAGTACCTGTCGGACAACCCCGACCGGCTGGACTTCCTCCAGGACGTGTTCGGCGTGACGGTGGCCGACGACGACGGCGGCACCATCTTCCTGATGTCCTGCCCGGCCGGCGATCCCTACTTCGGCGGCGCGGCCATGGTCATTTCCGGCAACCAGGCCGCCAACAACAACGAGGATCCCGACATCCTGGCCAGCGACGGCAGCACCACGGTCTTCGCCACTTGGAACCAGGCGGCCAATGCGCCGGCGGCGGTCTACACCACGACCCCGGGCCACAAGGCCATCTTCTGCGGCTTCCCGGTGGAGGCCAACCGCGTGCACAGCTCGGCCCCCGGCTCGGTGACGGTCCAGGGCTTCCTGGAGCGGGCGCTGGCCTACTTCGGCGAAGTCTCGATGGACGAGCCGACCCCCGTGCAGGTGAGCGACTTCCGCCTGCTGAGCGCAGCGCCCAACCCCTTCAATCCCACCACCAGCGTGGAATTCCAGCTGGGTCGGGCGGGTGACGTGGAGCTGGGCCTGTTCAACCTGCAGGGCCAGGCAGTCCGCAGCTTCGGCGCCGGCCCCCGCGCCGCCGGCATCCACCAGGCCACGGTGGAAGCCCGCGATCTGGCCAGCGGCCTCTACCTGATCCGCCTGTTCGTGGACGGACAGCCCCAGGACGCGATGAAGGTGATGCTGGTCAAGTAGTTTTCACCAGCGAACTTCACTAGCCAACCCTCAGAAAACGCCTCCGGATTCCCTCACAGGGAGTCCGGAGCGCGTTTTCTCTTTGCACTTTTTCTCTTGAGGAATGCCCCGCTGGATTAGGATCTTCAACTGAACGGGTCTACGAACGTCCCTAACAAAATCAGTTGACGATCAGCGCAAGCGGAAGGATTCCCCATGAAGCGCCTGTTATTGGTTGGACTGTTCGGGCTGCTGGGCGTGGCCCGGGCCGAATACGCGGTGGGCGTCGTTCCCCCCGACTTCACCTGCACGGATTGGAACGGCAACACCTGGAACCTGGCGGACAATCTGGGCAAGGTCGTGCTGCTCAATTTCGGCGCCACTTGGTGCGGGCCCTGCAACGATGAAATGCCCGAGCTGCAGTCCGAATTCTACGAGACCTACGACCCGGCGGGCTTCGCCATCGTGCACATCGACACGGACGGCATCACGGCCCAGGCCCTGCACAACCACTGGGACGCGCTGGGCGTGACCTTCCCCGTGCTGGTGGGCTGCGACGACCTCTACAGCGACTACGGCGACGGCTACATTCCCTACAACTGCCTGCTGGACACCGAGGGGGAAATCCTCTACGCCGGCTCCGGCTACAACCCCGGCACCCTGCACGCGCTCATCGAAGCCAACATGAGCATCGACCACCCGGTCTTCGCCCTCCAGGGGTTGAGCGTCACGGGTGACGACAACGGCGACGGCCGGCCCGACGCCGGCGAGTCTGTCCAGTTCGTGGTGGACGTGCGCAACAGCCCCATCGCCGTGCCCGCCACGGCCTGCACGGTGACCCTGAGCTGCGACGACCCCGCCGTGACCATCACCAACGGCACCGTGAGCTATCCCGCCGCCGACCCGGGCGAGACCGTGGCCGGCGCCGGCAGCTTCGCCTTCACCGTGGCGGACGGGATCACGCCGCACTGGGCCACCTTCACTTTCTCCTACAGCGCGCCCTACGCCGGCGGCACGGCCACGGGCGAGATGCTCCACGAACAGCGCATGGGCCGCCCCAACCTGCTGCTGGTGGACAGCGACGGCGCAACGGACGACAACGAGAGCTTCGTGCAGACGGCCCTGACCGCCTTGGGGATGGAGTCCGACCTGTGGACGGCCGCCGGCGCCCTGACCGGCACGGAGATGGGCCGCTACACGCGGATCATCTGGCTGGGCGGCGTCAATGAGACGGACATGAGCGACGACGAGGAAGCCGGCCTGCGCGCCTTCGTGGACGCGGGCGGCCAGCTGCTGCTCTCCAGCCAGTACCTGTCGGACAACCCCGCGCGGCTGGACTTCCTCCAGGAGGTCTTCGGCGTGACGGTGGCCGACGACGACGGCGGGAACATCTTCCTGATGTCCTGCCCCGCCGGCGATCCCTACTTCGGCGGCGCGGCGATGGTCATCTCCGGCAACCAGGCCGCCAACAACAACGAGGATCCCGACGTCCTGGCCAGCGACGGCAGCAGCACGGTCTTCGCCACGTGGACCCAGGCGGGCAACGCGCCGGCGGCCGTCTACACCACGGCGGCCGGCCGCCAGGCCATCTTCTGCGGCTTCCCGGTGGAGGCCAACCGCGTGCACACGTCGGCCCCCGGCTCGGTGACGGTCCAGGGCTTCCTGGAGCACGCCCTGGCCTACTTCGGCGAGGTGGCGGTGGACGAGCCCGCCCCGCTGGTGGCCAGCGGCTTCCGCATCCTGGGCGCCACGCCCAACCCCTTCAACCCCGTCACCCGGCTGGACTACCGGCTGGAGGCGGCCGGCGACGTCAGCGTCTCCCTGTTCAACGTGCTGGGGCAGGAAGTGCGGCGCCTGGTGCCGGGCGCGCGGCCGGCCGGCGAGCACAGCCTGCTGCTGGACGCCTCCGACCTGGCCAGCGGCCTCTACCTGGCCCGCTTGAGCGTGAACGGCCAGGCCCGCGACACCCACAAGCTGATGCTGGTGAAGTGATCCCGATCCACTGGCGACCCAATCCCCGGTCCGCTCGCGGGCCGGGGATTTCATTTTCTGTGCAGCCGGCTCCCCGCCGGAGGCTCTTCTGTCTCCGTGCCGCGTCCTCCGCGCCCCCCCGATTGGCAAGATGTGCAGGCAGCGGATGGTCCCTGGAACATTTTGAATGAGAATGAAAAAACGGACTGGAATCCCAGCAGTTGAGCGTTACATTCCCGCGTCGCTGATTGCGCACAGTCTTGCTCGGCATGCAGATCCGCTGAGGAGAATCCGGCCCTCGAGGGGTCTGCGGGCGGTTGCGAGATGGGCGAAATCGGCGGCTTGATGCAAAACGAGGCAGCTCCGGTCTGACAAGTTCAAGGCACGGCGTGGTTCCTCACAGTTCTTCTTCCAACAGGAGTCTCTTTCGATGAGCAAGAAGTTGTACGTCGGCAACTTGAACTTCGCCATGGCCAACCAGGACCTTGAGGAGCTGTTCAGCCCGTACGGGCAGGTCAGTTCCGCCACCGTGATCATGGATCGCGAAACGGGTCGTTCCAAGGGCTTTGGCTTTGTGGAAATGAATAATGACAACGAAGCCCAGGCTGCCATCTCCGCGCTGAACGGCAAGGAGATCAACGGTCGCGCGCTCACCGTGAACGAGGCTCGCCCCCGCGAAGAGGGTGCCCGTCCGCGTAGCGGTGGCGGCGGCGGCTTCGGCGGCGGTGGTGGCGGCGGTCGCGGCGGCTTCGGCGGCGGCGGCGGCGGCAACCGCGGCGGCAGCGGTGGTGGCGGCGGTTACGGTGGTGGCGGCGGCAACCGTCGCTTCTAGTTCCTCCGTCTTCGGCTGAACACAAGAACCCCAGCTTTCGCCGGATCGGAAGCTGGGGTTTTCATTTTCAGGAGAGACGTAATGACAGCGGAACCGGGCGGGATGCGGCGCCAGGATCGCGAGATCCTCGAGCGGCGCGAACTGGACGAACTGCTCCACGCGGCCGGGGTCTGCCGGCTGGCGCTGGCGTGGGACGACGAGCCCTATCTGGTGCCGCTCTCCTTCGGCTACGACGGCCGGCGCCTCTACTTCCACACGGCCCTGAGCGGGCGCAAACTGGACTTCGTGGCGCACAATCCGCGGGTCTGCTTCGAGGTGGAGGAGGAGCCGCGCGTGGTGGAGCACCCCGAGCGTGGCTGCGCCTGGGGCGTCGCCTACGCCAGCGTGATCGGTTACGGCCGGCTGGTGGAGCTGCTGGACGAGGCGGGGCGCAAACAGGGTCTGGACGAGATCATGCGGCACTATTCCGGCCGCGCGGACTGGCCCTATGCCCCGGCCGTGCTGGCGCGCACCCGCGTCTGGGCGCTGGAGATCGAATCCCTGACGGGCAAGCGGGCGCCGGGCAAGCCGGAAGAGGACTGAAGCCTTGGCCGGGACGCAGCCCCTTCCTTAGCTTGCAACGCAATTCCAGCCAGGCTGTGTGGACCACTGCATGACCCTCGCCTCCGCCCCCTCCACCCCCGCTCCGCCGAACGCCGGCGGCCGCTGGCGCGCCGTGGTCCGCGCGCTGCACCACCGCAACTACCGGCTCTTCTTCATGGGACAGGGACTCTCGCTGGTGGGCACCTGGATGCAGCGCGTGGCGCTCTCCTGGCTGGTCTACCGGTTGACGGACTCGCCCTTCCTGCTGGGCTTGGTGGGCTTCGCCGGGCAGGTCCCCAGCTTCCTGCTGGCCCCGCTGGCCGGCGTGTTCGCCGACCGCGTGGACCGGCACCGGATCCTGGTGGTCACCCAGGCGCTCTCCATGCTGCAGGCCCTGCTGCTGGCCGTCCTGGTGCTGGGCGGCTGGATCCAGATCTGGCACGTGCTGGCCCTGAGCATGTTGCTGGGCGCCATCAACGGCTTCGACATGCCCGTGCGCCAGACCTTCCTGATCGAACTGCTCGACGACCGCCGCGACCTGGGCAACGCCATCGCGCTCAACTCCAGCATGTTCAACGGCGCGCGGCTGCTGGGGCCGCCGCTGGCTGGCCTGCTCATCGCCCTCACCGGCGAGGGCGTCTGCTTCCTGCTCAACGGGATCAGCTACGTGGCCGTGCTGGGCTCGCTCTTCGCCATGCGCCTCAAGCCGCGGCATGTGGCGGATCCGCGCCGGCCGGAGCGTCAGGGCCTGGCCGCCGGCTTGGCGGAGGGCTGGCGCTACGTGCGGGGCAATCCGCCCATCTGGGCCATCCTGATGCTGCTGACCGTGTTCAACTTCGTGGTGATGCCCTACACCGTGCTGTTGCCGGTCTTCGCGCGCGACGTGCTGCGGGGCGGCCCGGACACCCTGGGTCTGCTGATGGGCGGCGCGGGCCTGGGCGCACTGGGCGGCGCGCTCTACCTGGCCTCCCGGCGCAGCGTGCTGGGCACCGGGCGCCTGATCACCCTGGCGGCGGGCGTGTTCTGCCTGGCGCTGATCGCCTTCAGCCTGACCACCCGCCCGCTGCTGGCCATGGCGCTGATGGTGCCGGTGGGCTTCGGGCAGATGGTCCAGATGGCGGGCAGCAACACGCTGCTCCAGTCGCTGGTGGACGACCCCATGCGCGGCCGGGTGATGAGTTTCTACACCATGGCCTTCATGGGAACCTTCCCCCTGGGCAGCCTGATGCTGGGTTTCGTGGCCGAGCGCTGGGGCGCCGGCCTGGCGGTGGGCGGCGGCGCGCTGGCCTACCTGATCTGCGCGGCCATCGCCCTGCCGCGCCTGCCCCGGCTGCGCGCGCTGGCGCACGCCGTCTACCGGCAGCGGGGGATCCTGCCCCAGGAGTCCGCCGGCGTGGCCTGAGTCCGCGCCGCCGAATGCGTGCGGCGGTCCCGGGCGGCAGTGCGATATTCCAGCCAAAGGAACAGGAGATCACCCCATGTTGCACCGCGCCTTCCTGCCGCTTACGCTGTCGATTCTGCTGCTGATGGCGGCCTGCAGCACCGTGCCGCTGACGGGACGCCGCCAGCTCTCGCTGATGCCGGCCTCCCAGATGCAGGCCATGAGCTATCAGGAGTACGACGGCTTCCTCAAAGAGAACAAGCTGAGCACCGACGCCGCCAAATCGGCCATGGTCAAGCGCGTGGGTCAGCGCATCCAGCTCTCCGTCGAGCAGTACATGCGGGAGAAGGGTCTGGGCGCGCAGCTCGCCGGCTACGCCTGGGAATTCAACCTGGTGGAGAGCGACGAGGTGAACGCCTGGTGCATGCCCGGCGGCAAGGTGGTGGTCTACACGGGCCTGCTGCCCGTGGCCCAGGACGAGACCGGCCTGGCCGTGGTGATGGGGCACGAGATCGCCCACGCCATCGCCCGGCACGGCGACGAGCGCATGAGCCAGAACATGCTGCAGCAGTTCGGCGGCCTGGCGCTTTCCACCTACCTGGAGACGAAACCCGCCGAAACCCAGCAACTGTGGATGACCGCCTACGGCGTAGGCAGCACGGTGGGCGTGATGCTGCCCTACAGCCGCACCCACGAGAGCGAGGCCGACCACATGGGCCTGATCTTCATGGCCATGGCCGGCTACGATCCGGCGGCCTCGCTGACTTTTTGGGAGCGCATGGCCGCGGGCAAGTCGGGCGCGCCGCTGGAGCTGCTCAGCACGCACCCCTCCGACCAGACGCGCATTGCCAACCTGCGCAAGCTGCTGCCCGAGGCGCGCAAGCGCTACCATCCGCAGGGCTGAGGTCGACGGGAAACTCGAAAGGGCGCACCATGGACGGGATGGCGGAAGCCTTCTGGCTGGGTCTGCAGCGCAGCGACCGCTTCATCACGGTCTTCACCAGCCGGCTGGTGGAGGAGGACTGGCGGCGGGTGCCGCCGGGCTTTCCCAATTGCGCCCTCTGGACCCTCGGCCACCTGGCCTGGTACCGCGGCCTGTTCCTGGATCTGCTGACCGGCCGGCCGCGCCAGGGCGAGGACTGGAGCGCCTGGTTTGCCAAGGGCTGCACGCCACCCGCGCCGGATGATCTGCCGGATCTGGCCACCTGCCGGACGCGGTTGGAAGCGGGGTTGGAGGACTGGCGCATCTACCTGGAGCGCGCCACCGACGCGGAACTGCGCGCCCCGCTGCCCGAACCATCGGTCTTTTTCGCTTCGCGCGCCGAACTGCTGGCGCACTTGACGCACCACGAGGCCCATCACACCGGCTGTCTCTCCATGCTCAGCCGGGCTCTGGGCCGGGAGAAGGTGCTCTAGGAATCTGGCTGGGGTGACGAGAACCGCCAAGGATGCACGTCCGACGGACTCCGGGGGACCGGCGCGGACCTGACAGCCCAAGCGGGCCCAGCTTGAACCCAAGCCCGCGATTTCCTTCCTTCCAAAGGGTGAATTCGCATGGACACAGGTCGGGGGAACCGGGCGTGAAGCCGCACATCCTGTTGGTTGAAGATGAAGACGCGGTCCGCGAGATCAGCACGCAGATGCTGACCATGCTGGGCTATCAGGTGACTTCGGTCGTGGACGGACCCGAGGCCATCGGCGTGTTCACCCGCGAACCGGACCTGTTCGACCTGTTGATGCTGGACATGAACCTGCCCGGCATGTCGGGCCGCCAGCTGCTGCAGGAGCTGCGCAAGCTGCGCCCGAACGTGCGCGCCATCTACTGCAGCGGGGATCCCGAGCCCGACTCGTCACCCGGGGACCCGCCCCATCTCTACAAGCCCTACCGCTTGATGGAATTGAAGTCCTGCATCGAGTCCCAATTGTCCTCCTCCAGGTAGGACCGGAAGGGGCGAGGAGACCGTGTCGCATCCCGTCAGCCCGCCCACTCACCCTGCGGCTCCCGCCCGCCTCTCCCTGGCCGGCGACAGTCTCGAACAATTGCGCGCCCGGCTGATGACCGACGGCCAGGCCTCCTTCCGCGCCGACCAGGTCTTCAACTGGATCCATGCCCGGCGCACCTTCGACTTTGACGAAATGACCAACCTGGCCAAGAGCCTGCGCCTCCACTTGAACGAGCGCTACAGCGTGGTGGACCTGGATGTGCGGCGCCGCGTGCGCAGCCAGACCTCCAACTGCGAGAAGTTCCTCTTTGGCTTGGCGGACGGCGCCCGCATCGAGGCCGTCTGGATGGGCTTCGAGAAGCGCAGCACGCTCTGCGTCTCCACCCAGGTGGGCTGCGCCCTGGACTGCGCGTTCTGCGCCACGGCCACCATGGGCTTCCGCCGCCACCTGAGCGCCGCGGAGATCGTCCAGCAGGTGCTGTGGGTCACGGCCCAGCCGGGGCTTGAGCTCAGCAACGTGGTGTTCATGGGCATGGGCGAGCCGCTGCACAACTACGAGAACGTGGCCGCGGCCCTGCGGCTGCTGCACGACGACCGCGGGCTGGCCCTCAGCCGCCGCCGGATGACGGTCTCCACCGCCGGCCTGGTGCCCCAGATCCGCCGCCTGACCGAGGACGATCTGCCCTGCAAGCTGGCGGTCTCGCTCAACGCCGTCACCAACGAGAAGCGCTCGGCCCTGATGCCCATCAACCGCAAGTATCCGCTGGATCCGCTCTTCGCCGCCTGCAAGGAATGGACGGAGGCCACGGGTCAGCGGGTGACCTTCGAGTACATCCTGATGGAGGGTGTCAACGACGGCCCGGACGATATCCGCGGACTGCGCGCGCGCCTCTCGCGCCTGCCCTCCAAGCTCAACCTGATCTACTACAACCCCACCGAGCGCGGCTTCCAGAGCAGCGGGCAGCCGGTCTACCAGCGCTTCTTCGACGAATTGCAGAACGCGCCCTTCACCGTCACGCTGCGCCAGAACATGGGCACGGACATCGATGCCGCCTGCGGCCAGCTGCTGGTCAAGGAGGAGCGGGCGGAGGCGGCAGAATGACGCGCACTCCCACCCCCGAGCCCAGCGGACGCCCGCCGCGGCAGGTCGTGGAGCAGCCGGACCTCTCGGTGATCGTCGTGCACTACAACACCGAGGAGCTGACCCGCGCCTGCCTGAATTCCATCCGTGCGGAGGCCCGCGACCTGGCCTGCGAGGTCTTCCTGGTGGACAACGGCTCCAGCGACGGCTCCGGCGAGCGGCTGGCCGCGGCCAACGACTGGCTGCACTTCCTCCGGCTGGAGCGGGGCGTAGGCTTCGGCGCCGCCAATAACGTGGCCGCCCGGCTGGCCCGCGGCCGCCACGTGCTCTTCCTCAATTCCGACACGGAGGTGCAGAACGACGCGCTGCGGCGCGTGGTGGCCTTCCTGGACGAACATCCCCGCGCGGCCCTGGCCGGCTGCCGCCTGCTCAAGGGCGACGGCACCCTGGACAGCGCCTGCCGCCGCTCCTTCCCCACGCCCAGCGTGTCGCTCTGGAAGATGCTGGGCCTGAACCGGCTCTTTCCCCGCAGCCGGCGCTTCGCCGCCTACGACCTGCGCTATCTGCCCCAGGACGAGCGCTATCAGGTGGACAGCCTGGTGGGCGCCTTCCTGATGGCGCGCCGCGCGGACCTGCCCGCCGGTCCCTTCGACGAGGACTACTTCTTCTACGGGGAGGACATCGACCTCTGCTACCTGGTCAAGCAGCGGGGCCGCGAGGTCTGGTACCTGGGCGACATCAGCATGCTGCACCGCAAGGGCGGCACCACCAACAAGCGCGAGCCGTGGGTGATCTTCCACTTCCACGACTCCATGCGCATCTTCTACAACAAGCACTACCGCGGGCGCTACACGCTGCCGCTGACGATCCTGGTCTTCACCGGCATCTATCTGCGCATGGCCGTGTTCCTGCTGATGAACCTCTTCAAGACGCGCCGCAGCTGATGGCCCGCTACCTGCTCCGCGCCGGCCTGGTCCTGCTGGATCTCAGCTGCCTCTGCCTGGCCTTCTGGCTGGGCTGGTGGACGCGTTTCAACCTGCTGCCGCCGCTCCTGCCCGGGCTGGTGAGCGTGCAGCAGCCCTGGAGCCTCTACCTGGAGATCCTGCCGCCGACCTTTCTCCTGCTGGTGATCTTCGCCACGCGCTCGGGGCTCTACCGCTTCACCGACACGGACCGCCGCCGCCAGGTCTACGGCTCGCTGCAGGCCGCGGCCTGGTTGCTGCCCGTGGTGCTGGCCTACCTGGTGCTGTTCCGGCTGGACTACGAATTCAGCCGCTTGGGGACCCTGTTCGCCATGGGCTGGCTGCTGCTCCTGCTGCCCGCGGCGCGTTCGCTGGTATTCGCGCTCATCGAGGGTCTGGGCGTGCTGCGCGCCCCCACGCTGTTCATCGGAAGCCAGGAGCGCGTGGAGGCCTATCTGGAGGCCGTGGGCCGGCGGCGCTACCAGCGGCGCAACATCCTGCTGGGGCGCTTTTCGCCCAGCGAGCTCTTCGACGAGAGCGGCCAGGACTTCACGCCCGCGCGCAATGCGGAGGTGGAGCGCCTGCTGGGCGAGGGTCGGCTGCAGAAGGTGGTGGTGTTCCTGGAGGGCCTGCCGCGGCGGCGGGTGACCACCGTGCTGCGGAAATTCGAGATCCGCGTGAAGACCATCAAACTGGTGCCCGACGCGGCCAGCATGGCCTTCATGGGCGCGCGCATCGTCCGGCCCGACGCCCGGCCGCTGCTCAGCCTGCGGCAGAACCTCTGGCGGCCCGCCGTGCGGGCCCTGAAACGCACGCTGGACCTGGCCGTGGCCTTGGCGGCGCTGCCCGCCGTGCTGCTGGTCATCCTGCTGGCCGCGCCCTGCCTGGGCTTCCGGCCCCTGATGCGCATCCGGCGATACGATCTGGCCCGGCGGCCCATCCACCTGCTGCAGCTGCGCGTGGACTACGAGCAGGGCGGCTGGCTGTTCCAGTCCGGCCTCTATAAGCTGCCCGAACTGCTGGGTGTGCTGCTGGGCCGGCAGAGTCTGGTGGGGCCGGCGCCGCTCATCGAGCGCGAGTTCGATCTCTACGGCGGAAACGGCGCGGCCTTCGCCCACATCCGGCCTGGCCTGACCGGCCTCTGGCAGGTGACCGACTACGGCTACTTCGAGCCCGGCCAGCGCCTGGCTCTGGACATGTACTACACCATGAACTGGAGCCCGCAGCTGGATCTGCGCATCCTGCTGGAATCCGCCGGCAAGGCCCTGCGCAGCCTGCGGCGGCCGCGGGTGGGCGGGCTGCGCTCCTGACTCCACGTGCCGGAGAAATTCCCATGCGACGAGAAGCTTCCTTCGCCTGGCTCTGCGCGCTGCCCGGCGTGCGCCGCGCCCAGCTGGCCGCCGACGGCCGTGCGGGGCTGGAGGGCCTGTCCGGCGACGGCCCCTGCCTGCGCACCGACAGCCGGCACTGCCGGCCGGGCGACCTGTTCGTGGCGCTGCGCGGCACGGGCCGGGACGGCCACGACTTCGTGCCCGGGCTGCTGGGGCAGGGCGTGACCTGCGTGGTGGAGCGCGCCTGGCAGCTGGAGCAGCCGGAGGCGCTGCGCGCGCTGCCCGGACAAATCCTGGTGGAGGACACGCGCGACTGGCTGCCCCGCGCGGCGGCCCGCATCGCCGGGCTGGAAGGCGACGAGCTGCGCGTCCACGGCATCACGGGCACCAACGGCAAGACCAGCACGGCCTGGATCCTGCAGCAACTGCTGCGCCTGGAGGATCCGCGCGCCGGACTGGTGGGCACCATCTGCAGCCGGCTGGGGGACGACGAGCCGCGGCCTTCCGCGCTGACCACGCCGGACTCCCCCTGGCTGGCGGCCTTTGCCCGCGGCCTGTTGGACCAGGGCGGCCGGCATCTGGTGATGGAGGTCTCCAGCCACGCCATCCACCAGCGGCGCGAGGCCGTCTTCGGCTTCCAGAGCGCCGTGTTCCTCAACCTGAGCCCCGAGCACCTGGACTACCACGCAGGCATGGAGGACTACTTCCGCGTCAAGTCCTCCTTCCTGCGCCGCCCGGAACCCGCCCTGCGGCTGGTGAACGTGGACGACCCCTGGGGCGCGCGGCTGGCGGAGGGCCTGGACCCGCTGCCCGTCAGCACGCTGGGGCACGGGCCCGAGGCGGAGTGGCGGATCACGGATCCTTGTCTCACGCCGGAGGGCCAGACTTTCACGCTCAGCCGGGGCGGGGAGCGCCACGCGCTGGCGATTCCCATCCACGGCGACTTCCAGGTGGGCAACGCGGCGGCGGCCTGGATCACGGCCCGCTGCCTGGGTCTGCCCGCCCGCGAGCTGACGGAGGCCCTGGCGCGCATCGAACCCGTGCCCGGGCGGATGGAGCCCGTCCGGTTGCCCGGCGGGCCGCGCGTGCTCATCGACTACGCCCACTCGCCCGACGGCTACGAGAAGGCCCTGGCCGCCGTGGCGAAGTTGCCGCGCCGGCGCCTGCACGTGCTGTTCGGCTGCGGCGGCGAGCGCGACCGCGGCAAGCGGCCGGTCATGCTGGAGATCGTGCTGCGCCACGCGGAGCGGGTCTGGCTGAGCCTGGACAATCCGCGCCGGGAGGATCCGGAGCAGATCTTCGCCGACATCCTGGCCCGCCAGGGCGGGGATCCGCGCATCACGCGCATCGACGACCGCGCCGCGGCCATCCGCGCCATGCTGGCCGACGCCGGGCCGGAGGATCTGCTGCTGCTACTGGGCAAGGGCCATGAGCGCTACCAGCTGCTGGGAATGGACAAGCTGCCCTTCGACGAGCGCGCCGTGCTGCGCGGGGCCTGGGAGACGCGCGCATGACTCGATCCATCCACGAGGTGCCCCGCGGCGGACATCTGCTGATCATCGGCGCGGCCCGCAGCGGGCTGGCGGCGGCGCGCCTGGGCGTGGCCCGCGGCTATCGGGTCAGCCTGCGCGACGACCACCTGGCGCCGCAGGAACTGGCGGAGCGGCTGGACGGGTTGCCCGTGGAGATCGTGCGCGAATCCGGCCTGCCCGTCGGCGTGGACCTGCTGGTGCCCAGCCCGGTGATTCCGCCCCGCCATCCGCTGGTGGCCCGGGCCCTGGAGCTGGGGATCCCGGTCCACAGCGAGCCCGATTTCGCCCGGGCCTGGTTCCGCGGTTCCGTGCTGGCCGTGAGCGGCTCCAACGGCAAGACCACCACGACGCTGCTTGCCGAGGCCGTGCTGCGGGCCTGCGGACTCTCCGCCACGGCCTGCGGCAACGTGGGCCATCCCTTCAGCCTGGTGGCGCTGCGGGCGGATCAGCCCGCCTGGGCCGTGCTGGAGATCTCCAGCTACCAGCTGGAACTCAGCCGCTGCCTGCGGGCCCGTTGCGGCCTGCTGCTCAACATCAGCGAGGATCACCTGGCCCGCCACGGCGACATGGAGGGCTACCTGGAGGCCAAGTGGCGGCTCACGGCGCAGCTCACGCCGGACGGCTGCCTGGTTTACAACGGGGGCGATCCCCTGCTGGCGCCGCGGGCCCGCGGCCTGGGCTGCCGGGTGCGCGCCTTCCGCGCAGGGCCGGGTCCGGCGGAGGCCCGGGTGGACGGGGCCGGGCTCTGGCTGGCGGAGCAGGCCGGCGGACCCTTCATCCGGGCCGGCGAGCCGCGACTGATCGGCGCGCACAACCTGGAGAACCTGGCGGCCGTGCTGCTGGCGGCCCGGGACCTGGAGCTGGACCTGACCGCCGTGCGGCGTGCCATGTTGGACTTCGCCCCGGTGGAGCACCGCATCGAGACGGTGGCCGAGCGCGCCGGCGTGCGCTGGATCAACGACAGCAAGGCCACCAACGTGGACTCCACGGCCAAGGCTCTGGCGGGCTTCCCTCCCGGCGGCGTGATCCTGCTGGCTGGCGGCGAGGCCAAGACCGACGACTACCGCGCGGTGGAGGAGCTGGTGCTGCGCCACGTGCGCGAGCTGGTGGTTTACGGGCGCGACGGCGCTCTCATCGGCGACTGGTTCCAGGGCAAACTGCCCGTCCATCGCGTCGCAGGCCTGGAGGGCGCCGTGGCGCTGGCTGCCGGGCTGGCCCACCCGGGGGACGTGGTGCTGCTCAGTCCCATGTGCGCCTCCTTCGACCAGTTCGCCAACTTCGAGGAGCGCGGCCTGCGCTTCCGGGACTGGGTGCGCGCGCTGCCCGAGGGCGGCCCCGTCCAGCGTCCCTGACGGCCTCCCGCCCGGACCGAACTTGACTCCCCCCGCGCCATTGCGTAGCATGGAGTCCATGCTACTCTGGCGCCATGATTCTCACGTTTCATGACCAGGGCACCGAGGATGTCTTCTACGGGCGGGACAGCGTCCTCGCGCGGCGGGCCTGCCCACGTCAGCTGGTGGCGGCTGCCCGCAGGCGGCTGGAGCAGATTGACTCCGTCCGCTTCATCGAGGAATTGCGCATTCCGCCCGGCAATCGCCTTGAGCCGTTGGCGGGGAATCGCAGCGGCCAGCACAGCATCCGCATCAACCGGCGCTTCCGCATCTGTTTCACGTGGGGATCGTCCGGCCCGCTGGATGTGGAGATCGTCGACTACCACCGGTAGGAGAAGGGATCATGATTCGCATACCGACCCATCGGCCCCCGACCCATCCCGGCGAGATGCTGCTGCTGGAGTTCCTGCAACCGATGGGACTTTCGCAGAAGCGGCTGGCTGAGGGCATCCAGGTCCCTTATCAGCGCGTCAACGAGTTGATCCGCGGCAAACGGGGGCTAACTCCCAGCACGGCCCTGCGTTTGTCGAAGTTCTTCGGAAACACGCCCGACTTCTGGCTCAACCTGCAACTGCGGTGGGACCTGTTCCATGCCCTGCGGGCGGAGCAGGAGCAACTGCGGCAGATTCGGCGCTTTCGCTTCACCTCAAGCGCGGCCTGACCCATGCCTTCCACCAAACCCATCGGCATCTTCGATTCCGGCGTGGGCGGCCTGACCGTCGTGGCCCGCGTGCTGGAACTGCTACCCCGCGAGGACATCATTTATTTCGGCGACACGGCCCGCGTGCCCTACGGCATCCGCAGCCCGCGGGTGATCCGCGAATTCAGTCGCGAGATCGCCGCCTGGCTGGTGGCCCGCGGCGTGAAGGCGCTGGTGGTGGCCTGCAACACGGCCAGCGCCGTGGCCCTGCCCGCGCTGCGCGAACTGGTGGACATCCCGGTGATCGGCGTGGTGGAGGCCGGCGCCCGGCAGGCCATGGAAGCCACCCGCACGGGCGAGGTGGCCGTGATCGGCACCGCCTCCACGGTCAACAGCCGCGCCTATCCCGACGCCGTGTCCCGGCTGGACGCCCAGGTGCGCACCCTCTCCCGGGCCTGCCCGCTCTTCGTGCCCATGGTGGAGGACGGCATCGTGGAGGGTCCGGTGGCCGAGGCCGTCATCCGGCACTATCTGGCCGACATTCGCCAGTCGCGCATCGACACGCTGGTGCTGGGCTGCACGCACTATCCCCTGCTGCAGGGCGAGATGCGCCGCGCCCTGGGTCCCGAGCTGCGCATCGTGGACGCCGCCGAGGGCACGGCCGTGGAGTTGTCGGAAATCCTCACCCGGCTGGATCTGGCCACGCCCAACTTGGAGACGGGCCGCCGGCGCTACGTCTTCAGCGACCGCACCGACGCCTTCCAGGCCCTGGCCCGCCGCATCCTGCCCGGCTTCATGGGGGACATGGAGACCGTGGACGTGGAAGGGGGCGAGTTCCGCGACGCGCTGCGCCTGCTGGAGTCTCAAGCAGGCCAGGCGTAGCCAATTCCCTTCCCCCGCCCCCGGCGGGAGAAGGCGCCGCGCAGCGGCGGGGGATGGGGGCACTCGCTGCTTTCAAGCATGCCAGCGAGGCGGGGATTGACCATCAGGAGCTCTCATGACGGATGCCCAGCGCCTCAACTTCTCCTTCGTGCTGCCCGGCCGGCTGGCCGGACTGGCCTGGCCCTTTCCCCGGCGGGAGGCCCTGGACAGCGGCGCCTTCCTGCGCTCCCAGGGCATCGGCCTGCTGGTCAACCTGAGCGGGGAGGCCTACGACCCGCAGCAGCGCGCCAGCCTGGCTGGCATCGAGCTGCTGGACTTGCCCGTGGACGACTTTTGCCCGCCGGAGCCGGCGCAGGCTGATCACTTGTGGGCGCGGCTGGGCGCGCTGGCGCCCGGCCGAGCTCTGGCCCTGCACTGCGCGGCGGGGATGGGCAGGACGGGCACGCTGCTGGCCTGCCTGCTGGGTCGCGAACTGGGGCTGGACGGCCCCTCCGCCGTGGCCCGGGTGCGTCAGCTGCGGCCGGGCAGCGTGGAAACTGTCGCCCAGGAGGAGCTGGTGGAGCGCTGGCTCCAGCGCGGTACGGAATAACCCGACACCAACCCCTCGCCCCGACATTTTTCTGCCTCGTCCACGATCCTCTTCCAACGTGGACATTTCTGGCGGAGGCTCTCCGCCCGCTGCCACAGCGGCCTGCAACCCCGTCTACCTCCCTGGACCCGCTCTCGCGCTCGCTGGAGGCCCTGCCGGGCTCTCAAGCTTTTTTTGATTCTCCCGACAACACAACTGTCCAGCGACGCAGGGGGACGATGAGACCTCAGGCGCAACGGACGCCACGTGTATCCAGGAACGACAGACGGCAAAAGAGTGATCGCGGACTTTGTTCGTTAGCAGGTCGCAATCCAAGGGGGATTGACTGATGAGTCTGAGAATCAACCAAAACTCGTTGTCCATTGGCGTCCATCGCCAGTTGGGCATCACGCAGAACGCCCTTGATCAGGCGGTCACCCGGCTCTCATCCGGCCTGCGCGTCAACTATGCGTGGGACGATCCGGCGGGACTGGCTGTGTCGGAGCGGATGCGGGCACAGATCTCCAGCATGACGGAGGCGGAGCGCAATGCGAACTACGCCATCAACATGCTGGCCACCGCCGAAGGAGCCCTGGCGACCATCGACGAGAAGCTGATCCGCATGCGGTCCCTGGCCGTGGAAGCCTCGAACGGCACCATGAGCAGCCTGGACCGGAGCTACCTGGACACGGAGTTCCAGCAGCTCAAGAGCGAGATCACGCGCATCGCCGCGGTCACCAACTACAACGGCCTTCACCTGATCGACGGCACCTATTCCGAGGGAGCCTCGGGAACGGGCGCCCAGGGCATCAAGCTGCACATCGGCACCTACAACGTGTCCGGTGAGGACTATTACTACCTGCATCTGGCCGACATGACCGCCTCCGGTCTGGGCCTCATGCCGGTGAATCTGTTGAACACGGCTGCCGCCCAAAGCGCCATCGACACCATGGACACGGTCATCGACACCAAGGACACCGAACGCACACGCATCGGCTCCTATGTCTCCCGCTTGCAGGCCACGGTGCAAAACCTGCAGGTCTCCAAGGAGAACGCCACGGCATCGGAGAGCATGATCCGGGATGCGGACATGGCGGAGGAAATGTCGGCCTTCACCCGGGCCCAGATCCTCATGCAGTCCGGCATCTCCATGCAGGCGCAAGCCAACCAGATGCCCTCCATGGTGGCCCAGCTGCTGCAAGGCTGATCGATCAGTTTCGGCAGAACAAGGAGCCGGCGTTCCCTGGAACGCCGGTTTTCCTTTGTCAGACCGGTTGACGCGCCCGCTTCCGAGCGACCCGCTCCCCGCCGCCCCGCCCTGCCGATTCCGCCCGGATTTCCACTTATTGGAGCCCGCGGCGGGCCGTTTCCCCGGCACCGCCGCCCGATTCCCGCCCGGGCAGGCCCACACGAGCCGGGCCGCCCGGGAAGCCGCCGCGACTTGAGCAACGGAAGAATCCATGTGCCCTGATCCCACGACCCCCGACCGCTCCAATGACCCGCGCCCGCGTCCCGGCGGGGAATCCGGCGACCGTTCCGGTGACCGTTCGCGCACCCGCCGGCGCTCCAGCCGCGGCGGGCGGGGCCGCTCCGGCGCCCCGGGCGCCACGCCCGCACCAGCGCAGGGCGCTCCGGCCGGCACGCCCGGCGGCCCGCCAGCCGGATCCGCCGGCGGCGGAGGCGGACGCCCGCCCCAGGGCGGCGGCAAGCCCGGCGGTCAGGGAGCTCCGCGCAACCAACAATCCGGCTCGGGCGGTGGTGGCGGCGACAACCGCAACCGCTCCCAGGGCGGGCGGCGTCCCGGCGAGGGCGGCGAGCGTCCCGCGGGCGAGCGCCCGGGCGGCGGTCGCGCGCCGGGCCAGGGCGGGCGGGGCGGCCAACCGGCCGAGGGAGGCCGCGGCCAGGCTCCCTCCCAGGCCCAACAGCAAGAGGCGGCCCGCGCCCGGCGCCGCGAAACGGAGCGCGAAATCGAGGCGGCTCCCAGCCTGCAGGACTGGAGCATCGAGCACCTGGGCTACGTGGCCTGGATGGCTCACGCCCAGATCCTGCCCACGGCCACGCCCCAGCGCGCCGTGCGCAGCTACATCGTGGACATCCACGCCGGCGAGGACGCGGTGAACCCGCGCCTCTGGCCGGCCATCGCGCCTTTCCTCAAGCTGGAAGTGGTGGGCCCCACCGCCGAAGCCGGCGCCCGTGCCCTGGGGGAGGCCTTCCGCCAGTTGGCCACGGAGCTGGAGTTGGCGCCTGCCGCGGACTATCTGCGCGACAACCCGCCCCCCGAGGTCACGGTCTCCAGCCCTGTGCAGGCGGCCCTGGACACGGCCCTGCCCCTGGACCTGGACCATCCCCAGGAAGACATCGACATCATGAACGAGGGCCGCAAAGGCGCGCCGCTGCGGCGTCCCGAGTAGCGGCGGTTCCGCTGGCTGCCGAGGTTTACCACAGAGTCACAAACGCACAGAGGCCAGATTGGTCTTGGCCTGGCTTGTGCGTGACACATTCGAGGATCTGCTTGGGCACGAAGTCTCGAAGCGGATGCTGGGGTGGTCGAAGTGGCTCTTAAACACAGAGTCACAGAGTCACAGAGTCACAGGGGCCAGATAGGTCTTGACCTGGGTTGCGCGTGACACATCCCAGGATCTGCTTGGGCACGAAGACTCAAAGGCTCGAAGACGTGATGGTCACGCGAGGTGAAGCCCGCAGGGCTGAACCAGAAATTGGGTGAAGCGCGCAGCGCGAACCAACTACACGGTTGCAGGAAGCCCAAACGCCGGCTAGCGGAAGGCCACCGCGAGGTGGCCTGACTCTAGCCGTTGAGAAAGAGCGCCTCTTTGGCGCCTAACCGGCCGTTCCACCTTTCTGGCGCAAGCAGAAAGGTGGAAAACAAGGCTCCCGGCATGTTGCCGGGATGACCGGCGAGGTCATGGGATCCCCCGGTCAAGCCGGGGGATGACGGGCTGGGGGATGACGAACTGGCGCCGGGGCGACGACTGGCGCGCGGGATGACGGGCGCCACGCTTGTCCGTCTTTCACTTCGTGGCGAGAAGGGGCCGCCCGGTGCTGAACCCATTCACGGCTTGACAGGTGCAGGAGCCGGTTTTTCAACACTTGCTGACGTCTTTACTTGATCTGTCGCGGCGCTGACGCTTCCCGGCCCGGGTCCATCCAACCCCGACCAGCTTCCCAACAACCAGGTCCTCTGGCAACCAACTCCCTAGTGGAACAACGGCACACCCCTTGCATTGGCCGTCCTTCCGCCCGGCGAGTGACGACCGGCGCGGACGCGGCTGTTTGATCCTCAACACATGGAGTGCCTCATGTCCCCTCGATCCGCTCTTGTGGTGGCCCGCCTCTTCCTCTGCGCTCTGCTGCTGGCGGGCGCCGGCGCGGCGCGGGCGCAGGGGGCCTGCGCCGAGTTGCCGCTCCTGGGCTGCGACGCTTACGTCACGGGCAGCACCGTGGGCCAGCCCAACCAGCTGGGCGGGCCGGCCGGCGAGGTCCTCTACCGCGTGGAGACCACCGACGAGCGGTTCTATGGTTTCAGCCTGGCGGCGCAGATGAATCTGGCCCCGGGCCTGACTCTCTACGCAGGCTGCGCGCTGGAGCCCGGCGCCCAGATCGTGGCCACGGGCACGCCCTACTACGACACGCTTTCGGAGCTGACGGTCCTGCTGCCCGCCAATTCCACCTTCACGCTGCTGGTGGAGGGCGCGTCGGCCGAGGGCAACTTCGACCTCAGCGTTTGGTGCCTGACCTGCGATCCGGGACCCTGCGAAGGCGCCACGGAGAGCGAGCCCAACCCGGGTCCCCAGGGCGGCCTGTTTGACGACGTGAGTTGCGACGTGCCCATCTGCGGCAGCCTGGACGCGGTCGCCGGCCAGCCGGACGAGGACTGGTTCGTGCTGGAGCTGACGGAGGACGCGGCCATCTACGCCAGCCTGCTGCCCGGTGGCTTCGATCCCCTGCTGGAGCTCTTCAGCGGCCTGGGCGGTGAGCTGCTGCAGTCCAGCGATTTCTCGGGCATCTGCTACAGCGAGGGCGTCGAGACGGCCTGCCTGCCAGCGGGCACCTACACGCTGCGCGTGGCCGCCTCGGGCGGACTCCCGCTGGAGGGCGCGGCCTATCAGCTCTTCCTGGGCTGCAGTCCCTGCACCTGGGTGGATCCGCTCTCCAACTGCCATTCCTTCCAGTTCAGCGGGGAGCCGACCCAGTTCCCCGCCGCGGAGGACGCCTCCAACCAGGGCAGCTTCCTGTTGGCCGAGCACTTCGGCCACGGCGGCACGATCACGGGCCTGGACGTGGCGGGCATCCAGGCCAACTCCGCCAACCTGGCCTGCACGGATCCCCAGTTCCGCGTCACCTTCTACGCGGACGGCTGGGAACCCGGCGCGGAGCTGGGCTCCTGGCTGGTGACGGGCACGCCCACCCCGACGGGCGACACCTTCTTCTTCGGCATCCCGGTGGTCAGCTGGCACCTGCCCCTGCCGGCACCCCATTTCCAGGACAGCGGCTACTTCGCCGTGCAGGGCGCGGGCGACCCGGACTGCGTGTTCGGTTGGGGGCGCAGCCCGGGCGCGGATGGTTTCCACTGGGTCCAGGGCGAAGTCTGGGAGTGGAGCGAGCAGGACCTCAACTTCTGCCTGCAATTGGCCTCCCCGACTTGCGAGGCCCCCGGCGGGCTGGCCGTGCAGATGCAGGGCCTGGACACGCAGCTGAGCTGGAGCGCCGTGCCCGGTGCCAGCCAGTACCAGGTCTGGTTCTCCGACAGCGGTTACGGACCCTGGGCGCCGCTGGGCCAAAGCGCCGGCACCTCCTACCTGGACGCCGGAGCCGAGAGTGCGGGCCGCCGCTTTTACCAGGTGACCAGCCTCTGCGACTGAGCGGGCCAAGCGGGCCAGGCGGGCAGGATCGACTCAGAACCATGAGTCGCTGAAACGAAAAATCAACCCGTGCGGGAGCTCTCCCGCACGGGTTTTCCCATTCACTGATTCCGCCCGTGAACGTCGCGGCCGCCGTCGCCGGCTCCCCACCACAGAGTCACAGAGTCTCAGAGGCCAGATGGGTCTTGGCCTGGGTTGCGCGTGACGCGTCCGATGATCTGCTTGGGCACGAAGACTTGAAGGCTCGAAGCGGATGCTGGGGTGGTAGTCTTGGCTCTTCAACACAGAGTCACAGAGTCACAGAGGCACAGTGAGATCGTGAGAGAGTGAAGGTCAAGGGTTGCGAGAGGTGAAGCCCGCAGGGCTGAACCAGAACCAGGTGGTGACGGCGTCAGCCGGAACCAACTACATGGTTGCAGGAAGGCCGAGCTGCCGCCAGCGGAAGCCCGCCGGGAGGCGGGCTGACTCTGGCGGGTGAGAAAGAGCGCCTCTTTGGCGCCACCTTTCTGGCGCAAGCAGAAAGGTGGCAAACATGGGTCCCGGCCAAGTCGGGGTCGAGCGGTGCCAAGCCGGTGCCAGGCCGGTGCCAAGCCGGTGCCAGGCCGGTGCCAGGCCGGTGCCAGGTCGGTGCCAGGCCGGTGCCAGAGCAGTGTCCATTTCTGGCGCCAGCAGAAAGGTGAAAGACAAAGCTCCCGGCAAGAGATGGGGTTGCGGTGAACCCCCATCCTAACCTTCCCCCTTGCAGGGGGAAGGGATCAGGCAGCTACTGCGAAGTAGATTTCCAGTATCTCTTCGCGGGACTCGCGCAGGCGCAGCCAGCCGGAGACGCCGCGGTAGTAGGCTGTCGGGCCAGGCCGGCGCGCACTCTCCAGCGGGTCCTGGTTCCAGTGTTCGATGTTCCACCAGTCCGGATCACGCGGGTCTGTGGCCTGCTCCCACTTGCGGCGCATGAAGTCCAACTGTAGGGCCACCTGGCCGCAGAATTCCGCCCCGCCGCCCTCGTAGCCCAGGCGGCGCAGATCCACGCCACGAATCTGCCACAGGCCCCAGGCCCGGGACTGGAACTCCAGTTCGGCTCCGGTCACGCCCTGGGCGGCCAGGGCGGCGCGCAGGCGCGGATCCAGGCGGGAGGCGTGGGCCCGGCCGCTGGATTCCTGCATCATCAGCGCCCATTCCAGGCGCGACAGTCTGAGCTTCACTTCCGACACGCTGAACTCCCTTCCTTGCCCGATTTCCAATCCTGACCCGCGGGGCCGCGCGGCCTCCGGTCCTCCGACCGGGTCGCCGAGCCGCCCGCGAGCGGTTTCAGTCATCAATCTCGGGCCCTCATGTTATCGGCGGATTGGGACAGCCGGTGAATCGCGGTTTCTGCAGAACTCGCAGGCTGGAATTTTTGCCAAGAAATCATTGACACCAGCAAATATTTGCTTATATTGCTGTCCGGTTATATGATGAACTCAAGCCAAGTGGATGGAGGACAAATGCTTCGGTGGAAGGGAGCGAGCCCCGGACGGCTGCTTGCACTGCTGCTGGCAGGGTCCTGGGGATGGATGGCCGGCCCCGCGCTGGCCGCCGAAGGCAGCCTGAGTCTGGAACAGGCCCTGCGGTTGGGCCGCGAGCATTCACCGGCCGTGCAGGCCGCCGACGCCCGGGCGCGCGGCGCCGCCCAGCTGCGCTGGGAAGGGCTGGGCTATCTGCTGCCCAAAGTGGATCTGCAGGAAGTGGCCATCCGCAGCGAGCAGCCGGGCGAGGTCTTCGGCCTGATGATGAACCGGCGCGAGGCGGTGATGGACCTGATCGCCGCCAACAGCCTGATGTTCAGCCAGGGCCAGCCCTACGTCGCCGATCTGGTCAACCCGGATCCCATGAACACCTACATCACGCGTGTCACGGCGGAGATGCCGCTGTTCGCCGGCGGGCAGATCGTCAACCGCGTGCGCCAGGCCGACCTGATGGCCGACGCCCAGGAGTTGAAGAGCGAGCGCGAGCGCCGGCAGGTGGACTTCGACGTGGCCACGGCCTGGACCAACCTGGCCAAGGCCCGCGAGTACCGCGACCTGCTGGAACGCGCCCGCGCCACCACCAAGGCCCACGTGGAGATGGCCCGCGACTATCAGGACGTGGGCTTTCTGGTAGCCAGCGACGTGTTGCGCGCCGAGGTCCAGCTCTCCCAGATGAACGAACTGGTGCTGCGGGCGGAGAACGGCGCCGCGCTGGCCCAGGCGGCGCTCAACTTCCAGCTCGGGCTGGACCTGCGCACCATGCACAAGCTTGAAGCCACGCCCGCGCAGCCGGAAACCGGCGACGAACTGGGCGCCTGGACGGAGCAGGCGCTCGGCAGCCGGCCGGATCTGGCCGCAGCGCGCAAGCAGCTCAAGGCCGGCGAGCTGGAGGAGTGGGTGGCGGGCGCCGCCTTCCTGCCCACCCTGGGCGTGCAGGCCGGCTACGACTGGTACGACGACACGGCCTTCGGCACCGCCGAGGGCAGCTACTCGGTCAAGGCCGCCCTCACCTTCAACGTGTTCCGCGGCGGCAGCGACCGCGCCCGCTTCGCCCGCGCCCGGCAGGAGTACCGCGCCGGTAGTCAGGACGTGGCGCGCTTCCAGGAGGGCGTGCGGCTGGAACTGCAGCAGCACTGGGGCGACCTGCAGACCGCGCGGCTTAGCCAGCAGGCGGCGGCCCAGGCCCTGACGGCCGGGCGCGAGAATCTGCGCGTGGTGGAGGACCGCTTCCGCGAAGGTGTCTCACGCATGATCGACCTGCTGGATGCCGAGACCGCCCTGCGCGAGGCCGAAGTGCGCGAACTGGTGGCCCGCTACGACGGCCACATGGCGGGCTTCCGCCTGCGTCACGCCGCCGGCCAGGAAATCGTCAAGCTCGAAGAGGAGATGTCCAAATGAAGACGCTGCGGAATCTGTCCGTCGCCGCGCTGGCGGCCCTAACCGTGCTGCTGATCGGCTGCGGCAAGGAGCACGAAAAATCGGTGACGCCCGCCCTGGCGCCGGTCAAGGCCGGACTGGTCACGGTGGAGGCCTTAAGCGCGCCCCGGCCCATCGAGCTGCAGGGCGTGGTGATGCCCGAGCAGGAGACCTTCCTCTCCAGCCGCGCCATGGGTCCGGTGGTCAAGGTGCTGGCCTCCGCCGGCGACCGCGTGCGCAAGGGCGACCTGCTGCTGGACATCCAGCAGGACTTGAGCCACGGCCAGCTGGCCCAGGCCCAGGGCGCCCAGGCCCAGGCCCAGGCCGCGCTCTCGCTGGCGCAGCGCAACTTCGAGCGCTTCCAGAAACTTCACGAGAAGGCCTCCTGCTCCGAGCTGGAGCTGGACATGGCCCGTATGCAATACGAGCAAGCCAAAGGCGCCGTGGCCCAGGCCCAGGGCGCCGTGGCGGCCGCGGGCAGCGTGGCCGAGGAGAGCGCCGTGCGCGCCCCCTTCGACGCTGTGGTGGTGGAGCGGATGGTCAACCTGGGCGACCTCTGCGCCCCGGGCCGGCCGCTGCTGCGCCTGCAGTCCCAGTCCGGCCGCCGGCTGGTGCTCTCCGTCCGCGAGGCCGACGCGCCCCACGTGAAAGTGGGCATGGCCCTGCCCGTGACCCTGGACAGCCGGCCCGACCTGGGCGTGATCCAGGGCCGCGTGGTGGAGATCGTCCCCGCCGCCGACATGGCCACCCACACGCTCAGCGTCCGCGTCGAGCTGGCCTCCAGCCAGGTGATGAGCGGCCTGAGCGGCAAGGCCGTCCTGCCCGGCGCTGCCCGGCAGTCCCTGCTGGTGCCCGCCGCGGCGATCCTCCAGACCGGCGGCCTGAGCCTGGCCGTGGTGGTGGACGACCAGGGCCTGGCGCGCACCCGGGCAGTCACTGTGGGCGCGACCCAGGGCGAGCGGCTGGAAGTGCTGAGCGGACTGAACGCCGGCGACCGGCTGGTGAGCCCGCTGCGCGCGCCCATCACCGACGGCACGCCCATCCAGGCCAACTAAGGAGCGGGGCATGAGCGAGCACAATCCCAACCTGCCGGACGAGGAGCAGCGGGTGGCCGGTCCCGGAGCCGAGGGCTCCGCGCCAGAGGTCCCCTCCATGTCTGAGCTGCAGCGCGAGGCGCTGCGCGTGAAGATGAACCGGCGCAGCATCGGCATCTCCGGCCGGATCGCCGGCGCCTTCCTGGACTCGAAACTGACGCCCCTGCTGGTGGTGGCCGCCCTGCTGCTGGGCTTCTTCGCCGTGGCCGTGACGCCGCGCGAGGAGGAGCCGCAGATCAAGGTCCCGATGGTGGACGTGATGCTGGGCTTCCCGGGCGCCAGCGCCAAGGAAGTCGAGCAGCGGGTGATGACGCCCGCCGAGAAACTGATCTACGAGATCGAAAACGTGGAATACGTCTACTCCACGTCCATGCCCTCCGGCGGCATGGTGGTCGTGCGCTTCAAGGTGGGCACCGATCCCGACCAGGCCGTGCTGCGCGTGCACGCCAAGTTGATGGGCGCCATGGATCGCATGCCGGCGGGCACGCTGCCGCCGCTGGTCAAGCTGGTCACCATCGACGACGTGCCGGCCGCGGCCTACACGCTCTGGGGTCCGGGCAAATCCCCGGGCGAGCTGCGCAGCGTGGCCGACGAGCTCAGCGCCCTGCTGACCCGGCACGACCGCGTGGCCCAGACCACGGTGCTGGGTGGCCAGCAGCGCGTGGTCAGGATCACCTTCGACAAGAACCGGCTCAGCTCATTCAACGCCAGCCTCCTGCAGGCCTGGCAGGCGCTGCAGGGCGCCAACTGGAGCCTGCCCGCCGGCAACATGGCCAGCCTGGACCGCGAGCTGGAGGTGCAGGTGGGCGACTTCCTGCACACGGCCGACGAGGTCCGCGACGTGGTGGTGGGCGTCTACCAGGGCCGGCCGGTCTACGTGCGCGACGTGGCCGAGGTGACGGACGGTCCCGAGGATCCCGTCCAGTACGTCTGGATGGGCACCGGCCCGGCCGCCGGCGAGAAGGGCGTGCAGCCGGGGATGGACACGCCCGCGGTGACCATCGCCGTCTCCAAGAAGCCCGGCACCAACGCCGTGGCGCTGGTGGCCGACCTGGACCGCCTGATCGAGGGCCAGAAGGGCCGCGTGATCCCGGGCGACGTGATCATCACCAAGACCCGCGACTACGGCGCCACGGCCGGCGAGAAGTCCAACGAGCTGATCTTCCACGTCCTGCTGGCCACGATTTCCGTGGTGCTCCTGATGGGCCTGATGCTGGGCAGGAAAGAGGCCGTGGTGGTGCTGGTGGCCGTGCCGGTGACGCTGGCGCTGACGCTCGCGGCCAGCTATTTCTTCGGCTACACGCTGAACCGTGTCACGCTCTTCGCGCTGATCTTCTCCATCGGCATCCTGGTGGACGACGCCATCGTGGTGGTGGAGAACGTCCACCGGCACTACCAGCTCAAGTGGACGGGCGCGCGCCACGCGACGATCTTTGGGGTGGACGAGGTGGGCAACCCCACCATCCTGGCGACCTTCACGGTGATCGCCGCGCTGATGCCGCTGGCCTTCGTGAGCGGCCTGATGGGGCCCTACATGCGGCCCATCCCGGTCAACGCCTCGGCGGCCATGTTCTTCAGCCTGGTGGTGGCCTTCGTGGTCTCCCCCTGGCTGACCTACCGGCTGTTCAACCGCAACGCGGCCAAGGACGGCGCGGGCGTCCAGCATCAGCCGCACGACGAGACCGAGCAGGAGAGCCGCTTCCACCGGGCCTACGCCGACCTGATGCGGCCGCTGCTGCGCAAGCCCAAGGTGCGCTGGCTGGCCCTGGGCGGCGTGGTGACCCTGCTGCTGCTCTCCATGGCCCTGGTGCCCATGCGGGCCGTGCTGGTGAAGATGATGCCCTACGACAACAAGAGTGAGCTGCAGATCGTCATCGACGCCCCCGAGGGCTTCACGCTGGAGCGCACCAACGCCGCGGCGCGCGACATGGCCCAACTGTTGAACTCGCTGCCCGAAGTCACCGACTACCAGGTGTACGTGGGCACCAGCGCGCCCTTCAACTTCAACGGACTGGTCCGCCACTACTACCTGCGGCGGGCCGCCAACCAGGCGGACATCCAGGTCAACCTGGTGGACAAGCACCTGCGCGACCAGCCCAGCCACGAGTTCGCCAAGGCCGTGCGCGAGCTGCTCAAGCCCGTGGCCGAGCGCCACGGCGTGAACCTGAAGGTGGCCGAGGTGCCGCCCGGACCGCCCGTGCTCTCCACCATGGTGGCCGAGGTCTACGGACCCGACGACCGGCAGCGCGTGGAAGTGGCGCGCCAGGTGCGCGACATCATGCAGGCCACGGAGGGCATCGTCGACGTGGACTGGATGGTGGAGGAGAACGCCCCGCGGGCCGAGCTGGTCATCGACCGCGAGAAGGCCATGCGCAGCGGGGTCACGGCGGAGATGATCTCCCGCACTCTGCGCGTGGCCCTGGCCGGCGCGGACGCCGGGTTGCTGCACGTGGAGCGCGAGCGCGGCGCCGTGCCGCTGCGCCTGCAGCTGGACCGCGGCCAGCGCAGCCGCGTGGAGGACCTGCTGGACCTGACCATCCACGCCGCCGACGGGCGGATGGTGCCCCTGGCCGAGCTGGTGCGCGTGGAGGAGCGGCAGCGCGAGAGCTGGCTGTATCACAAGAACCTCCAGCCCGTCACCTACGTGCTGGGCGAGGTGGCCGGCAGCGCCGAGTCGCCGGTCTACGGCATCCTCAACATGAACTCCCGCGTGGAGGCCATCACGGCCCACGACGGCACGCCGCTGGAGGTGATGAGCACGCACATGCCGGAGAACAGCCAGCGCTACGCGCTCAAGTGGGACGGCGAGTGGCACATCACCTACGAGGTCTTCCGCGACATGGGCATCGCCTTCGCCGTTGTGATGGTGCTGATCTACGTGTTGGTGGTGGGGTGGTTCGGCTCCTTCATCACGCCGCTGATCATCATGGCGCCCATCCCGCTCACGCTGATCGGCATCCTGCCCGGCCACGCCGTGCTGGGCGTCTTCTTCACGGCCACCTCGATGATCGGCTTCATCGCGCTGGCGGGGATCATCGTGCGCAATTCCATCCTGCTGGTGGACTTCATCAACCTGGAGCTGCGCAGCGGCGAGGAGCTGGAGAACGCCGTGATGAAGGCGGGCGCCGTGCGCTTCCGGCCCATCCTGCTGACGGCCCTGGCGCTGGTGGTGGGCGCGGGCGTGATCTACCTCGACCCGATCTTCCAGGGCCTGGCGGTCTCGCTGATCGCCGGCGTGCTGGTGTCCACGGCGCTCACCCTCGTGGTGATCCCGCTGCTCTACTACATGTACCTGAAGGCGGCGGGCACCGCCGTCGTCATGGACCAGGAGTGAACCACACAGGCCTGGCCGCGCCGGCCGGGTCCCGCTGAAGGAGATGAACATGAACATGCACGCCGTACTACGCGGAATGGCCGGTTTCTTCACCCTGCTCTCGCTGGCACTGGCCCACTGGGTCCACCCGGGCTGGCTCTGGTTCACGGCCTTCGTGGGGCTGAACCAGCTGCAGAGCGCGTTCTCGGGCTGGTGCCCGGCCATGTGGATGCTGAAGAAGGCCGGAGTCAAGGAGTAGGAGCGCGCCATGAAGATGCTGATGGCCATCGTCGACAACCGACGCAAGGAAGAGTTCGAACTGGTGCTCCAAAAGGAGGGCGTCCAGGGCTGGACCGAGATCCCCCACGTGCGCGGGATGGGCAGCACGGGTCCGCGGCTGGAGTCCGCGGCCTGGCCGGAGAGCAGCGCGATCATCCAGGTGCTGGTGCCCGACGAGCGCATCGACGCGCTGGTCCAGATGCTGCAGCGCTACTGCAGCCAGTGCCGCGAGCACATCAAACTGCTCCACTGGGATGTTACTGTGGTGATGTAGGTCTCGCCAGGACCGGAAGGGAGCGTGACATGGAACGGGAGGAACGGGCCCAGTTCTTCACCCTCATCGCCGAGGTGTTGAAGGCCATGGCCGATCCGCTGCGCCTGCAGGTGCTGAGCCTGCTGATGGACGGGGAGCGCTGCGTGGGCGAGCTGGTGCGGGAGACGGCGGGCAGCCAGGCCAACGTCTCCAAGCACCTGGGCGTGCTGCGCCAGGCCGGCCTGGTCCGCTGCCGGCGCGAGGGGCACAGCATCATCTACGCCATCGACGATCCCGGCCTGTTCGAGATCTGCGGCGTGGTGGGGCGGACCATCGAACGGCGTCTCTCCGACGAGCAGCGGCTGCTCGCGCAGTCCCGGCGCCTGCTGGTCAACGAAACGGCGAATGGAGCGGCGTGAGATGGAATCTCGCCAGACGACAAGAAAGTGGAAGGGGCCGATGAAAGATCTCCTGCAGATCCTGGCCTTCGTGGGCGTGTGGATCCTTCTCCAGCGGGTCATCCTGCCCCGCCTGGGCATCGGGACGTGAATGTCCGGCCCGGCGGGCGGGTCCTGCCAAGTGAATCCCAAGGATGAGGCCAAGGACAAGTGAAACCGGCCCCCGCGACTACCAGCGGGGGCTTTTCTTTTGGGTGCGCCGTCAGGCGGGCTGACCGACGTCCACCCCGTCCCAGACAAGGGGCCGGCGAAAGCGTGGCCCGCTGCCTACCTTGTGTGGGAGTTCAGCTAGCGGCAAGGAACACAAGGCATGAAGCGTGGTGACTGGATTCTCGGAGTGGGCGCGGTGCTGCTGCTGCTCTGGCTGGCCGCGGGCGCCGGACGGCCCTGGTGCCTGGACGACGGCCTGCGGCTGCTGGCGGCCTCCGGCCCGGAGCTGGGTCGCGTGGCCGAGCTGGACGCGGTGCTGAACACGGGTGCCGTGCAGCCTTCCTCTCCGCTCAAGGCGCCGCTCTACCCCGTGCTGGAGCCCTTCGTCCAGTGGCGCGGGCAGGGGCCGCTGTTGGTCTTTCCGCCCCTCTACCTGGCCCTGCTCTGGCTGTTCAGCCGGCTGGGGGAGCTGGGTCCCGCCCTGCTGGCCTTGCTCTCGGCCCTGGGATTGGCCTGGGCCGCGCAGCGCCTCGCGCAGGCCACGGCGCCGGACGGGAGCGCCTCCGCCGGACGCAACCCGTGGCTGACGGCCCTGCTGGCCTCGCCCGTACTCTTCTATCTGGGCACTTCCTGGGAGTTCACCCTGGCCAGCCTGCTGGTCCTGCTGCTCCTGCGGGAACGGCGCCGGCCCTGGCCCCGCTGGGTCTCACTGGCCTACGGCCTGCTGCCCTGGCTGCGGCCGGAGCTGCTGCTGATCTGGGCCGGCGGGCTGTTCCTGCTCCGCGGCTGGACGCGCCGGCTGCTCTCCCTGGCGGGCTGCGCCGCGGGGCTGCTGATGCATCACGCCCTGACGGGCAGCTGGCTCTGGCTGCAAGTGCGCGCCAACTTCGCCGCTGGCGGCTGGCACCCGTTGCAGAACCTGGCCTCCTTCCTGCTGCCGCTCCCGGGCGGCGTCTGGGCCTGGCTGGGCGTGGGCCTGCTGCTCGGCCTGGCGGCCGCCCGGCGCTGGCCGCGCCTGGAGCTGCCCGCCCTGCTGGCCTGGCTGGGCGCGGGCCTCGCCTTCACCTTCCAGCAGGCCACGGCCGGCGACCAGCTCCTGCCCAGCTGGGGACTGCTGCTGGCCGCGCCGCTGGCCGTGGCCGCGCTGCTGCGGGCCCTCCGCCCGGACTGGCGCCGGGGCCTCGAGCCGGAGCTGGCGCTGCTGGCCGGCTTCCTGCTGGTCGTCGTCCTGCTCAGTCCGGTCAACCAGGGCTTCCACTGGGGACCACGCCTGCTCCTGCCGGCCGTGCTCCCGCTGGGGCTGTGGTTTCTGCAGCGCGAGCCCGTCGGCTGGCCGCGCCGCCTGCTGCTGGGACTGGGATTGGGCGCGCAGCTCGCGGCGCTGCTGCTGCTGGCCGGGCGGCGGGACCTGGTGCAGCGCCAGGACCAGCAGTTGATGGTGCTGCGGGCGCCCGTGCTGGCCACCACGGAGCCCTATCTGCTGGGCGACCACCCCTGGCTGGCCCGCGAGCGCACCCTCTACCGACCCTTCGGCGAGAAGGCGGCCCGGACCATGCTCCAGGAGCTGCGCGCCCAGGGCGTGCGCGAACTGGACCTGGCCGTGCGGCCCGGCCATCCGCTGCCCATTCTGCTGGTGCGCCATCTGGGACTGGTGCCGCGGGCGGCCCCGCTGGAGGTGGCGGGTTCCCGGCTGGGCTCGGCGCTGGTCCTGCACCAGTTGCGCCTGCCCTGAGGCCCCCGGGTTCGTGAGACAAAAGCCCCCCGCGGCCAGTCCGCGGGGGGCTTTCTCGTGTCCGATTCGCCGGGTCGCGACTTACTTCAGCAGGACCATCTTGCGGGTCTGGCTGCCGAACTCGCTCTGCAGCGTGTAGAGGTAGACGCCGCTGGCCAGGTTGGAGCCGTCGAAGGTGACGCTGTTCTGACCGCGGGGCGCCAGGCCCAGGTCGACACTCTGCACCAGCGCGCCGGTCAGGGTGTGGACCAGCAGCGTGGCCGCGCCCGTCTCAGGCATGCTGAAGGAGATGGTCGTGGCCGGGTTGAAGGGGTTGGGCGTGTTCTGCGCCAGGGCGAAGCCCGCCGGGGTCTCGTCCGCGCCCACGTCGCAACGCTCCCACAGCTTGGTGGCGCGGTTGCTCAGCTCCCACTCATTGGCGCTGTTGAGGAAGTTGCCGACGATGACGTCCGTGCCTTCGACACAGCTGGTGTAGGTCAGGGAAATCTGGCCCGCGCCGTCGGTCAGGCCCTGGTAGGAGGCGGGGGCGCCGGGACCGGACACCACCCAGATGGCCGCCGGCGTGTTCGCCACGGCCTCGCCGTTGTCGTTCTGGACGGTCAGGGTGACGGTGTGCGGCTCGCACAGGCAGTTGACGGCCTGGGCCGGCGTCAGCACGGCGCCTTCGTCCACCACCGCGGCGAAGTCCAGCAGCAGGTGGGAGACGAAGATGTTGTCCGTCAGGTCGGGGTTGACCGTGTTCACGATGACCTGCGTGTCGCCGTCAACCACGAAGCCGGCGATGTCGTAGAGCTCGTCGTCGTAGAAAGTGGCCTCGCCCACGCAGGCGAAGTTCGGATCGGCCGGATTGCTGCGGCTGTCGCCGATGCCGCCCACCGTCATCAGCGCGCCGTCGGCGTAGTCGCCGTCGTCGTTGCCGCCGGCGGAGGAGGTCAGGCGCAGGCCGTTGACGTCCACGAAGCTGGTCTGGCAGCTATTGGCCTGGTAGCTGTAGCTGATGGCCAGGCCCATCTCGATCACCGTGTTGGCGTCCACGTCCACGGGCTGGCCGAAGCCGATGTTGAACTGGTCGCCGCCGGAGGCCTGCGCACCGAAGGCGATCACGGCCGTGCGCGTGATGGCGGTGGCCGGATCGTCGAAGATCACGTAGAGGGCCACGCCGTCGATGGCGTAGGTGTCACACTCGCCCAGCTCCAGATCGATGATGCCCGCCGCCTCCGGATTCACCGACGCGGCGACGATGCCCGTGACGTCGCTCCAGAAATTCTGGAAGGGATAGGGCGTGGAGGCGTAGGCGCTCCAGTTGACGGCCGAGCCTTCCAGCGTGACACAGCCGTCGGGGATGATGTAACCCCAACCGCCCGTGCTGGCGGCCGCCAGATAGGCCCCGCGCACGGTGGCGCCGGCGCTGGGCTTGTCCACCTGGATCAGGCCGGAGGAGGCCATGGTGCCCAGTCCGTCGGAGGAGAGGGTGATCTGTCCGGTTTCGGTGATGACCACCGTGCTGAGATCGCGGTCCGCGCCGGCCTGGGCGGTGCCGCTGGTTCCGGGCACGGTGGCCTGGGCGACCAGGGTCGTCGTCAGGGCCAGAGCTAAAGTCAACGTCGTCCTCATGGAGAGGCTCCTTTCTTGGGTTGTCGGCCCGGGACGAAACAGGCACAGCCCGTCGTCCGGGGTTCGACCGCGCGTGACAAATGTGTGTTCGTGGTAAGCTGTGCCAGACGGCTGCTTCTCGACTGGGTCCGCACATGCACGGTTCGTGCCAAGAGGCGGACTAGGTCGGGATGATTAGCGAACCAATTACAAAACAAGGGGATCGCCCTGGACGACCCCCTTGACTGAACCTGTTTTATGCCCGGACCGTGTTCGCTCTGTTCAACTTTGGACAGTCCGACCGCAGGCTACGCCCGGGCGAACCAGGGCGCGCTGCGCTTGCAGACCTCCACCAGCAGGAGCATGACGGGCACCTCGATCAGCACGCCCACCACGGTGGCCAGCGCGGCGCCCGAGGAGAGGCCGAAGAGCATCACGGCGGTGGCGATGGCCACCTCGAAGTGGTTGCTGGCGCCGATGAGCGCCGCCGGGGCGGCGTCCGCGTAGGGCAGCCGCAGCCAGCGGGCCAGCCCATAGCCCAGCGCGAAGATCAGCACGGTCTGCAGGAACAGTGGCACGGCGATCCAGAGGATGGTGAGCGGGTGGGCGGCGATCACCTCGCCCTTGAAGGAAAACAACAGCACCAGCGTGGCCAGCAGGGCCGTGATGGTGACAGGGGTCAGGAAGGGCAGGAAGCGCTGCTGGAACCAGGCCTCGCCCTTGGCCGCCAGGATCCAGCGCCGCGAGAGCCAGCCCGCCGCCAGGGGCAGCGCCACGTAGACCAGAATGGAGAGCAGCAGGGCCTGCCAGGGCACGGGCAGCCGGCCCACGCCCAGCAGGAAGCCGCCCAGCGCGCCGTAGAGCACGAGCATGGTCAGCGAATTCACGGCCACCATCACCAGGGTCAGGCCGTCGTTGCCGCGGGCCAGGTAGCCCCAGACCAGCACCATGGCCGTGCAGGGCGCCACGCCCAGCAAAATGGCCCCGGCCAGGTAGCTGCGCCAGAGCGGGATCTCCAGCATCTTCAGCCCCTCGTGCAGCACCACGCGCCCGGCGCCGTGCAGGGCGCCCACAGGCAGATCCAGCCCCAGGGGCAGCTTGACCAGGTCGGTAGCCTCGGCGCCGATGTAGCCGCGGAACAGCACGCCCAGGAAGAGGCTGGCGATGGCCGTCATGGTGAAGGGCTTGACGGCCCAGTTGACGAACAGCGTGAGCAGGACGGGCTTGGTGCTGCGACCGGCCTTTAGCACGGCGCCGAAGTCGATCTTCACCATGATCGGGTACATCATCAGGAAGAGGCAGATGGCGATGGGCACCGAGATCACCGGCGCTCCGCCCACCGAGATGGACAGGCTGTCCAGGCTGCGCGCCAGGTCCGGTGCGGCCTTGCCCAACAGGATGCCCGCAGCGATGCAGAGCAGGACCCAGAGGGTCAGCCAGCGCTCGAACAGGCTGCTCATGTGGCGGGACTCCGTCGGGAGCACGGTCTTGGTCATGGTCGATTCTCCTGCGTGAGACAAGCGCTGCGGGACTACTGGCGCCGGGCCTCGATGGTGGCCGATGCGACGTAGGCCTCGGCCCCGCTGCCCGGGAACCACTCCTGGATGAAGGCACGGCTCTCCTCCTTCACCCGGACCTGCACGTCGCGGAAGCCCACCGCACGCAGCAACTCCTCCACTTCCCCCACCTGCGCCGCGCCCGCCACGCAGCCGCCGTAGGCGTCCAGGTCGTGCCGCAGGGCCTCGGGCAGGGCCTGCAGCGCCACCACGTCGGAGATCGCCAGCCGGCCGCCGGGCTTCAGCACGCGGTGGGCCTCGCGGAAGACCTGGCCCTTGTCCGGCGAGAGGTTGATCACGCAATTGGAGAGGATCACGTCCACACTGCCGTCGGCCACGGGCAGGTGCTCGATCTCGCCCAGGCGGAAGTCCACGTTGGCGTAGCCGCCCTCTTCCGCGTTGGCCCGCGCCCGGCTGAGCATGTCCGGTGTCATGTCCACGCCGATCACCCTGCCCTCCGCCCCCACTTGGCGCGCCGCCAGGAAGCAGTCGAAACCCGCGCCGCTGCCCAGGTCGAGCACGGTCTCGCCCGGCTGGAGCGCGGCGATGGCCTGCGGGTTGCCGCAGCCCAGCCCCAGGTTGGAGCCCGCGGGCACGGCCTCCAGCTCGGCGCTGGAGTAGCCCAAGTGGGCGCTGGTGGCGGCCATTTCGTCGACACTGCAACAGGAGCTGCCTCCGCCGCAGCAGGAGCCGCCCTGCAGCGTGGCGATCTTCGCGTAGCGCTCGCGCACGGCGCCGCGCACCTGGTCCTCGTTCATGTCCTTCATGCTTCCTCCGAAATGAGTTGACGGGCGCGTCCGGCGCCCCGATTTGGTTGTGTCACGGCCGGCCGCTCCGGCTCACTCTCCCAGCGAGCCCGGCAGCCCGGCCACGAACTCGCGGATCTCGTCCCGCACGCGGCGGTAGACCGCCAGCCGCGCTTCTTCGTCCGGTAGCTCGGCCGCCAGCCGGGGCGGATCGTCGAAGCCGCGGTGGACCACCCGGGCCGTGCCCGGAAAGAGCGGGCAACTCTCGTGGGCGTGACCGCAGACGGTCACCACGAGGTCGAAGTCCAGCCCGGGCAGCTGGTCCAGCCGCCGTGAGGGCTGGCCGCCGATGTTCACGCCGGCCTCGGCCATCACCCGGACGGCCAGGGGATTCAGCCCGTGGGCCTCGAGACCCGCGGAGCAGACCTCGAACTGATCGGACTTGAGCGCCCGGGCCCAGCCTTCAGCCATCTGGCTGCGGCAGGAGTTCCCGGTGCAGAGGAAGAGCAGGCGGGTTTTCGTCATGGAGTCTCCCGGTTGCGTTTTCATCAACAGCAGCGGACCTGACGCTGGCGGCTGGAGATCTCCTCCGGTCGGCAGCAGAGGATGGCCGTCAGGCTGGCGCGGTCCGCGGCCAACTCGGCGGATTCCGTCAGGCGGGCGCGCAGCCAGTCCGCCAGCGGCGAAGCTTCGCGCAGCAGCGCTCCGCGGCGGAAGTAGCTCCAGCGCCCCTGCTTGCGGCCCTCGATCAGGCCCGCTGCGGCCAGCTGGGCCAGGTGCCGGCTGGTGGTGGCCCCGCTGATCCCCAGCAGGTCGATGAGCTGGCAGGCGCAGAGTTCCTCCGTCTGGAGCAGAGCCGCCAGGATGCGCAGCCGGTTGCCGTCGGCCAGGGCTTTCAGGATGTCCAGGGTCTGGTTCATGGTTCGTTTCGTTGATTAGCTAAATGACGAAACGAAGAAGACGCTTGGAGGCGGGGTTGTCAAGGGCGGGTGGAAACTTCTTCATGATTTCGCTGGAGGCTCGGTCACAGAGCGAACAACACCTCTGGGCTCTCACCCCCATCCCAACCTTCCCCTGCAACGCGGGGGAAGGGGCCGCGCAGAGCGGGCTCCCTTTCGAAGGGGCGTCACCTTCCCCCGCAAGGCGGGGGAAGGACGGGATGGGGGTGTCTCTCTGGTCAGCGATCGAATACCCCGGCGGCCCCATGCAAGAGGCAACCCAGAGCACTTAGGCTTTCCTCGCTCAGAGCCAAATGCGGGTGACGGAGAACCACAGGCCGATCCCGATGAACAGGATGCCCGTGGCCCGGCGCGCCCAGAGTTCGAAGACCGTCACGCGCTGGAAGGCCTGGCCCAGCCGGTTGGCGCCCAGGGCGATGAGCGTGGCGAAGCCCAGCACGGGCAGGCCCGTGGCCAGTCCGTAGACGGCTGGGAGCAAAAGGCCGGATTCGTGGCGCAGGGCCAGGGGCAGCAGGCTGCCGAAGAAGAGCGCGGCCGAGGTGGGGCAGAACGAGAGGGCGAAGACCAGGCCCAGCAGGGCGGAGCCCCAGACGCCCATCCGCTGGACGCGCTGTTGCAGGCCGCTGCCCGCCCGGCCGCCGAAGGCGCCGAAGGTGATCCACTCCAGCAGGACCAGCCCCACCACGATCAGCAGCGGGCCCAGCAGCAGATTGAGCTGCTTCTGCAGCACCTGGGAGAGGCCCGGCGCGGCCAGCAGACCCTTCACCAGGACGATGCCTAGCGCGGCGTAGGCCACGGTCCGGCCTAGGGCGTAGAGCAGGCCGGCCAGGAAAGCCCGGCGCGGGTCGCCCAGGTGACGCGCCACGAAGGAGACGGCCGCGACGTTGGTGGCCAGCGGGCAGGGGCTGATGGACGTGAGCAGGCCCAGCCAGACGGCCGAGCCCAGGGCCAGGGTCAGCGACTCCATCAAGCCTTGCCCTCCAGCAATCCGCGCAGGTCCTTCTGGAACTGCAGCAGGAAGGCGTCGTGGTCCTTGACCAGCTCCCAGACCCAGTCCAGCCGGCGCCAGGCGGTCTCCTTGCCGTTCTCCAGCCGCGAGAGCACGATGCTGCGCGTGGTCAGCTGGTAGTCCTCGACGAAGTGCTCGTGCTTGGGATCGTCCACGTTCACCAGCCGCCATTCCACCTGGCCGCTGGCGGTCTCGCGCGCGAAGTGCTCGTCCAGGGCCTCCCGGGCCGTGTCCTCGATGGTGCGGCAGGTCTTGCAGCGCACGGCGCCGTGGAAGTAATAGACGATGACTCGGGCCGGATTCGCCGCGGTTGCGGGAGCCACGCTCGGCGGAGACTCCGGGCTCTGTGCCGGGGCCGACGGCGGGGCGACGGCCGGGTTCGGCTTCCCGGCGGGAGCCGTGGCGGGGATTGCGGTTGCCGGTGACACCGCCTCGCCAGGCGCCTCCGGAACCGCGGCAGCCGTCGCCATCGGTTGCTCAGGCTGGGTGTCCGCGAGCTGTTCGGTCGCGGTGGGGTTTTCCGCTGCGGCCTCAGTCCGGGGCAGCCAGTGGGTCACGGCCACCTTGCCCAGGCTGGCCAGCACGAAGCCCAGCAGGGCCAGTAGAATCCAGGTCTTGCGGGTCATGGGTCCTCCCCGAATCTCAGCCCAGCAGGGCCTTCAAGTCCGCCACGTCCGGCACTTTTCCCACCAGCCGAACCTGCCCGTCCACCACCAGGGCCGGCGTCATCATCACGCCAAAGGCCAGGATCTGGTTGATGTCGGTGACCTTCTCCAATTGGTAGTCCAGACCCAACTCCCGGGCCGCGCTCTCCGCGCGCTCGGCCAGTTGCTTGCACTTGGGGCAGCCCGTGCCCAGGATTTGCAGCAGCATCACGACTCCTTGCAACATTCGGGGCGCGCTCAGGCCGCCCATAGTCCGTAGAGCAGGCCGGTCAGCGTGGACATCACCACCACCAGCACGATGTAGACCAGGGCCTTCTTCCAGCCCAGCACGCTGCGGATGACCAGCATGCTCGGCAGGCTGAGGGCCGGACCCGCCAAGAGCAGCGCCAGCGCCGGCCCCTGACCCATTCCGCTGCCCAGCAGGCCCTGCAGGATGGGGATTTCTGTCAGCGTGGCGAAGTACATGAAGGCCCCGGCCACGGCGGAGAACAGGTTGGCGCCCAGGGAATTGCCCCCCACCGCGCCGGCCACCCAGGCGTTGGGAATCAGACCCTCGTGGCCCGGCCGCCCCAGCAGCAGGCCCGCCACGAACACGCCCCCCAGCAGCAGGGGCATGATCTGCTTGGCGAAACCCCACGAGGCCTCGAACCAGTCGGCGGCCTCACCCTTGCTGCTGGCCGTGGCCAGGGACAGGCCCAGCAGCCCGACGCTGAAGGGCAGGAGCGGCTGACCCGGCGCCGCCAGCGCGCTGCCGCCCACTGCTACGGCGGCCAGGAGGATCTTCCAGGGGCGGATCCCGAACCAGAGCGCCAGCTGGAGGCCCAGCCCGGCGGCGAACAGGCTGGTCAAGGTCCACCTGGCCCGTCCGATGGCCGACCAGAGTCCCACGCCCTCGGCTTGGCTCCAGGTGGCGAACACCAGGATGGCGGAGAGCGTGAAGAAGAAGAGCGCGTTCTGCCAGAGCGGACGGGACGGACTCTCTTGCGGCAGCTGCAGGGCGGCGGCCACGCGCTGCTCCTCGTCCTTGCGAAAGATGAGGTGCATGAGCAGGCCGATCACCAGGCTGAACACGATGGCCCCCACGGCCCGGGCGACGCCCAGCTGCAGGCCCAGCACGCGGGCCGTCATGACGATGGCCAGCACGTTGATGGCCGGTCCCGAGTAGAGGAAGGCCGTGGCCGGCCCCAGGCCCGCGCCCATCCGGTGGATGCCGGCGAAGAGCGGCAGCACGGTGCAGGAGCAGACCGCCAGCACGGTGCCCGAAACGGAGGCCACGCCGTAGGCCAGCCAGCGGTTGGCCTGCGGCCCCAGGTAGCGCATCACCGAGCCCTGGCTGACGAAGACCGAGATCGCCCCGGCGATGAAGAAGGCCGGCACCAGGCAGAGCAGCACGTGCTCCCGGGCGTACCACTTCACCAGTTCCAGCGCCTCCACCAGCGCGCCGTCGAAGCGCGCCTGACCCACGGGCAGGTAGAAGCAGCCCAGGAACAGCGCCGCCAGCAACAGCAGGTTCCGACCCTCAGCGCGCCAATTCACGGGAGCCTCCGTTCGGTGTGCCCGCGCGTAGAGCGTCCAGGGACACCAGACGCGTGCCGTGGGCCTGGACCACGTCCTCGATGCAGTGCAGGAAGCCCAACAGGCAGGGGGTCTGCAGGCGATAGAAGACCTGCTTGCCCTGGCGGCGGTCCGCCAGGATGCCGACGCTTTTGAGTTGACTCAGGTGCCGGGACATGCCCGGTACGTCGGTGTCCGCCGCGGCCGCCAGCTCGCAAACGCAGCGCTCGCCGCCGGCCAGCAGTTCCACCATCTGCAGGCGCGTGGGATGGGCCAGGGCCTTCAACACCCCGCTCATCGCCTGGCCGCGCAGCCGCGCCGTCTCGTCCATGGGAGCCTCACTTGTTCATTTGGCAAAAAATGAAAGTGTTGAATTCGTGACAAGCAAGCCGCTGGAGATGAAC
The DNA here is from genome assembly GCA_041675285.1 of Candidatus Delongbacteria bacterium. Classification (NCBI taxonomy): domain Bacteria; phylum Candidatus Delongiibacteriota; species Candidatus Delongbacteria bacterium. Next base: position 151,018 of record JBAYTZ010000003.1, read on the forward strand.
TTCCACCGCGTGCAGGGTCGTCAGGGGCTTGGTTCAGGAATTGCGCTGGATGCGAGTCGGCCCGTTGTGGACCGGGTGCTGCGCGGCGGGGAAGTGGGCCCAGAGGGACTTGAACCCCCGACCAAATGATTATGAGTCATCCGCTCTAACCGACTGAGCTATGGGCCCGGCGGCAGCGGAGCGGGCGTTCAGCCCGGCTGCCGCGGCGGGAAAAAGTACGCAGGAACGGGCGGCGGGGAAACCGGCCGGTCAAAAAATGCGCCCGGGCGGACAGGATCGGGGAGGGGTTCCGCCGGGCTTGCGGGCCTTCGACTTCACGGCCCAGCCCGTGCGGCGGAGACGGCCCATTCGGACTCCGTCGAGCCCGCGCGCCCGCAGCCTTCCGCGCGCCGGGGGGTGCCGGGCCCGACTTCAGACGAGGGCCGAGGCAGCTTTACGGTCTTAAGGAAATACTTGTCATACAACATGTTCGAGTATTGACGGCCTTGTCCAGCTTCCTTTGGACTTTCTCTCCAAACTGCCGTCCCACCCCTTGCGATGTCCAGGTTGACATGCTACTCTTGCGGCTCATTTTTCAAGCCAAGTTCGACCAACATGCGAGGTGCTGAATGACCTGCAAGTCCTGCGGACGGGAGATCAAGGAAAGCGATAACAAGTACAGGTCTGTGCAGCGTGGGTTGGAAGGCGATTATCATTGGACGTGCTTCATCAAGGTGTGCCGGGAAGTCAATCGAATCGGCAGTCAGATCCTGGAGAACAACATCCAGTCCACCGGCAACCTGCACGTAAACACACCCATCGAGATGTTCTGATTCCAAAGGGGGGCGCGGCCCCCCTTTTCATGTCCCCCATTCCATCATGAGCGCTGCGGCGACGAATCCCACCCTGCTTCACCCACTCGAGCCCGGCTGCGCCGGGGAGCCCGCGGCCCGGGCGGCCTGCGCGGCCCTGTGTTCCCACTACGAGAATTTCAGCCTGGCCTCCCTCTTCCTGCCCGGGCGGCTGCGGCCCGCGTTGCAGTCCATCTACGCCTTCGCCCGCTTCTCGGACGACATGGCCGACGAGCCGCTGGACAATCTGGCCGGCGCGGAGCTGCGCGCGGCCCGGCGCTCCCGGCTGACGCACTGGCTGGCCCTGCTGGACGGATTGCCGGGCACTGCCGTGCGCCACCCCATCCTGTTCGCCCTGAACCAGGACGCGGCGCGGCACGGCCTGCCGCTGGAGGAGTGCCGCCGCTTGCTGCTGGCCTTCCTGGCGGACCAGGAGCCGCCGGACTATCCCGACGATCAGGCGGTGCTGGACTACTGCCGCAACAGCGCGGCACCGGTGGGACGCCTGCTGCTGGCCCTGAACGGGCTGCGGCCGGAGGGACCGGACTATCGCCGGCTGGCGCCGCTGTCCGACGCGGTCTGCGCCGGCCTGCAGCTGGCCAACTTCTGGCAGGACCTCTCTCGCGATCTGCCGGCGGGCCGGCTCTTCGTGCCGCGCAGCCGCCTGGCGCGCCACGGTCTGCCCGCGGATCCCGCGCGTCTGCAGGCCACCGGAGCGGAGGCCGCCCCGCTGCTGGCCGAGCTGGCGGACTGGGCGCTGGAGCTGCTGGCGGCCGCCGGACCGCTCACCCGCGAGCTGCCCGGGCGCTTCGCCCTGGAAGTGCGCATGTTCGCCGGTGGCGGCGCCTGCGTGGCCTGGCGCAGCGCGGCCCTGGGCGCGCGCCTGCTCCACGTGCGTCCGCAGGTCGGCCGTGGCGCCAAACTGGCCATCGCCCTGGGCGCTCTCTGGCCGGGGTCGCCCTCCCGCCGGAGCCAAAGCGCCATCTTGCGTCCATGACGGAAACCCGACCTCCCCGCCAGCTCGAACTGCCCGCCGCGGACCTGCGTCAGGCCCACGCCTTTTGCACGCTGTTCGCCAAGGTCAACGCGCGGCACTTCTACTACGCCTTCCGCTTCATGCCCGGCCGCCAGCGGCGAGCCATCCACGCGGTCTACGCCTTTTGCCAGAAGGCCGACCAGTTGATGGACCTGGAGCCCGATCCGCACGAAAAGCGCCTGCGTCTGCAGGAGCGCCGCCAGGAACTGGACTGGCTGGAGGGCCTGCTGGCCGGCCGGAGCCAGAAGCTGCCTGCGGACCCGATCCTCTTGGCGCTGCTGGACACGCTGGGCCGCACGCCCATTCCGCTGGAGCTGTTCCGCGCCCTGTTGGACGGGCTGGAGATGGACCTGGAGCCGCGGCCCTACGCCACGCAGGAGGAGTTGGAGCGCTACTGCTGGCACGTGGCCTCCACCGTGGGGCGGATGGTCATCGTGATTCTCGGCAGCCGCGATCCCGCCGGCCCGGCCTTCGCCGACCGCCTGGGCGTGGCCATGCAACTGACCAACATGGCGCGCGACGTGCTGGAGGACAGCCGGGAGGGCCGCGTCTACCTGCCGCTGGACCTGCTGGCCCGCCACGGCCTGAGCGTGGCCGACGTCCATGCCCACCGCTTCACGCCCGCCCTGCAGGCCGCCCTGCGCGAATTCTGCGGCCTGGCCGAGCAGCGCTACGATGAGGCGCTGGCCCTGCTGCCCGCCGGCGAGCGCGGCCGGCTCAAGACGGCCCTGGTGATGGCCGGACTCTACCGGCCCATCCTGGCCGAGCTGCGCCAGCGCGACTACAACGTCTTCCTGGGCAAGGTGGGCTATCCCATCTGGCGCAAACTGCTCATCGCCGTGCGGATCCTGCTCTCGTGACCACTCTGCGCGCGGACGTGGCCATCGCCGGAGCCGGGCTGGCGGGACTGGGCCTGGCCCTGGATCTGGCCCAGCGGGGCCGCCGCGTGATCCTGCTCGAGCGGCGTCGACAGCCCGGCGGGGCGGTCTTCAGCCTGCCCGGCGCGGACGGCGCGGACAACTCCATCCACCTCTTCCTGGCCGCCTTCACGCGCTGCCGCGCCCGCCTGGCGCAGCTGGGCTCCCGTCCCCTCCGCGAGCTGGACGACACCTGCCACGTGGCGCTGGACGGACACCGGTTCCGACTGCCCCTGGGCGCGGGCCGCCTGCCCACGCTGGCCGGGCTGGTCCGCCTGCGGCATCCGCTGGGGAGCGGGCTGGAGCTGGCGACGGGCCTGGCGCGCCTGGGGATTTCGCGGCCCCGGCCCGGCGAGACGGCGGGCGCCTGGCTGGAGCGGCGCGGTCTGCCGCGCCGGCGGCTGGCCGGTCTGTTCTGGCGGGAATGGGGACTGTCGGTCTTCAACGCCCCGCTGGAGCTGGTGGACGCGGGCCTGTTCCGTCGCACCCTGCTGAGCTTGTTCCGCGATCCGCGAAGCCATCGGCCCCTGCTGGCGGACTGTCCACTGGTGGACTTGTGGGTCAAGCCCTTCGAGCAGGCGCTGGAGCGCGCAGGCGTCCGCCTGCTCACCGGCACGGCGCTGCACGGCGTGGCGCGGGACGCGGGCGGCATCCGGGCTCTGCTGGCGGAGGGCCTGCGGGTGGAAGCGCCGCAGGTGGTCTGGGCCGGTCCGCCGGAAGGCCTGGCGCAGGTGGAGGGTCTGGCAGACTGCCGGCCCGCGCTGCCGCCGCGCCGGGAGGGACGGCACATCGTCAACCTGCGGCTGCCCTGTGTCCCCGGCCTGCGCCTGGACCGGCTCACCGGCTGGTTCGGACAACCCTTCCAATGGGTCTTTGCCGGGGGCGACGGCTGGCTGACCCTGGTGGGCAGCGGCTGGACGGACGCGGACCTGGCGCAGCGCGCCGAGCTGCTGCCGCGGCTCCCGGGCTGGCTGGCCGCCCACGGGCTGACGGCCGGAGGACCGCCCCGCTGGATCGTCCAGCGCCACGCCACGGCCTTGCAGTCGCCGGACTTCGAGGCCGCCCGTCCGCCGGCTCGTCCGCTGGACCAAGCCGCGCCCGGCAACCTGTATTTCTGCGGTGCCTGGCTAGACACAGGCCTGCCCCTCAGCATGGAGTCCGCGCTGGCCAGCGCCGAGCTTACTTTGCAAGCCTTGCAGTTTGATTGAAACGCCAGCGACACCACCTTGTCAGTGGGGGATCCCGGAGGTACAACATGAAACGCCTACTCTTCTTGCTCGCGACCCTGCTGCTGGTGTTTTCGGTGCAGGCCGCGGATTACGCCTTTCTGGGAATCGTGCCGGAGAAGTCGGTGAAGGTCAAGGAAGCCGGGTTCTCCGGCACCGGTTTGCTGCTGCGGCAGGTGGTGGCCAAGGGTCCGGCGGCGGAAGCCGGCTTGCGGGCCGGCGACGTGCTGATCACCTTCAACGGCAAACCCGTCGAAGACGGCGACGACTTGACCTTTTTCCTGCGCCAAGCCCGGCCCGGCGAGAAAGCCACACTGGAATGGGTACGCAATCAGACGCGTCAGAAGGGCGTTGTGCGGCTGGGATCCCGCAACGAGCCCGACCTGAAGCGCAGCGTGACCGTGGACGTGGGCAGCGGACTGGCTAACACGGCCTTCCTGGGCATCGGGACCCTGGCCGTCAATGACAATCTGCTGCAGCACTTCGGCGTCAAGGACGGCCACGGCATCCTGATCGACGCCATCGTGAAAGGTTCGCCGGCGGAGAAGGCCGGGCTGCGGGTGGGCGACGTCCTGGTGGACCTGGACGGCCACGCGGTGGACAGCCCGGGTCGCCTGCGCCGCCTGATGGAGGACTACCGGCCCGGCACCAAGGTGCGGCTGCGGCTGGTGCGCGACCGGCAGATTCTGAGCGTGGACATCGTGTTTGGGGATCGGGACAGTTCGGAACTGGGCGAGCCCGACGAGGAGCTGCCCCGGATTCCCGAGTATCCGGGCATGCCGCACCTGCCGGGTCTGCCGCAAGTGCAGGAACTGAAGAACGTGGGCACCTTCCCGGGTCGTGCGGCCATCGATTCGACCCTGAACCTGATGCGGCGCCTGGTGGGGGCGCCCCTGGCCATGCTGGAGAGATGATGCGAGTTCGGTTGACCCTTTTCCCTGCGCCCGGAGCCTTGCTGCGGGCGTTTCTGTTGTCCCTGCTGACCGCCGCGGTGGGCGGCGCCCAGTCGGCCCCCAGCCTGGACGCCACGCGCACCTGGAGTTTCCAGGATCTTTACGAGCTGGGCCAGCAGCGCAACTCGGACCTGCTGCAGAGCCACCTGGCGGTGGACGGACTGCGCTGGGAACGACTGGCGGCCTACGGCGCCCTGCTGCCGAAAGTGACGGCCGGCCTGGATTTCGGCCGCTCGGAGCGCACGCTGACGACCTACGAGGATCCCAACGGCGAGATCCGCGAGCAGCCCGAGCAGACCATTCGCGCCACCAGCAGCAACCTCAGCGTGGGCCTCAGCCAGCGCCTGTTCGCTGGCTTCGCCAACACCGCGGGCCTGCGGCGCGCCCTGCTGGCGGAAGCGGACGTGACCGGCGCCGACCGGCAGCAGCTCAAGGTGCTCCGCCACGATCTGCGCAAGGCCGCCCACGCCGTGCTGGCCGCCCGCGGGCAGCTGGAGACGGAGCAGACCCTGCTGGAGGAGCGCGGCCGCCAGCTCGAGCTGGCGCGCGTGCGCCTGCAGGTGGGCAAGGGCACCGACCTGGACGTGCTGCAGATGGAGATCGACGTGGGTCGCCAGCAGGTCAGCGTGGAGGCCGCCAACCGCAGCCTGCACAGCGCCTGGGACAAGCTCGCCCTGCTGCTGGGCGCCGAACCGGGCCCGCCCGGCCAGCTGGACATGGAGTTCACGGTCTTCGAGCCCGCCTGGCAGGAAGAGGAACTGGTGACGCAGGCCCTGGCGAACCGCGAGGATCTGGCCAGCGGCCGGCGCGTCCAGGAACAGCGGCACCTGCAGACAGTGGAGGCCCGCGCGGGCTTCCTGCCCACGCTGGACCTGCGCCTGAGCCATTCGCGCAGCGAGCAGCGCTCGGGCTACGAGGCCTGGGAGCCCTATCCCGCCAACTACGGCAACAGCGCGTCCCTCTCGCTGGCGCTGCCCGTCTTCCAGGGCTTCTCCACCACCAACGCCTGGCAGAGCAGCCGCATCCAGGAGCGCCGTCAGGCCCTGGTCCTGGACCAACTGGAGCGCCAGGTGCGCGCCGAGATTCGCGAGGCCCTGGCCAGCGTGAAGTCCGCCTGGGCGCAGAGTCGCTACACCGAATCCAACCTGGAACTCTCCCGCCGCAGCCTGGGCCTGGAGCGCGAACGCTACCGGCTGGGCCTCTCCAGCCTGCTGCAGGTGCAGAGCGCCGAGGCCACCTGGCGCCAGGCGGAAAACGAGAACCTGACCCAGCGCCTGACCTTCCGCGACCGGCTGGCGGAACTCGAACTGGCCGTGGGCGCGACCCTCGGCACGCCGTGAGGGATTTCAGCCCGTGAAATCTTCCTGCCGGGGCCGCCTGCACACAGCCCCGGCAGGGCCTTTTTCCTACCTTCCGCGGCCACGGAATCAAGTCAGCGGTCCCGCCATGCCGGTTTGCCTGGCCATCGACACCAGTACGCGACACACCGGGCTTGCCCTGCAGGCCGGGGGTGCGCTGGAGCTGCGCCGTTTCGCCCCGCAGCGCAACGCCGGGGAATTGCTGCTGCCCGCCATCCACGAGCTGCTGGCCGGCTGCGGCCTGGCTGCTCAGGATTTGGACGTGATCGTGCTGGCCAACGGGCCGGGCTCCTTCACCGGCCTGCGCATCGGGTTGGCCACGGCCAAGGGTCTGGCCTTCGGCGGCCGGGCCGCGCTGGTGCCCGTCTCCACGCTGGAGGTCCTGGCCTGGCAGGCTCCCACGCGGCAGGGACACGTCTTTCCCCTGATGGACGCCCGGCGCGGCGAGGTGTTCAGCGCCTGCTGGCGCCGGCAGGGCGAGAGCCTGCTGCCTGTGGACGAGGTGCGACGCGTGCCCATCCCCGACCTGCTGGCCTCCCTGCCTGACGACGCCCTGCTGCTGGGTCCCAGCCTGCTGGAGCAGCGCGCGGCCTTCCTCGATGCGGAGCGGCATCCGCAACTGGCCGAGGATCCGGATTGCCAGCTGGCCCTGCCCTGGCTGCTGCGGCTGGGTGAGCGGCGCTGGGAACGCCAGGGCGGCGAGGATCCGGACAGCCTGGAGCCCGATTACCTGTTCGACTTTCAGCCCACTCCCGGAAAGGTCCGCGCATGAATGAGGTGCTGAGCATCGTGCTGCCCGGCTGGCGGGATCTGCTGGACATCGCCATCGTGGGCGTGCTGTTCTACCAGGTCTGGCGCCTGATGCGCGGCACGCGCGCCGTGCCCATGTTCCTGGGCCTGCTGCTGATCCTCTTCACCTATGTGGTGGTGCAGGTGATGGAGTTGGACCTGATCTCCCTGATCTTCAAGGAATTTGCCACGGTCTGGGCTGTGGCCATCGTCATTCTCTTCCAGCCCGAGCTGCGCCGCTTCCTGATCCACTTCGGCAACAGTCCGCTGCTCAGCCGCCTCTTTCCCATGCGCCCCACCCTGGTGGTGGAGGAAATCGCCAAGGCGGCGGGCGACCTGAGCCGCCGCCAGTACGGCGGCTTGTTCGTGATCACGCGGGAAGTGGGCATCCGGGCCGTGATGGAGACCGGCGTCCGCCTGCAGGCGGAGGTTTCCAAGGAGCTGCTGATCTCGATCTTCTTCCCGCGCACGCCCCTGCACGACGGGGCGGCGGTGATCACGGGCAGCCTGCTGCAGGCGGCCAAGTGCATTCTGCCCCTCAGCACCGCGCCCATGGAGGGCCTGGGCAACCTGGGCACCCGGCATCGCGCCGCCTTGGGGATTTCAGAGGAATCCGATGCGGTGGTGGTGGTGGTGTCGGAGGAGACCGGCCAGATCCGCTTGGCCATTGGCGGCAAGTTGACCCTGATCCGCGACGAGGTTCACCTGGCGGAGGCCCTGCGGCGCGCCTTCAGCAAGGATGCCCGCCCGAGCGACCTGCCGGAGGAGTCCGCCTCCGCCGCCTGAGTTCCGCCGGGTTCAGGTCCGGGCCGGGCGCGGCAGGGTGAAGGGCTCCTGCGCCCAATCACCCCGCACCATCAACCAGGACGGTCCGTCGTGTTCGAAGAGCCGGGGGACAGCTTGTGCCTGGGGGCAGATGCGGTCGGGGGCGAAGGCCAGCTCCACCTGGCGGCAGGTGCCGGGCAAACGGGGCCAGAGCTGCTCCCAATCCGGCAGCCGCGGGGCCACCACGTCGAAGAGGCGCAGCAGCTCGCCCTCCACTTCCAGACAGAGCAGACAATCCAACTCCTCGCAGTACCAGAGCGGGCGGCGTCCCTCGTTGAACAGGAAGACGGCCTGCTCCGGGCCCACGCCCACCACCTGCGAGACCGGCTCGCGCGTCTCCAATAGCCGGTGCAGGCGGGCCAGATCCGCCGCGTTGGCGAGGTCCAGCCGCCGCAGCGTGCCGGTGGGCGTTCGGGGCGGACAGGGCGGCAGGAAGGCGCACTCCTCCACGTGGCGAAAACCGAAGGGTGTGAAGTACTCGGGGTGCTCCGTGGTCAGCACCAGGGTGGGGTAGCGCGTGTCCGCGTACGCCAGCAGTTCCGCCATCAGCGTGCCGTAGAGCCCCTGGCGGCGCCGCGTCGGGTCGGTGGCCACGGCGTGGACGCTGCCCGCCCGGACGGGACGGCCCGCCAGCACCAGGGGCAGCTCGATCAGGCCCACGTGGGCGAGGATCCGGTCGTTCTCCCACTGCACGAATGGCGTCGAGGCGTCCTCCCAGGCCGCGCCCAGGGCGCGGATGGCGCGGGCCCCGCCGGCGATGCCGGGAAAGACCTGGTCCAACAGGGCGAACAGGGCCGGGGCGAGTTGCGGGTCGGAGGAGAAGTCGGCGCGCACGGGGCTCCTAGAAATTGAAGTGCAGGCCCAGGGCGAACACCCACTGGCTGTCGTCCAGACCTGTGCTTTTCAGATAGTAGCGGAACAGCGGGCAGAACGACAGGTTGGCGCGGGGCTGGATCAGGAGTCCCACCTCCGGCGTCAGGCCCGCGAACAAGTCGGTGATCCGCGAGCTCTCCTCCCCGTCCTCGTCCACGGCGCCGTCGTTGTCGTTGTCCACGTCGTCCTCCTCCGCCGGAAAACTCTCCCCGGCCGCCGCCAGCGTGACGCCCAGGCCGGCGAAGGGCACCAGCCACTGGCGGCGCATGGGGAACAGGTGCCGCCGCAGGCTGAGGAAGCCTTCCATCATCAGGTCCTCATGCAGCTCGGCGCCCAGCAGGCCCACGCCCAGGGTCAGCGAGCCCGTCTCCCCGGCCGCGTGCAGACCCAGCCGCAGCCCCAGGTAGCCGGGATCGTCGGCCACGGCCAATTCCGCCAAGAGGCCGGGCACGAACCCGGCCTCCGCCGGGGCCTCCTCCGGGAGGGTTGATTCAGGCGGCGTGCGGGTGGACGCGAGCGCGGGACTGGCCGGCCCGGACAGAAGAAAGAGCAGGAGCAGGCCCGACAGGCCGGCGGCTGGGGCGGCCCGCCGTATCACAACCAGTGCCGGAACCAGAACCCGACCAGCAGGGCGCAGCTGACGGAGAGCAGCGTGCCGATGAGCACGTACTCGGCGAAGTTGCGCTCGTCCAAGTCCTTGAAGCGGGCGAAGCCCTTGGCCGCCAGCAACAGGCCCAGCCCCTCCAACTGCCCGTGCAGGGCCAGCAGGCAGACGATCCCGCGCTCCAGCAGGCCGATCACCCGGCCCCGGGCCGGCTCGTGGGGGCTGGCATGTGGGGAGAGCGGCCCGGGAATCAGGGCGTAGCGCTTGAGAATCAACGTGATCAGGTTGTTCAGCTCCACGCTGGAAATCCAGAGCGCGGCCAGCCAGACCAGCAGCCGGTGGCCGAGGTCGGCGGGCAGGCGGGCCAGCAGCGTGTTGCCGGCCAGGAAGGCGTCCAGCGCCTTGGGCGGTTCCGGTCGCAGCTCCAGGCCGGGCAGGCCCAGCACGAGCAGCAGGGTGACCAGGGTCAGCAGCAGGGAGAGCAGGCGGGCCCGCTGGAGCGGCGGCCAGCGGCGCAGCAGCAGCAGGTGCAGACCCTGGAGCGCCAGGACGGCGGCCAGCGGCGCCAGCAGACTGGGGGGGCGCCAGAGCAGGCAGACCAGGATGATCGGAGCGAGCAGGGCGGGGAGCAGGGTCCGCCAGGCTGCAGCCTGGCGGTCCGCCCAGTTCCGGCTGATCAGCACGCCGCAGAGCACGAGCAGGAAGGGATCGGGGCTCATGTGGCTTCCCGCCCTTCTCCGGCCTCCCGGCCCAGCCGCCCGTCCAGTTCCTGGCCCGCCAGCTTGAGCAGCGTGCGCGCCTCCTGCAGGTGCCGGCCGGCGATGTGCTTGTAGACGCCGCGCGGCGTCATGCCCAGCAGGGCGGCCATCTCATCCACGGAGCGCCCGTCCAGCAGGTGGCGGAACAGGCGCAGGGTGACGGGTTTCCAGCCTTCCATCGTGCCGGCCAGCAGGCCCAGGGCGGCGTTGACCAGGCCCGGATCGGCGCCCTCCGCCCAGCCCACCTGGATCACGTTGCGCGATTGGGTCTTGAGTTCGCCCAGCAGCTCGCGGGCCCGCAGGAAGGCCGGGCCGTCCATTTCCAGCGCGGCCACAGGATTGATCTCCGTGCTGAGCGGGCCCGCCGCCAGCGCGAAGCGCGCCCGCACCGGGGCCAACTCCGCCAGGATCCGCAGGCAATCGGGGAGGATCCGCCGGAAGTCCGCGTGGACGGCCTGGAATTCGTCCCCCAGGGTGAGCGTGTAGGGCGAGAGCAGGCTCTCCGCGGACTGGACGGACAGTGCCTGCAAGGTTGCGGAGAGCCGCTTCTGGAACTGGGCCCGCTCCGGGATGTCGCGGGAGCGCACCAGATCGGCGATCAACACCACGGGATTCATGTCTGACTGTACCAAATCAGTTCATTGATGACAAGATGAACGCAAAACGTTCACAAGATCAAAAGTGAACCGGATCAGTTCTTTGGTGCATTGCGGAACAGGGCCATGGCCGTGCCGATCAGGCCCCCGACTTCCGTCATGTTGCCCGGCACGATCATGGTGTTGGTCTTCTGCGCCAGCTGGGCGTAGGCCTCCACCGCCTTCTCGGCCACCTTGAGCTGGACGGCCTGCTCGCCGCCCGGCTGCCGGATGGCCTCGGCGATCTTGCGGATGGCGTCCGCCGTGGCGTCGGCCACCGCCGTGATGGCGGCGGCTTCGCCCTGGGCCTTGTTGATCTCGGCCTGCTTCTCGCCCTCGGAACGGGCGATGAAGGCCTCGCGCTCACCCGTGGCGATGTTGATCTGCTCCTGCCGGCGGCCCTCGGAGGCGGCGATGAGCGCGCGCTTCTCACGTTCGGCCGTGATCTGGGCCTGCATGGAGCGCAGGATCGCCTCCGGCGGCTCGAGGTCCTTGATCTCATAGCGCAGCACTTTGACGCCCCAGTTGAGCGCCGCCTCGTCCAGCGCCTGCACCACCGAGGCGTTGATCAGGTCGCGCTCCTCGAAGGTCTTGTCCAGTTCCATCTTGCCGATGACGCTGCGCAGCGAGGTCTGGGCCAGCTGGGTGATGGCCATGACGTAGTTGCTGGCGCCGTAACTGGCGCGCATGGGATCGGTCACCTGGAAGTAGAGGATGCCGTCCACGCGCAGCTGGGTGTTGTCCCGCGTGATGCAGACCTGGCTGGGCACGTCCAGCGGAATCTCCTTGAGCGAGTGCCGGTAGGCCACGCGGTCCACGAAGGGCATCAGGAAGCTGAGCCCCGGCGACAGCACCTGATGGAACTTGCCCAGCCGTTCCACCACGAAGGCGTTCTGCTGGGGCACCACCTTGACGGCGCCGATGATGAAGAAGGCCGCGATGGCCAGGAGGAGCAGGGCGATGGTTTCCATGGCTTCCCCGGTTTAGCGATCCAGCAGCAGGCAGCTGCCGTCCACCTTGCGAACGACGTGGACGCCCGGCTCCGGCGCGCCCTGTCCCTGCCAGCGGGCGGCCCAGCTGGCTCCCCGGTACTGCACGCGGGCCGTGCCGTCGGCCTCCCACCGGTCCACCTGGATCCGGGCGCCGATGTCGAGGATCATGTTGCGGTTTTCCTGGGAGGGTGGCTCGACGGGCTGCTGGCGCCGCCAGATGTACCAGCCCGTGACGGCGCCGCCTCCCACCAGTGCGGCCGTGATCATTTGGGCCGACAAACCCAGGCCCGCGTGGGCGGCCAGGGCGCCGGCGGCCACCCCCAGGGCCAGCATGAGCAGAAAAAAGGTGCCGGTGGTCAGCTCCGCCGCCACCAGCAAGGCCGTGACAATCCACCAGGCCGTGGGTCCGCTCCAATTCATGCTTGCTCCCGGCGCTGTGTTGGGTGTGCGTTCGGGCCGCTCCCGCCGCGGGGAAGGCGATTCCCGGCGGGCGGGGCGGGGAACTCGCACCCAGCGTACACCTTCCGGAGTGGGATGTCAAGGGAGGGAGCGGCGGGGCGGCGTGGTGGGGATCCAGTCGATGACGCTCCCGCCCCCGTCCTCGATGAAGGGCGTGAACAGCCAGTTGCGGCCGGAGTGGCGGATGACCCGGAACTCGCGCACCTGGAATTTCCGCCCGGTGTGCAGATCCTCGCGCCAGGCGCTGAGCCGTGGCACGGGCACGAAGAGGTAGAGCTGGCGCAGCACGTCCTCCCGGCACTCGTCGGGGATGACGTACTCCTCGATGGCGTGGTCGCCCAGCAGCAGCGGCTTGGTGGGGTAGGGCAGGCGCTCCACGTGGGGATCGGATTTCATCGGGTCCTCCCGGGTTGATCCGCCCTCCAACGCCGGGACGGGCGCCGGGTGCCGGCTCCGGGGCGGAAAATCCGCCGCGCCGCCAAACCTGTCCAGTTTCACGGACAAGAGCGGGTTCCGGGACTTCCATTTGCTGGCGATCCTCAGGCGGGAAAAGCGGATCCGCCATTGCTCCGCGGCCCCGCCTTCCCGACCTTGGGTCATATCAACCGACAGGATCGCCCCTTCGTGAAGCGCGGCAAGCGAGCCATCTTCGGCTGGGTCATGTACGACTTCGCCAACAGCGCCTACGCCGTGGTCATCCTGGCGGTGATCTTCAATGCCTACTTCGCCCAGGAAGTGGCCGGCGGCGCGGCGGGCACCCACTTCGAACTGCTGGGCCTCGAGCTCACCATCCCGGGCGCCAGCCTGTTCAGCTTCGTCAACGCGCTGGCCATGGGCCTGGTGGGGCTGGCCTCCCCCGTGCTGGGCGCGCTGGCGGATTACTCCGGCCGCAAGCGGCGCTACCTGGCCTGGGCCTGGCTGACCGGCGTGGTCAGCACGGCGGCGCTGGCCTGGGTGGGGGCGGGGGATTTCTGGCTGGGCAGCACGCTGTTCGTGATCAGCAGCATGGGCTTCAGCGCCGGTTCGGTCTTCTACGACGCTTTTCTGCCGGAACTGGGCGCCGACAGCCAGGCCGGGCGAATCTCCGGGGCGGGCTACGCCGCGGGCTACCTGGGCGGCGGCCTGCTGCTGGTGGTGATCCTGCTGCTCAAGCGCCACCTGCCGGGTTTCGAATACACGCACAGCTTCCCGCTAACGGCGCTCTGGTGGCTGGTGTTCGCGCTGCCCACCATGCTCTGGCTGCGCGACCGGCCCGTGGACATCCCGGCCGGGCGGTTGGGCGGTTATTTGAAAATCGCCCTGCGGCGGGTGCGGCGCAGCCTTTCGCACTTCCGCGAGCTGTCCGTGCTGGAGCGCTTCCTGCTGGCGAACCTGATCTACTCCACCGGCATCGAGAGCGTGATCCGGCTGGCCTCGATCTTCGGGGCCCAGGAGCTGGGCATGCCCCAGGGCGAACTGGTGCTCTTCTTCCTGGTGATCCAGGGCACCGCGCTGGTGGGGGCCATGCTCTTCGGCTGGGCGGCCGACCGCTTCACCCAGCGCGGCGCTCTGCTGGCCACGCTGGGGATCTGGATCGTCACCCTGCTCTGGGCCTGGCAGCTGGGATTGTTCGGGGAGGCCCGGCGCGAATACTGGCTGATCGGCGTGCTGGCCGGCACGGCCATGGGCGGCAGCCAGGGCGTGAGCCGCGCGCTGCAGAGCCTGCTGCTGCCCACCGGGCTGGAGAGCGAGTTCTTCGGCTTCTTCACGTTGAGCGGCCGGCTGGCCAACATCCTGGGAATGCTGAGTTTCGGCGTGGTCACCTGGATCACCGGGGACATGCGGCTGGGGATCGTCAGCCTGCTCTTCTTCTTCGTGGCCGGGCTGATCCTGCTGCTGCGCGTGGACGTTCAGGAGGGCATCCGCCAGGCCGAGCGCTTCCGGCGCATGATGGCCAGTTCGGCGCCCCGGGGCGAGGAATGAGGCCGCCGGAACTGCTCACGCCCCGTCTGCGCCTGCGGGAGCTGGGCGCACAGGACGCGGACGGAATCTATCGGCTCTACTCCGAGCCGGAGACCATGCGCTATTGGTCCTGTCCGCCCTATCGCGCGCTTCGGCAGGCCGAGGAATTGCTGGCCTCCATCGCCCGGGGCCAGGCGGCGGGCGAGTTGCTGGAGTGGGGCGTGACGGGGCGGGCCGACGGCCGCCTGCTGGGCACCGTGACCCTGCACCAGCTGGACGCCGCCAACCGGCGGGCGGAACTGGGCTATCTGCTGGGGCGGGAGTCCTGGGGCCACGGCTTCATGGCGGAAGCGCTGGCGGCCGTGCTGGAGCTGGCCTTCGTGCCCCCGGAGCGGGCCGGCCTGAATCTGTGGCGCGTGGAGGCGGACACGGATCCGCGCAACGCGGCGTCGGTGCGGTTGCTGGAACGGCTGGGATTCCGCCGCGAGGGCCTGCTGCGCGAGCGCTGGTGCGTGGCGGGGGAATGGTCGGACAGCGCCATGTACGGCCTGCTGGCCAAGGAATGGACGGCAAGCCGGGCGGGGATCCAATCGGACCCACGCCGGAAAGCGGGTGACGAATGAGTGAGCAACCCACGGTTGCTGCCGTGCTGGCGGCGCTGGAAGCGCGGGGCATCCGCCTGCCGGCCGGTCCCGTGCGCCTGGACGGGTACGGGGACTCCGCCGCCCTCAGCCAGGAACTGCTGGCGCTGATCCGCCAGGGCGTCAAGCGGGCCGGCACGGGTCTGCTCTGGGCCATGGAGGCAGACGGTGAGACACCCTCCCGCGTCGGCGACATCGAGATCGTGCTGGATCACGAGCAGCAGCCCGCGCTGCTGACCCGGATCAGCTGGGTCCAAACCCTGCCCTTCTCGGAGGTGACGGCGGACTACGCCGCCCGCGAGGGCGAGGGCGACGGCTCGCTCGAATACTGGCGGCGGGCGCACTGGGCCTTCTTCTCCCGCGAGTGCGCGCGCATTGGTCGCGAGCCGGACGAGAGCATGCCCGTGGTCTGCTGCCTGTTCGAACTGCTGGAGGATCTGGCCGCGCCGGAAATGCCTGCCGCACCCACGGCCGACGGAGCGGGTGGCTGATGGCGCAGAACACCTGGACTACCCGCCGGCGTGACAAGCGCAAGCGCGACGAGCAGGACCGGCATGAGGAGCGCCGGGAGCAGCGCCGCGCCTCGCTGATGGAGCAGGGCCACGAACTGGGCCTGGAGGAATCCGAGGAGCAGAGCGACCAGGCCCTCCAGCGCACGGTCAAGGATCGCTCCCGCCGCACGGCGGGCGTCGCCGGCGCGCTGGTGGAGGGGCTGGTGGTCCACTACCGGCGCAACCAGTTCGACCTGGTGCTGGCCGACGGCTCGGCGCTGCGGGCCGCCAGTCGCTCCACCACCCGCACGCCCCACGGCGACGCCACGCTGATCACCGTGGGCGACCGCGTGCTGGTGAACCCCGGCCGGGGCGTGATCGAGGAGGTGCTGCAGCGCCGCAACCGCATCTCCCGGGCCTCCAAGATCCACCGCCAGGTGGAGCAGGTGCTGGTGGCCAACGTGGACCAGCTGCTGGTGGTGGCCTCCGTCCAGGACCCCTACCTGAAGCCCGGCCTCATCGACCGCTATCTGCTGGCCGCCCAGCGCTTCGACATCGAGGCCGTGGTCTGCCTGAACAAGGTGGACCTGGCGCCCCGCGAACTCTGGGAGGAGGTGGCGGACTCCTACCGCGACTCCGGCCTGCGCGTGCTGGAGTGCTCGGCGACCACGGGCCAGGGCCTGGACGAGCTGCGCGAGGCCCTGCGCGACCGGATCAGCGTGCTCTCCGGCCAGTCCGGCGTGGGCAAGAGTTCGCTGCTGAACGCGCTGGATCCCGACCTGAAGCTGCCCGTGGGCGAGATCATGCGCCAGGCCCGCAAGGGCCGCCACACCACCACGCATTCGCGCCTGATCCCCTTCCGCTTCGGCGGCTACGTGGCGGACACGCCGGGCATCAAGGAATTCACCCTCTGGCGGATGACTCCCCAGGAGGTGGCGGAATTGTACCCGGACCTTCGAGAATGGGCGGCGAAATGCCGATTCAATGACTGCACGCACACGCACGAGCCGGACTGCGCGGTGGCCGAGGCGGTGGAGGAGGGGCAGATCCCCCTGCTGCGCTACCGGACCTACCTGCAGATCCTGGAATCATTGCTTGAGGAGCAGGGATGAATCATCACGTGTACATCGTGGACGACGAGCGCGAGGTGCGCCTCACGCTGGGCGAGTTCCTGGGTGGCCTGGGGCTGGAGGTGCACACCTTCGCCACCGGTCGCGAGGCTGTGGAGGCGGCGCTGGCCGAGGCCCCGGACCTGGTGCTGCTGGACGTGAACCTGCCGGACATCTCCGGGCTGCAGGTGCTGGGTCAGCTGCACGCGGCGCATCCCGACCTGCCCTGCGTGATGATCACCGGGGAGTTCACCAGCAAGACCGTTGTGGAGGCCATGAAACTGGGGGCCTCGGAGTTCCTGATCAAGCCCATCAACCTGGAGCAGCTGCGCCTGGTGCTGGAGAAGGTCCAGCGCGAGACGCGGGAGCGCCTGCAGATGGAGGTCCTACAGCAGCAGCAGGGCAACGGCCGCTTCTCCACCATCATGAGCGAGTCCGTCGCCATGAAACGCGCGCTCTCGGCCACCAGCAAGGTGGCCGCCTCCAGCGCCAACACCGTGCTGATCCGCGGCGAGACCGGCACGGGCAAGGAACTCTTCGCCCGGGCCCTGCACTTCGAGTCGCCCCGGGCGGACCAGCCCTTCATCGAGGTCAACTGCTCGGCCATTCCGCCCCAGCTGCTGGAGAGCGAGCTCTTCGGCCACGAGAAGGGCTCGTTCACCGACGCCAAGGAGCGCAAGATCGGCCTGATCGAGCGCGCCCACGGCGGGACCTTCTTCCTGGACGAGATTGGCGACATGGACTTCAACCTCCAGGCCAAGATCCTGCGCGTGCTGGAGGAGCGGGCCGTGCGCCGGGTGGGCGGCGACCGGATGATCCCCGTGGACATCCGCTTCGTGGCGGCCACCCACAAGAACCTGGATGAGATGATCCAGCAGCACGTCTTCCGCGAGGACCTCTACTTCCGGCTGAGCGTGATCGTGCTGGACCTGCCGCCGCTGCGCGAGCGCGGCGAGGACGTGATCCTGCTGGCGAACTATTTCCTCAAGCGCTTCTGCCGCGAGCACGCCCACGTCATCAAGGGCTTCACGCCCAACGCGCTGGAGGCCATCCGCAGCTACGGCTGGCCCGGCAACGTGCGCGAGCTGCGCAACGCCGTGGAGCGCGCCGTGCTCATCGAGGCCGACGACTGGGTGGACGTGGACCACCTGGGTCTCTGGCGGCGGCGCGCCAACCGCGAGCAGGGCCAGGAGGGCCAGCGCCAGCGCATCGGCTACGACTTTGAGATCCCCGAGGACGGCTTCTCGCTGGAGGAGTTCGAGAAGGTGATTCTGGCCCGCGCCATGAAGAAGTCGCGCTACAACGTCTCCCGCGCCGCCCGCATGCTGGGCCTCTCCCGGGAGACCATGCGCTACCGCATCAAGAAACACGAGCTGCAACTGGACTGAGGAGCCCGCGCCCCATGCCCGCCCTGCTTGCCCGCCTCCTGCTGCTCTGCGCCGACCTGCTGCTGCTGGCCGGCTCGCTGAGCCTGGGCGCCCTGCTGGTCCAGGGCGGTGACCCGGGCGACCTGGCCCCGGGCTTGTTCGGCGGCGGCACCCTGCGGGTCTTCCTCTTCGCCTGTGTCCTGTGGGCGGTGCTGGCCTGGCAGGAGAGCTTGTTCCGGCTGGAGGTCCAGGATCCCTGGGACACATTCTTCGCCGCGCTGCGGGCCCTGGGACGGAGCGCCCTGCTGCTGGCCCTGCCGCTCTTCCTCCTCCGGCTGGAGTTTCCGCCGGGCGGAATGCTGGCGGGGCTGGGCCTGGCGCTCCTGCTGTTGCCGCTGTTCCGTGCCCTGGTGCAGGGCCTGCTCATCGGGCGGCTGGCGCGCCTGCGCCGCACGCTGCTGGTGGGCAGCCCCGCCGGTCTGCGGCTCTTTTTCAGCCTGCACCGCTGGGAGCGCACGGCCAACGCCCTGGGCACGCTGGGCGTGCTGCTGCACTCCCCCCGGCCGGATGAAGCGGCGTCCGACGGCGCGGACTTCCCGCTGCCCGTGCTGGGCGGCCTGGACGACCTGGCGCGGGTGGTGAAGGCCCAACAGGTGCAGCAGCTGCTGATCTGCGCGCCGCGGCTCTCCCGCGACGACTTGAGCGAGATCCTGCAGCGCGCCGTGGGCTGCGTGCCCCAGCTCTACATCCTGCCGGACATCGCGGTGCTGGACATCGCCGAGGTGGAGATCAGCCGGGTGGGCGGTCAGCCCGTCCTGCTCTTCAACCAGGGCCTGCGCAGCGCTTTCAGTGCGGCGCTCAAGCGCACGGTGGACATCGTGGGCGCGGCCGGCGGCCTGCTGGTGCTGAGCCCGCTGCTGCTGGGAGTCTGGCTGGCCGTCAAGCTCAGCAGCCCGGGTCCGGGCATCTATCGCCACCGGCGCTTCGGCGTCGGGAGGAAGTACATCTACCTCAACAAATTCCGCACCATGGTGACCAACGCCGACGAAGTGCTGGAGCACCTGCTGGCCACGGATCCCCAGGCCCGCGCGGAGTGGGCCGCCCAGTGCAAGCTCAAGAACGATCCACGGATCACGCGGGTGGGCCGGATCCTGCGCAAGTTCTCCCTGGACGAGCTGCCGCAGATCGCCAACGTGCTGATGGGCGACATGTCGCTGGTGGGGCCGCGGCCGATCAGCGAGGTGGAGTACGACAAGTACACGGTCTGGCAGGACAACCGGATGAGCGTGCGCCCGGGCCTGACGGGGCTCTGGCAGGTGAGCGGGCGCGCCGATCTGGACTTCGAGGAGCGCATCCAGCTGGACATGTATTACATCCGCAACTGGTCCATTTGGCTCGACTTCCGGATCATCCTCAAGACCCTGACCGTGCTGGTCTCCAAGGAAGGCGCCTACTGATCCGCTACCCGTCCAGGCGGATGGGCAGCACGAAGACCGGGATCCCCTGGTAGTACAGGCGCTTCTGGATGGCGAACACCGTGTAGTTGTGCAGCCAGCCCGAGAACACGGTTTCGTTGGGGAAGACGATCTGCCCGCCGAAGAAGATCGCGCCCGGATACTGGCGCGCCAGCCCCTCCGCCACCCGCGTGACCTCGCGCGTGATCTCCGTTCCGATCAGCGGCAGACCCTGGGCGAAGTGGCCCTGGCGGTTCATGTAGCGCACGTAGCGCTCCAGATCCGTCTGGATGCGCTGCTCCAGTTCGGCGATGTCCGCCTCGCTCTTGAAGACCGAGGTGTCGATGAGTCCGACTTCGATGAAGACGAAGTTGCGGAAGACGTGGCGGAAGGTGCGCAGGGCCGTGAACAGCGTGTGCAGGCCCAGGCCGTTGAACCCGCTGACCAGGAAGACGGCGGTCTTGCCGGCGGGATCATAGGCGGGCGCCACGGCGGGCGGCGGCGTGACGGGATCCAGCTCCACGGCCGAGACCAGCCCGTCCAGCCGGCCCAGCAGGGCCTCCACCTTGCGATAGTGCCGGCGGATCAGGGAGGCCAGCAGCACCAGGCTGCCCGTGATCAGCAGCGTGATCCAGCCGCCCTCGTGGAACTTCAGCACCGTCACGGCCACCAGGATCAGCGAGGTCAGCAGCAGGCCCGTGCCGCTGATCAACAGCTTGTCCAGCCAGCGCCGCCCGGCGCGCCGCTCGGCCAGCCAGTGCCGCACCATGCCCAGCTGCGACATGCTGAAGGTGATGAACACGTTGATGCTGTAGAGCACCACCAGGAAGCGCACGGAGCCGCGGGTGGCCAGCATGGTCAGAAGCGCCGCGCCGCCCATGATCAGCACGCCGTTCTGGGTGACGAAGCGGTCGCTCAGGCTGGCGAAGCGCGTGGGCAGCCAGCGCCCCGCGGCCATGTTGGCCAGCACGTTGGAGCCGTCCAGGAAGCCCGTCTGGGCCGCCACCAGCAGCAGCACGGCCTCCGAGAGCAGGGTGACCAGCACGAAGGCGTGGCCCGCCCCGCCCCAATCCGCGGTCATCCGCGAGAGCAGCGTGGCGTTGAGGGTCCGGCCCGGCTCGTGTCCCACCTGGAACAGCACGTAGGCCACCATCAGGCCCATGGCGGTCAGCGCCAGCGAGACGGCCATGTAGCGCATGGTGCGCTTGGCCGTCTGGACCTTGGGTTCGCGCAGGATGCGCATGCTGTTGGAGACGGCCTCGATGCCCGTGTAAGTGCCGGCGCCCAGGCTGTAGGCCCGCAGCAGCAGCAGCAGCAGTCCGAAGGTGCCGAGTTCCAGGTGCGAATTGCGGATTTCCGCCACGCTGGCCGTCGCCATTTCCGGCAGCAACCCGGCGTGGCTGGCGATGCCGTAGATGATGACGAAGGCGTGGGTGGCCAGGAAGAGCAGGAAGATCGGCACCAGCGGCAGGACGCTCTCCTTGATGCCGCGCAGGTTGAGCACCACCAGCAGCGTCACCATCAGGGCCGCGAAGGCCAGTTTCCAGTGCAGCAGAGCCGCCGGCAGGAAGCTGAAGAGCGCGTCGGCGCCGCTGGCGATGGAGATGGTGATGGTCAGCACGTAGTCGATGAGCAGGGCGCTGCCCGAGACCATGCCCGCGGTGGGCGAGAGCAGCTGGGTGGCCACGGTGTAGCCGCCGCCGCCGCTGGGGAAGAGTTCGACGATCTGCGAATAGCTGGCGGCGATCACGGTCACGGTCACGCCGATGGCCAGGGCGATGAGCAGGGCCAGGTGGTAGTGGCGACCCAGCGCCAGGAAGGCCTCCTCCGGGCCGTAGCACGAGGAGCTGAGTCCGTCGGCCCCCAGGCCTACCCAGGCGAAGAAGGCCACCAGACTCAGGTGGTGGAAGAGGTTCTGGGTGTGGGGATCCTTGGGCGCTCCGAGCACCCACTCGCGCAGGCGTCGGCCGGGGCTTGTCTCACTCATGGGAGTCCTGTTGTCTCATCCCGCGCTCCCGGTTGACCTCGACGGTTTCCGTCCGCCCAAACGGGGCACAACCTAACCGGAGCCCCGGCCGGGCACAAGCCGCGGGCCGGCGAATTGCGCCAACCTGATGGAATCCTGATGCCGCCGGCCCCATTCCTGATGCAATTCTGAGATCGCGCTCGCCGCCGTCCTGACACCTTCCTGATGCCCGGCGCCGCAATGCTGGCAGCATCCTGAGCTCCGGGCCTCCATCTTGCGCCCCGCTTGCGACCCATCGCAGGCAAGGGAGGCGAAATGAACGACCTGTGGATGCTGCTTTTCCTGCTGGCCTGCCTGCTGGGCGCCGCGGGGCTGGTGTGGTTGATCCGGCACCTCGAGCGCGAGGAGGCCGGGGCATGAACGCGCTCAGCTGGCTTGGACTGATCCTGGCGCTGGGCCTGTTGCTCTACCTGGCGGCGGCCCTGCTCAAACCCGGCTGGTTCGAATGAACGGCGCGGCGCTGGAACTGGCCCTGCTGCTGGCCGTGCTGACCCTGCTGGCCCTGCCGCTGGGGCGCTGGATCGCCCGCGTGCTGGAGGGCGACCTGGGTCGGGTCGGGCGCTGGCTGGGACCGCTGGAGCGGGGCCTGTACCGGGTCTGCGGCGTGCGGGCCGACGAGGAAATGTCCTGGTCCCGCTACGCCGGGGCGCTGCTGCTCTTCCACGGCGCCGGCCTGCTGCTGCTCTATCTGTTGCAGCGGGCCCAGGGACTGCTGCCGCTCAATCCGGCGGGACTGCCGGGCGTGGCGCCGGACCTGGCGCTCAACACGGCCATGAGTTTTGTCACCAACACCAACTGGCAGTCCTACGGCGGCGAGACCACCCTCGGCCACCTCGTGCAGGCCGGCGGCCTGACGGTGCAGAACTTCCTCTCGGCCGCCGCCGGGCTGGCGGTGGCGGCGGCCCTGGCCCGCGGGTTCACCCGGGCCGGCGTGCGCGCGTTGGGCAACGTCTGGGTGGACCTGACGCGCGCCACGCTCTACATCCTGTTGCCGCTCTCCCTGCTGCTGTCCGGCTTGCTGCTCGGCCAGGGCGTGGCCCAGCGCTGGTCGGCGGCGCTGGAGATCTCCCCGCTGCAGTTCGTGGCGGAGGGGAGCGGGCCGGAGCTGCAGCGCGTGGCGCAGGGCCCCGTCGCCTCGCAGGTCGCCATCAAGCAACTGGGCAGCAACGGCGGGGGCTTCTTCAACACCAACTCGGCCCACCCGCTGGAGAACCCCTCGCCGCTCAGCAACTCGCTGGAGTGGCTGGCCATCCTGCTGCTGCCCGTGGCCTGCCTCTTCGCCTTCGGACACTGGCTCAGGCAGCGGGCCCACGCCTGGACCCTCTACGCCGCCGTCCTGCTGGTCTTCCTGCCGCTGCTCGGACTGATCGCGAGCCAGGAGACGGCCCCCAATCCGGCCTTCGCCGGCCTGGGCCTGGACGAGCGCGCCGGCCTTCTGGAGGGCAAGGAACTGCGGTTCGGGGCGCTGGAATCCGCGCTCTGGGCCGGTGCCACCACGGCCACCAGCAACGGCTCGGTCAACTCCATGCACGACAGTTTCTCGCCGCTGGGCGGTCTGTCCCTGCTAGTGCTGATGCAGGTGGGCGAAGTGGCTCCTGGCGGGGCGGGCTCCGGCCTCTACGGCCTGCTGGCCTTCGCCGTGGTGGCGGTCTTCCTGGCCGGGTTGATGGTGGGCCGCACGCCCGAGTTGCTGGGCAAGCGTCTCGGCGCCTTCGAGATTCGCATGGCCGCGCTGATGATCCTGCTGCCCTCGCTGGCCCTGCTGGCTGGCACGGCCCTGGCCTGTCTCTTGCCCGCCGCCCGCGGCGCGGTGGCGAATCCCGGTCCCCACGGCTTCAGCGAGATCCTCTACGCCTTCAGTTCGGCGGCCAACAACAACGGCTCGGCCTTCGCCGGACTGGCGGCCAACCAGCTGTTCTACAACCTGGCCCTGGCAGCCTGCATGGCTGTGGGCCGATTTGGCGTGATGATTCCGGCCCTGGCCCTGGCCGGTTCGCTGGCCGCGCGCTCCCGCACGCCGGAGACAGAGGGTACCCTGCCCGCCAGCGGCCCGCTCTTCGCCCTGCTCCTGGCGGGCACCATCCTGCTGGTGGGCGCCCTGACCTTCCTGCCCGCCCTGACGCTGGGCCCCATTGTGGAGCACATCCAATGGCTCGCCTGACATCCGCCGCGCCGGCGTCCCGGGGCCTGCTGGGCGACCGGGCGCTGCTCAACCGCGCCCTGTGGGACGCGGTCCTGCGGCTCTCCCCGCTGCGCGTGTGGCGCAATCCGGTCATGTTCACCGTCTGGATCTGCGCGGTCTACACCACCCTGCTGGGCCTGCACGGCCTGGCAGTTGGAGGGGCGGATCCACCTGCGTTCACGCTGTCCATCGCGCTCTGGCTCTGGTTCACCGTGCTCTTCGCCAATTTCGCCGAAGCGCTGGCCGAGGGTCGGGGCAAGGCCCAGGCCGAGGCCCTGCGCCGCACGCGGCAGGACACCCAGGCGATTCGGTTGGCTGAGGCGCGCCGGGATGCCGAGCGCCAGGAGTTGTCCTCCGCCCAGCTGCGGCGCGGCGACTTCGTCTGGGTCGAGGCCGGCCAGCTCATCCCGGGCGACGGGGACGTGGTGGAAGGCATCGCCTCCGTGGACGAAAGCGCCGTCACCGGCGAGAGCGCGCCCGTCATCCGCGAGAGCGGCGGCGACCGCACGGCCGTCACCGGCGGCACGCGCGTCCTCTCGGATTGGCTGATCGTGCGGATCACCTCCGAGGCCGGCGAGACCTTTCTGGACCGGATGATCGCCCTGGTGGAGGGCGCCAAGCGCCGCCGCACGCCCAACGAGATCGCGCTGGGCATCCTGCTGGCGGCCCTCTCCATCATCTTCCTATTGGCCGTGTGCACGCTGCCCGCCTTGACGGCCTTCGCCGCGGGCGGATCCCCGGCCGGCGTGAGCCCCGTGCTGCTCACGGCCCTGCTGGTCTGCCTGATTCCCACCACCATCGGCGGCCTGCTCTCCGCCATCGGGATCGCCGGGATGGACCGCATGTTCCAGGCCCGCGTGCTGGCCACCTCGGGTCGCGCGGTGGAGGCCGCCGGCGACGTCAGCGTGCTCCTCCTGGACAAGACCGGCACCATCACCGTCGGCAACCGCCAGGCGGTGGCCTTCCGGCCGGCCTATGGAGTCTGGGAGGAGGAATTGGCCGAGGCGGCCCAACTGGCTTCGCTCTCCGACGAGACCCCGGAGGGCCGCAGCATTGTCATCCTGGCCAAGGAGCGCTGCGAGCTGCGCGGTCGCAGCCTGGGCGAGCCGGGGCTGCGCTTCATTCCCTTCACGGCCCAGACCCGCATGAGCGGCGTGGACCTGGGCGAGCGGCGCATCCGCAAAGGTGCCGTGGAGGCCGTGAGCGAGTATCTGCGCGAACTGGGAGCCGAGGTGCCGGCCGAGCTGCTGCGCCAGGGCGGCGAGATCGCCGCCGCGGGCGGGACGCCCCTGCTGGTCTGCGACGGGGTTCGCGCGCTGGGCCTGGTGGAATTGAAGGACGTGCTCAAGGGCGGCATCCGCGAACGCTTCGCCGAGTTGCGCCGGATGGGCATCCGCACGGTGATGGTGACGGGCGACAATCCGCGCACCGCAGCGGCCATCGCCGCCGAGGCCGGGGTGGACGACTACCTGGCGGAGGCCACGCCGGAGCGCAAACTGGCGCTGATCCGCGAACACCAGGCCGGCGGCCGGCTGGTGGCCATGACCGGCGACGGCAGCAACGATGCGCCGGCCCTGGCCCAGGCCGACGTGGCCGTGGCCATGAACACGGGCACCCAGGCCGCCCGGGAGGCCGGCAACATGGTGGACCTGGACTCGGACCCCACCAAGCTGCTGGAGGTGGTGACCATCGGCAAGCAGCTGCTGATGACCCGCGGCGCGCTGACCACCTTCAGCGTGGCCAACGACGTCTCCAAGTACTTCGCCATCCTGCCGGCCCTCTTCGTGGGCATCCATCCGCAGCTGGCCCTGCTCAACGTGATGGGGTTGTCCTCGCCACGCTCGGCCGTCCTCTCCGCCGTGATTTTCAACGCGCTGATCGTCGTGGCCCTCATCCCGCTGGCGCTGAGAGGCGTGACCGTGCGTCCGGCGCCGGCGCGCGTGCTGCTGCGGCGCAACCTGCTGGTGTACGGGCTGGGCGGCGTGCTGCTGCCCTTCCCGGCCATCAAGCTCATCGACTGGGCGCTGGCGGCCCTGGGAGTTGCCTGATGAAGCGCGATCTGCGGGCGACCCTGGCCCTGCTGGGGCTGCTGAGCGTGCTGTGCGGCGTGGTCTATCCGTTGCTGGTCTCCGGCGGCGCCTGGCTGCTGAAGGCCTGGCAGCCGGACCAAAAGGCCGTGATCTGGCAGGGCCGGAGCGTGGGCCTGGCGGCCGTGGGGCAGGAGTTCAGCGGCCCCGGCTGGTTCTGGGGCCGACCCTCCGCCACGGCGGCGACGCCCTACGACGCCTCCGCCTCGTCCGGCAGCAACCTGGGACCCGCCAATCCCGGCTTGCGGGAGCGCGTCGCGGAGCGCTGCGCGGCCCTGCGCGCCCTGGACCCGGACAACCGCGAACCCATCCCCGTGGATCTGGTGACCGCCTCGGGCAGCGGACTGGATCCCCACATTTCACCGGAAGGCGCCCGCTGGCAGGCGGCCCGCGTGGCGCGGGCGCGCGGCCTGCCCGTGGCCGTGGTGGATTCGCTCGTGGCCGCCGGCACCGAGACGCCGGTCCTGGGCCTCCTGGGCCGGCCGCGCGTGAACGTGCTGCGTTTGAACGCGTCCGTGCACGACATTGCAGCCAGAATCCCCTCCAGCCAGTGAGGCTCCGATGGTCGACCACCGTCCGGATCCCGACGCCCTGTTGGGCTGGGTGCAGAGCCAGCAGGAGCGCAGCGGTCCCCGCCTGAAGATTTTCTTTGGCTACGCCCCGGGCGTGGGCAAGACCTACGCCATGCTGGAGAGCGCCCGGCGCCTGCGCCGGGACGGCCGGGACGTGGTGGCCGGCTGCGTGGTCACCCACGGCCGCGCGGAGACCGCCGAGTTGCTGGAGGGCCTGGAGAGCCTGCCCGCGCGCCAACTGGAGCATCGCGGCACGCGGTTGGAGGAGTTCGACCTGGACGCGGCGCTGGCCCGCCGGCCGGAGATCCTGCTGCTGGACGAGCTGGCCCACACCAACGCCCCGGGCAGCGCGCACCCCAAACGCTGGCACGACGTGCTGGACCTGCTGGATGCGGGGATCGAGGTCCACACCACGCTCAACGTCCAGCACGTGGACAGCCTCAACCACGTCATCGCCCAGATCACCGGCGTGCGGGTGCGCGAGACCGTGCCCGACGCGCTGCTGGAGCGCGCCGACGAGCTGGAGCTGGTGGACCTCTCCCCGGACGAGCTGCTGGTGCGGCTGCGCGAGGGCCGCGTCTACGTTCCGGAGCAGGCGCAACGGGCCCTGGAGCAGTTCTTCCGTCGGGGCAATCTGCTGGCCCTGCGCGAGCTGACGCTGCGGCGGGCGGCCGAGCGCGTGGACCAGGACATGGAGGCCTGGCGCCGGGAGCGGAACATCCAGGCCACCTGGCCCGCCACCGAGCGGGTGCTGGCCTGCGTGGGCCCGGCGCCCTCGTCGGCCCAGGTCGTGCGGGCGGCCCGGCGCCTGGCCTCGCGGCTGGGCGCCCCGTGGTACGCCGTCTACGCCGGCGAGACGGACTCGCTGTCGCCCGGCGACCTGTCCCGCACCCGGCTGGAAGATCACCTGGCGCTGGCCGAATCCCTGGGGGCCGAGGTGTCGCGCCTGTCGGGCGTGCACAGCGGCGCGGAGATCCTGCGCTTCGCCCGGAGCCGCAACGTCACGCGCATCGTGCTCGGGCGGCCGGGTGGCTCGCGGATCCTGCGCTCCCCCCTGCGCGAGTTGATCCGCGGGGCGGGGGAGATCGAGTTGCACCTGATACCGGCGGAAAGCGCCCGGACCGGAAACGTCGGTTGGCAGCGGGCGCAGCAGGGCGCGCGGCGGCTGCTGAGACTGGTCCTGTTCGCGCTGCCGCTGGTGCATCCGGAGAAGATCGACCTGCGGGGCGTCGGGCGCACGCTGCTGATCCTGGCCGCGGCCACTCTGCTGGGTCTGGCGGGCGGCAGCTGGCTGGCCCTGCCCGACGTGGCCCTGATCTACCTGTTCGCCGTGGTCCTCTGCGCCATCCTGTTCGGACGCGGAGCCTCGCTGGCGGCCTCGCTGCTGGCCGTGGCCGGCTACAATTACTTCTTCATCCCGCCGGTCCACACCTTTCACATCGACAGCTCGCGCCACCTGCTCACTTTCAGCGTGCTGTTCGCCACCGGAATTCTCGGCAGCCTGCTCGTCGAGCGCCTCCGCCGGCGGGAACAGGACGCCGTGGCGCGCGAAGAGCGCACGGCCGCGTTCTACGCCCTGTCGCGGGACCTGGCGGGCGTGACGGAGGTGGGACGCTGCGCCCAGGTGATGGCGCGCCACGCCGCGGAGTGCTTCGGCGGGCAGGCGGTCGTGTTGATGGCCAACGCGGCCGGCCAGCTGGAACCGCTGGGCCGCAGCGCGGAGGATCTCAGCCTGAGCGAGCAGGAGGAGGGCTTGGCCGACTGGACGCACCAGCACGGTCGGCCCGCCGGCTCGGGCACGGATACGCTGCCGGGCCTGCCCTGTCTCTGCCACCCCTTGCGCCGCGGGGAGCGGGTGTTCGCCGTGTTGCTGCTCCGGCAGGGCGCCTGGGACAGCCTGGACCGGGAGGGCCGGCGCTTCCTCGCGGCCTGGGTTCGGCAGGCCGGCCTGCTGCTGGAGCGCGCCCTGCTGGCCCAGGAGGCTCGCGAGGCCGGTGTGCGCGCGCAGACGGAGGAGCTGCGCAGCTCGCTGCTCAGCGCCGTGTCACACGATCTGCGCACGCCGCTGGCGGTCATCACCGCGGCCGCCACCACGCTGCGCGAGAACGGTGGGCGGCTGGAGCCCGCCACGGGGCGGGAGCTGCTGGAGACGATCTGCGGCGAATCCCTGCGGATGGAGCGGTTGGTGGGGAACCTGCTGGACATGATGCGACTGGAGTCCGGCGGGCTGGTGCCCAAGCGGGAGTGGGCGGCGCTGGAGGAGATCCTGGGCAGCGTGCTGGACCGGCTGGACGCGCGCCTGGCCGGCCGGCAGCTGGACCGGCAGGTGCCGGAGGATCTGCCCCTGATCCAGGTGGATCCGGTCCTCGTGGAGCAGGTGTTGTGGAATCTGCTGGACAACGCCTGCCGCTACACGCCGGCGGGCTCCCCGCTGGAGATCCAGGCCCGCAGTCGCGGTGACGCGCTGGAAATCAGCGTGCTGGACCGCGGGCCCGGGTTGCCGACGGATCAGCCCGCCCGGGTGTTTGACAAGTTCTGGCGCGGCGTGAGCCAACCCGGCGGGACCGGGCTCGGCCTGTCCATCTGCCGGGGCATCGTCCAGGCCCACGGCGGCACGCTGCGCGCGGCCAATCGGCCGGGTGGCGGGGCGGAGTTCACGCTGACGTTGCCCGTGGGGGAGCCGCCGGCCGGCGCCGCGCAGGACGAACAGGAGGAGGAATCCGCATGAGCCCTGGAGCCGCCCTGATCCTCGTGGTCGAGGACGATCCGCAGATGCAGCGCCTGCTGGGCACGGCCCTGGAAGTGCAGGACTTCCGCGTGGTCGCCGCCGGCAACGTGCGCGACGCCCTGGTGGCGGCCACCACGCACAATCCGGAGCTGATCCTGCTGGACCTGGGCCTGCCCGACGGCGACGGCCTGGACCTGATCGGGCGGATCCGCGAATGGAGCCAGGTGCCCATCCTGGTGATTTCGGCCCGGGGCCGGGAGGCCGACAAGGTGCTGGCCCTGGACGGGGGCGCGGACGACTACCTCACCAAACCCTTCGGCGTGGGCGAACTGCTGGCCCGCATGCGCGTGGCCCTGCGCCGGCACGCCCGGGTGGAGGAGAGCGGCGCTTCCGTGCTCGAAGTCGAGCATCTGCGCCTGGATCTGGCCCGGCGCGAAGTGCGCGTGAACGGGCAAGCAGTCCACTTGACGCCGCTGGAATACAAACTGCTGACGCTGCTGGCGCGCTTTCCGGGCCGCGTGCTGACCCATCGCCAGATTCTCAAGGACGTCTGGGGCGCCGCGTACATGGACCAGACCCAGTATCTCCGCGTCCTGATGGCGCAGTTGCGGCGCAAGGTGGAGGCCGATCCGGCCCGGCCCCGCTTGCTGCTGACGGAGACGGGAGTGGGCTATCGCTTCCGGGACATGGAGGAGTCAGCCGAGCCCACCGGATAGAGCCGCCACTGTGTTGCTGCTTGGTAGCGGGGGGATGGGTCTCACGGGAAGACACGAAGAAATCAGATGGTATTTAACCACAAAAACACAAAATCACAAAAGAAGAATTCATCAAACCGCAAGATGGAGGCGCAATTTTACGAGATCTAATTATTGATTTTAATTGACAGCGAATTGAAATCAGATAACAGGAATTGGCCGTTATACTCAACTTTTACTTCTTGTATGTAAACTGGTTAAAGTTTCATATTATTTAATTAGAATCAAATACAATCTTCCTGAAATTCAGACTGGATGATAAACTGCCTGTAGTGTGTGCATTGAATCGTTTGCAATCAGAAACTATTTGTGTCATTTGTGTTTTTGTGGATAAAATCCTCTTCATGCAAGCTCCGCCGGCAGAGAGGCCACGGCGCGGTAGCTCTCGTGGATCTCGCCCGAGAAACTGATCTCGCCGTCCTGCCGGGAAACGATCAGGTCGCCGCCCAGCATGCGAACGGTGACGGGGAATTGCAGCGGCGCGCTCTCTTCGAGAGTCAGGCAGCAGGCCACGGCGCCCGTGCCGCAACCCCAGGTCTCGTCCTCCACGCCCTTCTCCCAGGCCCGCAGGTGCAGGTGCTGGTTCGTCAGCCGCTGCACGAACATCACGTTGGTGCCCTCAGGGGCGTAGGCGGCGTGATAGCGCAACCAGGGACCCACCGTTTCGATGGGATAACTGGCCAGCTCCGTCTCCACTTCAACCACCAAATGGGGCACGCCCACCCGCAAGAAGCCGGCGATGTGGGCGCCGCGCAGTTCATCCACCAGCCGGGGATCAGCGGCCAGCTCCGGCTCGCCCAGCCCGCGGGCTTCCGGCGGACTCAGCCACAGGCGGCTCTGCCGGCCCGACTCCAGCCGCGCGCGCTGGAGACCGGCCCGCGTGCTGAAGCGCAGCTCCTCGCCGCCGATGCCCAGCCCCGCGGCGAAGAAGGCGCAGGCCCGCGCGCCGTTGCCGCACATCCGCGCCTCGCTGCCGTCCGGGTTGAAGATCCGCATGCGGAAGTCGGCGGCGGGATCCTCCTCCACCAGCAGCAGGCCGTCCGCCCCGGCGCCGCGGCGACGGTCGCACAGGTAGCGGATCAACTCCGTCTCGCCACCTGACAGGCGGCGATCGCGGTTGTCCAACGCCACGAAATCGTTGCCGCAGGCGCTCAGCTTGTTGAAGGACAGGTTCATTTGATCCTCGTCATGGACTTGAGCCTGTCATCCCAGCGCAAGCTGGGATCCCAGGCGGAAAGGAACTCTCCAGGCGCCTCACGGCGCCTGGTCCCTTCCTGTGCGGTCGCCACGTCGCAAGGGTGCTGCCTGGGGACGGCCGGACAGGATCCCAGCGTTCGCTGGGATGACCGGTGGAAATGAACCCTGCTGGCGCCTCACGGCGCCTGGTCCCTTTATGTGCGGTCGCCACGTCGCAAGAGTACTGCCCGTGGACGGCCGGACAGGATCCCAGCGTTCGCTGGGATGACAGGCTTGGCTCCCATTCAATTCCGCCTTGCGCCGGGGTGACAAGCTCCCCCAATGTCGACGCGTGCCCCTGCTGACACCTCAGCGCGCCAAGATTCGCGCCAGCTCCCCGTGCAGCTTGTACAAATCCCCCGCGCCCACCGTGGCCACGATCTCGTCCGGGGCCAGCGAGCGCTCCAGCTCGGCGAACAACTCGGCCGGCGTGTCCAGCGCCAGGCTGCGCGGCGCCGTCAGCCAGGGCAGGATGCTGCGGTGGCTGATCCCGTCCTCGGGAAGCTCGCGCGCGGCGAACACCGGCCAGAGGATCGCGCGGTCCGCGGCGCTCAGCGCTTCCCCCGTGGCCTGGGCGAAGGCTCGCACCCGGCTGAAGGTGTGCGGTTGGTGGATCAGCGTGACGGGTCCGCGGCTGATCTCGCGCAGGCCCTTCAGGAAGGCCGCGATCTCGCTGGGGTGGTGGGCGTAGTCGTCGTAGAGGCGGCGCGAGCCGCTCACGGCCACCAGCTGGAAGCGGCGCTGCAGGCCGCTGAAATCCGCCAGCGCGGCGGCGGCGGCCGCGGGATCGACGTGGCCGCCCCACTCGCCGAAGAGCAGCCAACCCAGCGCCGTGGCCGCGTTGAGCCGGTTGTGCGCGCCGGGCAGACCCAGCCGCACGGGCAGGCGCAGACCCTGGGAGCCGCCATCCGGGGCCGTGCGGGAGACCAGATCAAAACAATTGCCCGCCCCGCCCCGGGGAATCACCCGCAGGTCGCAGTCGCGTTCCTCGCCCACGGTCAGCCGGCGCCGCCGGCCCTTAAGCACGCAGGCCGGCACCCAGGGCTCGCCGCCCAGCGCGCTGCCGCCCAGCTGCTGGATCACCGGAGCGTCGCCGCGGATCTGCTCCGCCAGCTGGTCGAAGGCCTCCTCCATCAGGGCGCGGGTGAGATAGATGTCCGCGTGGTCCCAGTCCACGGCGCCCAGCAGGAGGTGGGTGGGATGCAGTTCCAGGAAGGAGCGGTCAAACTCGTCGGCCTCGCAGACCCGCACCTGTCCCGCGCCCAGCCGGGCGGAGGGCAGCGAGTCGTGCTGGCCGCCGATGAACCAGCCGGCCCCGGGCACGCAGGCCTCCAGCAGGCGGGCGGTCATGGCCGTGATGGTGGTCTTGCCGTGGGTGCCGGCCACGGCCACGGAGACCGGGGTCTCGCAGAGCCGCCCCAGCAGCTCGGCGCGCCGCAGGATGGGAATGCCCCGCCGCGTGGCCTCTGCCAGTTCGGGGTGGGCGAGCGGGATGGCCGCGGTGCGGATCACCAGATCCGTCTCCTCGGGCAGCCCCCCCTGCTGGGCGCGGACGGGAATGCCCAGGGCGCGCAGCTCGGCCACCAGCGGCGTCTCGTCGCGGTCGCTGCCGCTGACCTGATGACCAGCCTCGTGCAGCACGCGGGCCAGGCCGCTCATTCCCGCTCCGCCGATGCCGGAGAAGTGGATGCGTCGGGGAAGGGCGGGCAGCAGACTCACGGGCCTCTCCTTGGATTGCGGTGACCGTCACGGCGGGCGGAAGATAGGGCTTCGGGCCAAGAGGGCGGACCGGACCCGTCCGGCGGGCTGGACGAGCCGGGCACGGGCGGGCGGAATGGCCCGGGAAGCGGGAAACCCGGCGCCCCATTCGGGCGTGTGGCGCGCTTTGGAGGGCCCGCCATGGCGACGGAACTGGATTGGCTGCGCGACACGCCCCCGCTTCTGCTGGAATGGCTCTTCCTGCGACAGGGGCCCGGCCTGCTGCAGTGCGGCCTGTGGCAGCCGTTGGACCGCCTGCGGCGGGCGGAGGAGGAGGACGGCCCGGAATTCCTGCCGCCGGATTCCGAGGAGATCCTGCTGCTCCAGGTCCTGCGCGCGCTCTGCGCCGGGCGGCCGGAGGCGCTGGAACGCTACGTGGACAGCCTGGAGGGCGAGCCCGCGGACTCCTTGCACTGGCTGGCCCGGGAGCTGGCCCGCTGGCGCGCCCTGGCCCGGCGGCCGCCCGGGGAAGCCCTGCAGGAGCTGCTGGCGGAGCTGCCCGTCAGCCGGGACGACCTGCTGCTGCGCGGCGCCGTGCAGGCCTGGAACCTGCTGGGGGCGGGCCGGTCGCGCGAGGCCGGGGAGCGCTTGGGCGGCTTGCTGCGGGAAGCCCGGCGGCGGGGCGCGGCGCGGCTGGAGGAGCTGCTGGGCCGCTGGCTGGCCCGGCTGGAGGAGTCCCGCCCGGAGGGCCGGCGCGGGGGAGCCCGGGCGCCAGGATTGCGGGAGGCCCGCCGCGAGGCCTGCTTCCTGGCCTGTCACCGCTACGGCCGGATGGTGGGCCGCTCCGCGGCGTTCCAGGAGCTGCGGCGTCAGCTGGAACAAGCCGCCGGCGACGGGCTGCCCCTGCTGCTGGTGGGCGAGACGGGCACGGGCAAGGAACTGGCGGTGGACTATCTGCACCAACTGGCCTTTCCGGCCGGTGCGCCGCTGGTGGCCGTGAACTGCGCGGGGCTGAGCGACAACCTGGCCGAGGCCGAGCTGTTCGGTTCCGTGCGCGGGGCTTTCACCGGGGCCGTGGATCGCGAGGGCCTGGCGGTCCGGGCCGACGGCGGCCTGCTCTTCCTGGACGAGTTCGGCGCCCTGCCCACGCCGGTCCAGGCCCGCCTGTTGCGCTTCCTGGAGAGCGGCGTCTTCCGGCCCGTGGGCGAGGCCCGGGAGCGCCAGGTGCGCGTGCGGGTGGCGGCCGCCACCTGCGAGATCGGCCGCTTGGGGGGCGCCTTTCGGCAGGATCTGCTGCATCGCGTGGCCGGCCGGGTGATCGAGGTGCCGCCCTTGTCCCGCCGCCTGGACGACCTGCCCCTGCTCTGTCGGGCCTTCCTGCTGGAGGCCGGGGTGCCCCAACCCGCCCGCCACCCGCTCTGCTCACCGGCCTCCCAGACCCGCCTGCGCCGGGCGGCCTGGCCGGGCAACCTGCGCCAGCTCCGGCACCTGATTCAGCGGCTGGCGCCGTTGACGGCCAAACAGATCCTGGCGGAGCTGGCCGTGCTGCCGGAGGACGCCCCGCCCGCCCCGCCGCCCGTCGTCGCCGGGGGAGACGCGGCGCCCGAGCTGCCCCTGCGCGAGGCCGTGGCCTGCTTCGAGTGGACGCGCATCCAGGCGGCGCTGGCGGGTTGCGGACAGGACAAACGCCTGGCCGCCCAGCGCTTGGGGATCAGCCTGCCCACGCTCTACGCCCGGCTCAAACGCGGGCCCGGACCGGTCGCCGCGCGAGCGGGCGCGGCGCTCGCCAGCCCGGACGCTCCGGATCCGCCCCATCCGCGGGACGAGCCCGTGGCGCCTTCGATCAGTTCGAATTACTGAACAGACTCAAGGAATCCCTTGCTCCCCAAGCGCTTCAATTCTACCTTGCAGCCCGTCGGACAGGGCCCCGCGACAGCCGCGCGACCTTGCCCGGACGGTCTGCCGGGCCCCGCAGCGCCTGCAACGAAAAAGGGTCGAATTCCATCGTGCACACCCCTGCCACCGCTCCATCCCCCTTGCTGCGCTTTCTGCTGCTCATGGCGGCCCGCAAGCGACTCGTCATCTCGATGGTCCTGATCACGGCGGTGCTCACGGCCGTGTACAGCCTGCTCATGAACAAGACCTACGAGTCCCGCGCTGTGATTTCGCCGCCCTCGGGCGGCACGGGCATGCTGGCCGGCCTGTTGGGCGGCCTGCCCATGGGCGACATGCTGGGGGACTTGACCGGCCAGGGCCTGGAAGGCGCCGGCGGCGAGTACTTCGTGGCCCTGCTGGGCAGCCGCCAGGTCCACGAGGAGCTGATCCGCACCTTCGACCTGCGTGCGCACTATAAAATGAAGCGCGCCAAGATCGAGGACATCCTCAAGGTGGTGGGGCG
Organism: Candidatus Delongbacteria bacterium; assembly: GCA_041675285.1. Lineage (NCBI taxonomy): Bacteria > Candidatus Delongiibacteriota > Candidatus Delongbacteria bacterium. Next base: position 185,958 of record JBAYTZ010000003.1, read on the forward strand.
CAAGGTCATGGCGGAGCTGGACTTCGAGAGCGGCATGATCGTGCTGACGGTCCACGACAAGGACCCTGTCCTGGCCTTCAAGATGGCCCAATGGCTGATCCAGCGGCTGGAGTCGCTGAACCTGGAGCTGAAAACCCGCAAGGCGCGCAACAATCGCAGCTTCGCGGAGATGGAAGTGCGGCTGATCCGCGCCGAGGTGGATTCGCTGGAGCGGGCCATGCTGGTCTTCCAGAAGTCCAGCCGCGTGCTGGAGCCCGAAGTCCAGGGCCAGGCCATTTTGGGCAAGTACGCCGAGATCAAGGCCCGCGAAGCCATCCTGGAGCTGGAGCTGCGGATGGCCCGCCAGAATTATGGCCCCGCCCATCCCGAGGTGCAGCAGGCCGAGCAGGCCCTCTCCACCATCCGTTCCCAGTTGAAGGAATCCTGGGAGCGCGGCGACAGCGACCTCTTCCTGGCCATCAACGAACTGCCCAGCGCCACGATGGAGTTTCTGCGCTTCAAGCGCGAGCTGGAGATTGCCAACAAGAAGCTGCTCTTCATGCTGCCCCAGCTGGAGCAGGCCAAGCTGGACGAGGTGAACGACAACCCCGTGCTGGAGGTGCTGGATCCGCCCGTGCTGGCGGAGAAGAAGCTCAAGCCGCGGCGCTCGATCATGGTGCTGGCCGCCGCCCTGGTGGCGTTGTTGCTGTCCGGCGTGCTGGTGCTGTTCCTGGACCGCCGCGAGCAGGATCCGGAGTTCGCCGCCCACCTGGATGAACTGGCCCGCAGCCTCTGGTCCCGCAGGAAGGGCGCATGAAAATCGTGCTGTTGTTCGTTCCCCTGCTGGCCGCCCTGCTGGCCGGCTGTCGTCCCGAGGCCCAACTGGCGCGTTTGGAGCGGCGCTACCTGCCCGAAACCGAGTACCGGATCCAGGTGCTGATGAGCAGCCGGCGTTCGCTGTTCCGCGGACCCACGGGCGGGGAGCTGAGCCCCGCCATGGAGGACTATTTCCAGGAATTGAACACCACCCAGCGCCTGCGGCTGGGGCCGGTGTCGGACGGCGTCGCCCGGCTGGAAATGGACATGCTGGACTACCGGATCAAGGAACCCGGGCTGGCGCTGAAGCTGGATCTGGAAGGTTGCGTGGCCCGGGCGGACTACGACACCAGCTCGCTGGCTCTGCGCTGGCTGGGGCTGGCGGACACCACCTGGCAGGGCGGCCGGGCGCCGGCCGACTCAGGCTGGGCCTTGGAAGTGCTGGGGCGCGACGACGCGGCGGCTTACCTGGCGTCCTCCATGGAGCTGCTGGCAGCCTCGCTGGCGGACAGCACGCGGGAACTGCTTCCCGGTCAAGGATATCAGGAGAGCCAGCACCAGAGCACCACCATCGGCGCGCACGACGTGGCCTGGACCGAGATTCGCCGCGTGACCCTGCGCTCGCTGGAGCAGGACGTGGCCAAACTCGACGTTGTGGTGGAACTGGTGCCCGATCCCCAGGCCGACGGCTTGCGGATCATGCTGGAGGGCGGCGGGCGGGGCCGGATGGAGTTCGATCTGCGGCGCCGCTGCACGCTCCTGCACCAGCTTGACACCCAGATGAGCATCGAGATCGACGACGGCGCAGTCACCTGGCTGGCCCGCTCCGAGACCGGCCTGGACATCCGCACGACCATCCAGCCCTGGAGCGCCGGTAAAGAATGAATTCGCCCGGCCGATAGGAGTGAACCAGATTTCAAGAGGTCGGGCATGGATTGGCAGCAGATCCAGCAGAGTTTTCGTGGCTCCTTCGAGGGCGCGCTCTGGGCCTTCGTCCTGCTGATCCTGCTGGGCATCAGCCTGCCCATCCTTTCCCACATCTGGACCGAACGCTTCCAGCGCTTCCGCAAACTGCGGCGCATCCAGCGCCAGCTCAGCGCCAAGGGCATCAATCCCCAGGAGTGGCGCCTGCTGGAGAGCGCCATCCGCAGCACCTGCCCGGACAACCCCGACCGTCTGCTGGACAGCGTCAGCTTGTTCCACACCTGGGTGGACGGCCTGCCCGACATCGACTCCGCCGAGCCCGAGCTGCTGCAAACCCTGCAGCGCATCAAAGAGATGGCCTACCCGGAGAGTGGCCACGTCTTCGTGCCGCACAGCACGCGCGACCTGAGCCCGGGCGTCAGCCTGAACCTGGTCTTCCACAAGGGTGGCCAGGAGGTGATTCCCTGCATCGTGGTGGAAGTGGGCATGGATGGCCTGCGGCTCAGCCCGCGGGGCTCCCACAGCAGCAAGGGCGCGCCGGGCGAGCAGCTCTCGCTCTTCTATCCGCGCCCGGAGGCCATGTATCACGCCGTCGTCCGCCTCAAGGAGTCCCCGGGCGGCGAACTGCGGGTCACCCACGCCCAGCAGGGGCAGTTCCGCGTCCGCCAGCTGCGCGAGTTCTGGCGAGTGGACGTGGACATGGAAGTGGCCTTCATCGTCATGCAGGAGCCGGGCAAGGTCTACGAGAGCGAGGCCGGCTGGCGGCCGGATCAGCGCCCCGGGCACCTGATCAACCTGTCCGGCAACGGCGCGGCCCTGATCACGCACAACCCGCCGCCCCGGGGTTCGCACATCGCCTTCACGCTCAACCTGCCCTCCAAGACCCTGCACGACCTGCAGGCGGAGGTCCTGCACATCACGGTCAACCGCGAGATCTCGCGCCTGCACCTGGTGTTCCGCAACCTGGACCCGGGCGACCAGGAATTGATCATCCGCAATCTCTTCCTGCTCTACCGCGAGCAGGCCGGCTTCGAGCCGGTGGCCGACAGCGGTCCCGTGCTCTTCCAGACGCGGAGCTGAGCGGCTGTTCGTTGCGCCCGCCGCCCTCGTCGCCGGGCCGCCCGGCGGTCCCGCTCCGGTTTCTGACTCCCTTCCTTAACTCAGTGTCAAGTCGCGGCCCGCGCTCGCTCCGGCAGCCCGGTTCTCGACCGGGTTCCCGCCCGCCGGCCAAATAAGCTCGCTTCCTGATATCATCAGTAATTAGAATAAAACAGAATCAAGTTTCTCTTTTTTGCATCCGTGTTATCGTGTTTGCGCTTGGCACGCTTTTGGCTGGAGCCTGGCCCGACGGACGGAAGTCGGTTAAGTCGTTGAAATTCAACGTCTTTGACTTGGTTTCGCCCTGAGCCCCATTCTTGCTTTCACTTGGGGCTTTTGGTAGGTTGGGCCTTGCTTGTCACTCATCTCACAACCCAAGCCTCTGGAGTGCAGAATGAAGGGTTGGTCCCACATTCATCTCCGCCCGCCGAAATGGCTGGCAGTCATGCTGTTTTCCATCCTCGCCGCTCAGCTGGTCTTTGCCGGCAACACGGGCAAGATCAAGGGCCGGGTGGTGGACTCCGAATCCGGCGAAGGTCTCGCCGGCGCCAACGTGACGGTGTTGGATTCCCAACCCAAGCGCGGCGCCGCCACGGACATCGACGGCAACTTCCTGATTCCCCAGGTGGCCATCGGCCGCTACACCGTGGAGATCAGCTACGCCGGCTACCACACCATCAAGGTCACCGAGGCCGGGGTCAGCAATGACCTGACGACGGACCTCAAGACCATCAAGCTGACGCCAGCCAACATCAAGTTGGAAGACGTGGTGGTGAAGGCGGACCGGAAGCGCATCGACACGGGCAAGGCCGGCCAGACCCTGACGAAGACGTCGGAGGACATCGAGAAAACCTCCGTCACCAACGCCACGGATCTGGTTGCCACCATGCCGGGCTTCAAGGTCGACGACGAGGGCGCCCTGCACGCCCGCGGCGGCCGGGCCGACGAGACCAAATTCGTCATCAACGGCATCGACGCGCGCGATCCGCTGGTGGGCGGCCAGAGCTTCGTCAACCTGGACGTGGCCAACATCGAGAACCTGGACGTGCTCTCCGGCGGCTTCGGCCCCGAATACGGGCAGGCCCAGGCCGCGGTGATCAAGGTCAGCACCCGGGAAGGCGACAAGGACGAATACCACGGCAAGGTGGAATGGCTGACCGACCAGCCCTTCGACAAGTTCTCCTTCAATTCCGACCAGTTCTCCATGAACTGGGGCGGGCCGCTGCCCTTCCAGAGCGCGTTGGAGAAGAACAAGCGCTCCACCTTCTTCTTCAGCGGCCGGGCCTACCTGACCGACACCTACCTGCCCTTCCAGGTGGACCGTGGCAGCTGGGATTACACCAATCTGGGCCTGGACCTGCCGGAACGCCAGAAGAACGAGTACCAGGCCAGCCTGAACCTGGCCTTCCCGCTCTCGGGCGCCAGCAAGCTGAAGCTATTTGGCGAGCGCTACTACCGCCGCTGGGACCTCTACCCCGAAGGCGAAGGCGCGGCCAGCGGCAACTACGGCTACGGCTACCTCTACAACGTGCGCAACCGGCCCCGGGCGGAGACCAACAAGAACGCCCTCTCGCTGACCTACACCAACGCCCTGGGCACCAATTCCAGCATCGAGGCCGTGCTCTACCGCAGCGAGACCCGCACACTGATCACCCCCGGCGAGCGCGAGCCCGACGACTTCATGCTCGAGTTCTCGGCCCAGGAGCGCGCCCAGGAGGACGACAAGTCGGCCTTCCTCGGCTACCAGGACCTGGACGGCAACGGCTACTTCGACGGCTACGTGGACGCCAACAACAACGGCGCCTACGACGGCTTCACCTATGACTCCAACGGCAACCCGATTTTCTCGGAGGGTTACGAGGACGTCAACCGCAACGGTCGCTGGGACCGCGGCGAGGACTGGGTGGACCTGAACAGCAACGGCCAGTACGATTCCGCCGAGCCCTACGTCAACATTCCGGACCCGGCCTCGGGCGTGAACAATCCCAACTACGATCCCTGGGATCCCTTCACCGACATGAACGGCAACGGCCGTTGGGACGACGCCGAGCCCCAGACCCCCGAGCAGGACATCAACCACAACGGCCGCTGGGACGGCGAGCGCTTCCAGGACGTCAACAACGACGGCTATTGGAACGGCTGGCGCGAGACCTTCACGGACGGCAACGGCAACAACGCCTACGATGACGGCGAAACCTTCGTCGACTCCAACGGCAACGGCCTGTTCGACAGCGCCGAAGGCTACGACGACATCAACGCCGACGGCCGCATGAACTTCAAGGACGTGCGGGACGACGACGAGGACCTGGGCGAGCCCTTCGTGGACGGCGACTTCTTCTTCGACACGGGCGAGCCCTTCATCGACGAACCCGATCCGGTCACCGGCGCCTACAACGGCGAGTGGGACTCGGGCGAGATCTATTTCGACCTGCCCAGCACCGTGGGCAACAACGGCAGCGGCTATCTCAACTGGCTGGCCAACGGCGCCCAGGGCCCCCCGCCCCAGCCCACGTTGAACGGCCACTACGACGGGCCCAACTGGCTCTTCGACGAGTACGAGCTGTTCACGCGCTTCGCGGACTTCATGACCGATCCCTTCGCGGGCTACCACAGCCAGTTCGGCAACATCCGCGACATCGCGGAGACCCCGGCCGAGCTGATCGAGAACGCCCACTTCCAGGGCAGCGTGGTGGACGTGAGCCGGCCCGTGATCTACAGCGGTTACGACCTGGCCCAGCACGGCTCCGACTGGCCCATCGACAAGGCCCTCTACCTGATCGGCGCCGCCGGCCGGACCTGGACCGAGCGCTCCTCGGCGCCGGAGCTGGAAGTGGCCATGACCGACACCTACTTCGATCCTCCCAACCGCCGCTGGGACGAGTGGGAGCCCTTCACCGACTACAACGCCAACGGCCAGCAGGACGGCGGCACCCAGCGCAACTCCAACCTGCTCTCGGACTGGGGCTACGCCTACAACCAGCCCGGCTACTTCGACTTCTTCCTGAACCCGGAGACCTACGACACCCAGGCCCTCTGGCAGGAACGCAAGTCCATCACCTACTCGCTGAAGACCGAGTACCAGGTCCAGCTGAACCAGTATCACGACGCCCTGGCGGGCATCGAGATGATGTACCGCGACATGGAGATGCAGTCCATCGAGGAACCGCAGATCCCCTACGACGGCCTGATCGCGCTGCCCGACGGTTCGCCTTATCCGGACCGCGGCAACTTCCGCGACTTCTATCACCGCAAACCGCTGGAAGGCGCCGTCTACCTGCGCGACAAAATGGAGTTCGAGGGACTGAACGTGCTGATCGGGCTGCGCTACGACTTCCTGGTCCATGAGGAGAGTTTCGTCAGCGAGAGCCGCGACAACGCCAACGCGGGCAACCCGGGCGCCATCGAGGCCAACCCCTCCACCAGCCGCTTCAGCCCGCGCCTGGGCATCAGCCATCCCATCACCGACCAGGCCAAGCTCTATTTCAACTACGGGCACTTCTACCAGGCGCCCAGCTACCAGTACTACTACCGGGAAGCCACCGGCGCGCGCGCCAACAGCATCATCGTGGGCAACCCGAACCTGAAGTACGAGAAGACGGTGGAGTACCAGTTCGGCGTGGAGGCCCGCTTCGCGGAAATCGGCACCACGATCAACGTGCAGGGCTACTACCGCGACATCTTCGACCAGGTGACCTCCACCAGCGTGGAAGTGGCCCCGGGCTACACCATCGACATGTTCACCAACGGCGACTACGGCCGCAGCCGGGGCGTCAACCTGAGCGTGGAGAAGGCCGCGGCGCACAGTTCGGTGAGTTTCAACTACGAACTCTCCTTCGCCTACGGCAAGGCCAGCGCGGCCCGCGAGGCGGCGGAAGCCCGCGTGGCCGGCGTGCCGGTCAACCGGGAAGAGCATCCGCTGGACTGGGACCAGACCCACTCGGTGAACACCTACTGGTCGCTCTACTACGACGACGGCGACCATCCGGTGCTGTTCGGCTTCACGCTGCCCGACGACTGGCTGCTGACCATCAGCAACACCTACGGCTCGGGCCAGCCCTACACGCCCAGCCGCTACACCCAGCACGTGGACAACGACGCCAAGATCAACATCAACTCCGAGCGCATGCCCTGGACGGAAGACACGGACCTGAAGTTCGAGAAGTACTTCCGGCTGGGCGGCCAGAAGCGTCACCAGGTCGTCACCGGCTTCGAGATCCGCAACGTGTTCAACAAGCGGAACCAGCGGAGCATCTACTCGGCCACCGGCACGACCTATCTGGCCATGCACCCGTCGAATCCGGACTACTCGATTTACTACCCGAACAAGGCCATGTACGACGCCAACCCGCGCATGTACAGCGAGGGTCGCAACGTGCTGCTGCGTTTCGGTTACAAGTTCTAGCGAGCCGAACATGAAAAAACTACTGCCTTGGCTGCTGGCGGCACTGACCCTGCTTCTGACGGCCTGCGACAGCGACGACGGGTCGGGCACCCAGGAAGAGCAGCGCCTGACGCGCGCCTTCACCACCCAGATCCCCGCCGGACCGGTGAGCGGAACCTGGACCACCGCGGGCTCGCCCTACTACGTGGCCGGCGATGTGACCGTCGCGGCGGGCCAGACCCTGACCATCGAACCGGGCGTGGACGTGTGGATGCACGACCGCAGCAGCCTCTATGTGGAAGGAACCCTGACGGCGCGCGGCCAGCTGGGTCAGCCCATCCGCTTCCTGGGCTACGTGGCCGACGAGGACTTCGGCCTCTGGCAGGGCATCGTCTTCCGGCCGGGCTCGGACGCCTCGCAGCTGAGCTACTGCATGGTGGCCTTCGGCGCCAAGTTCAACAACACGGATCCCGAGAAGAACGCGGGCATCGTCTGCAACAACGCCAGCCCCACCATCGAGCACTGCCTGGTCTGGATGAACCAGTACAACGGCATCACGCTGATGGGCTCGTCTCTGCCGCGTCTGCGTTCCAACATCGTCTACGAGAACGACGGCTCGGGCATCGCCTTCGACACCAGCCACGTGGGCAACACCACGCGCGTCACCAACTGGATGACGGACAGCCTGATCGCCCGCAACAACATCTCGGCCAACAGCTCGCTGCCCATCCGCTTCACGCGGGAGTTCGCCTTCATCCAGTGGTTTGACGGCGACAGCGCCCAGGTGGACCTGAACTCGCCGGGCGTGGACGTGATCGCCCTGGACGAGAACGGCGACGATATCTACCGGGTCAACGAGAACAACGACCGGGTGGACATCTACGGCAACACCATCCAGGACGCCATGTTCGACGAGCTGTCGGCGGACTTCCAGGCCTTCAACCCCTGCAGCCCCTGCATCCAGTCGGGTTACGAAGCCTACGACGCGCTGGGTCTGGACCGCTCGGACATGGGCCTGATCGTCTACGCCGAGGCGGCGAACGAAATCCGCAAGCGGCTGAAGAACCCCAACCTCAGCGCCGCCACCTACACGGTCACCTGCGACGCCTTCAGCCACGACCCCGTGACGATGACGGGCTCGCACATCCAGTTCGCCGGCTACTACGGCATCCGGCTGGACGGCGGCGTCAACGCCACCAACGCGGTCTTCGAGCCCACGCCGGAACGCGCCGGGACGGGTGCGGCCTGGAAGAGTCTGGTGATCAACGGCAACGCCGGCGGCACGGCCCTGATTGAGGGCTGCCAGTTCACCAACGGCTCGGAGAGCAGCTTCAGCGGGCAGGACTGGATCACGGCCGGCGGCATGTTGGAACTGCGCAACGGCGCGGTGGCCGAAGTCAAGAATTCGGGCTTCAGCGGAGCCACCAACTACGGCGTCTCGGCCCACGGGGCCGGCTCCATGGCCTGGGTGGACGACTGCGACTTCACGGGCACGGGCCTCTCCGCCGTCTACTTCGCCAACCAGGCCCGCGGCCGCGTCTCCAACTGCGACATCCGCGGCTGCCAGTCCTACGGCGTGTTCATCTACAACACGACCTACGACTGCCAGATCGAGAACAGCCTGATCGCCGCCGGGTCGCTCTACGGCATCAAGTTGCATGCGGCCCCCCACGTGCAGATCCTGCAGAACACCATCGTGGACAACGCCTACGGCGGCATCAAGCTGGACACCAACAGCGATCCGCTGATCCGCTACAACCTGATCGCGGGCAACGACTACAGCGTCAGCCCCGTGGCCACGGGCATCGTGGGCACCCAGATCAACCCGGATCCCAGCCTGCCCTACCAGGACACCAACAACCCGGACGTGAACGTCAACTGGTTCAGCGACAACGGCGGCGACGACGAAGCCGCCATGCCCGACAACTGGACCGTGGGCGCCTGCAACAACTTCACCCAGGTGAACCTGCCCGCCGACTGGACCTTCAGCCAGACCATCGCGAACTGCGAGGCCGGCGGCACGGCCCAGGCCATCGGCTGGGGTCAGGGTCAGGTGAGCAACCCTGGTCCCTACCTCAACAGCGTGGGCGACCTGGTCATGAACGAGGATGAGAGCATCGAGCTCTACCTGGGCGCGATCAGTTTCGGCGGGGACAACGACTTCACCTACGAAGCGCTGGTGGACACCACGGCCATCACCCTGACCTTGACGGGCGGCCATCTGGTGATCCACCCGACGGCCAACTGGTTCAACGTGAACGCCGAGACGGGCGACAGCGGACCGGCCACGCTGACGGTGCGCGCCACCAATTCCGAGGGCAGCGACAGCGAGACCGTCAGCCTGTCCGTGCGCGCCGTCAACGACGCACCGGTGCTGGCGCCCATCGCGACGCAGACCCTGGCCGTGGGCGGCACCCTGGTGCTGACCCTCGCCGCCACGGACGTGGAAGACGACGACCTGACCTACACCGCCGAACTGGTGGTCGTGACGGGTGAGGATTCCGGCCACAGCCTGACGCTGTCCGGCACCACCCTGACCCTCGAGCCCGAAGCAACCTTCACGGGTGAGCTGGCGGTGAACATCACGGTGGTGGACGGCGGCGACCTGCGCGAACTGCGCCGGGAGACGCGCGGCAGTTTCCGGGTTCTGGTCCAGTAGCAGATGAGTAGCGGGCTCGGGCGGCTGGCTGCCCCCGGGACTCCTTCGGAGGATGCACAATGATGAAACGAGCGCTGCTCCTGGGGTTGGTGGTCACGGCGGGCCTGAGTTCCCTCCTGCTGGCCAAGACGCTGGACCCCGGGCCGCAAGCCGTGCGCAAGGATGATGCGCAGCGCACGGCGGACTTCTGCCTGCCCCTGCTGGACAACCGTGTCCACCGCTTCGGCAAGGTCTGGGTCAACATGACCAACCAGGGCTGGTTCGGCAACGACGCCCAGGACGCCACCGGCACCCTGGACGATCCCTGCCTGCCGGGTGTCTGGGCCCCGCAGCTGGAGTACCCGGGCGGCTCGGGCCAGCAGTACCTCTACCAGGGCTCCATCTGGATCGGCGCTCTGATCGTGGACGACACGGGGCTCGAGACGGCGCGCGTCTCCTTCGGCAGCGAAGGCTGGCAGCCCAACTGCAACGAGCTCTATCCCACCTGCGGAGTCGAGGCGCGCATCGAGGAGAAATCCACGCGCAAGAACGGCTTCAACTGCACGGACATGAGCGAGATCTACGACAGTCTGTCCGTCTCCGAGCAGGACTTCATCAGCTTCTACGCGGACACCCTGGAGAACTACCCCACGGTGGTGGGCAGCAGCCAGGGCTACGACGAAGAGGATCGCAACCACATCAGCCTGGGCATTGAAGTCGAGCAGATGAGCCACTCCTGGTCCTACTCCTACGCCCAGGACTTCGTGATCGTGGACTTCAAGTTCACCAACGTGGGCTCCAAGTTCCTCAAGAACCTCTACGTCGGCCTCTACATGGACGCGGACATCGGCCACAAGGACGAGGCCCAGCACCATCAGGACGACTTCTGCGGCTTCCGGCCCTTCGCCGTCGACAGCGTCACCGGCCAGGCCGTGCAGATCAACGCGGCCTACATCGCCGACAACGACGGCCGCGACCGCACGGACATCGTGGGCACGAACTTCACCTGCCCGCACGTGGTGGGAACGCGCGTGCTGCGGGCGCCGAACCCCATGCTGCAGACCACCTTCAACTGGTGGAACAGCAACAGCACGGCCAGCCAGGACTACGGTCCGGCCTGGGAGTACTGGGGCGAGCACCCGGAGTGCCTGATCGCCGGCGAGAGCATGACCTGGTGCTCCACCTTCGGCACGCCGCTGGCGGACGTCAACAAGTACCAGGTGATGGCCAACGGCGAGTTCGACCCGGACATGTATTCCATCAATCCGGCCGACGAGCCGGACGGTCAGCAGAACCCCCACGCCAACGTCTGCGTCACGGGTGACACGCTGAGCTGGCTGATGCCCGGTCCCAACGAGACCGTCCACGTGGCGGGCGACGACACGCGCTACCTGCTCTCCTGGGGTCCGCTGGGCGTCTACGACTACACGGACGGCAACGGCGTCAACGTCTACCGCCTGAATCCGGGCGAGAGTTTTGTGATGACCGTGGCCTTCGTGGCCGGCGAGAACCTGCACAACCGCAGCAATCCCCAGACCGGGATCACGGGCCTGGATTCGGACGGCTTCCCGATGGGCTCGCTGGACGCCACCAAGTTCGACTGGACCGACTTCGACTTCAACGCCATCTGGGCCCAGCGCGTCTACGACAACGAGATGTACGACACGCCCATCTACGACACCAACGGCGACGGCTACCTGGACCTGGGCGACGGCTACGGCGGCGAGGACGTGGGCGTGGACGGCCTCTGGGCCCCGGCCGTGGGCGACACCGTGCGCTACTTCGGCACCACGGTGCGGAACCCGCTGACCAACGAACCCATCATCTACATGGGCCCCGACGCCGACGGCACCGAGGGCAACGGGCTGGTGGATTCCACCGCCACCCAGGCCCTGTTCGGCGGCGAATTCCACGAGAACCGCTTCCTCTGGGACTTCCTCTCCAAGGTCGGCTGCCAGGAGATGCGCGAAGACTCCTTCCTGGTCTACGCCGGACCCAAGTTCTCCACCCACGGCAGCGGCGTGGACGACTGGTACCTGGGCCACATGAACGCCAACGTGGTGCGCGCCGGCGACCAGTCCCTGCCCGTGCTGGACCTGGGCGACGGCATCCCCGACTTCCAGGGCCCGCCGCCTCCCCCCTGTCCGGACATGCGCATCGAGACCGGCGCCGACTTCGTCGAGCTGATCTGGTCCCGCGCCGCCATGGACGATTCCTACCAGGATCCCTTCAGCCACGTGCAGGACTTCGAGGGCTTCCGGATCTGGGCGAACAACACCAGCATGGACAACGACTTCTCCCTGCTGGACGAGTTCGACAACGTCAACTTCGCCTACTACGACGCGGACAACTCCCTGCGCACGCTGCCCGACGTCGGCCCGCTGCAGAGCCTGCCCATGCGCGAGACCAACCGCGGCTGGGAACGCCAGCAGGTGGGGCGCAACTCGGGCTTCCGCGAGATCGCCGTTCCCGTGGGCGAGCTGCAGGAGAGCATCCTGCTGGACATCAACGAGGACCTCTGGGTCAGCATGGGCACGGGCTTCAACGACATCATCGGCGCCTACACCACGGCCGTGGCCGTGCGCAGCGTCGACGGCCTCCATCGCTACTACCTGCTGGACGGCACGGAAGTCTTCAACAATCTGGGTAGCGCCGTTGACCCGGCCACGGGCCTGATCTTCACCGGCGAGGCCGGCGCGGGCGTCCCCGTGTTGGGCGAGCGCTTCGAAGACCTGGCCGACAACCAGGGCGCGTACAACAACACTTGGGACCACGCCGGCTACGACGTGGAATTCCACTACAACATCCCCCAGGTCCACAGCCTCTTCCCGCGCTACTACAGCGTGACGGCCTTCGACTTCGGCGACTACCAGACCGGCACGGAACCCCTGGAGACCGCGCAGAGCTGCAACAGCCTGCGGCAGGCTCCCAGCGGAGTGTCCGGCCAGGGCGTGCGCGTGGTGCCCAATCCCTATCGCGCGGACGTGGACTACACCAAGGCCTACCAGTTCGGCAATTCCGAGCAGGGTTTGCAGTGGGAAAACCAGGACGACGGCACCCTGCAGTGGTATCCGCAGAGCGACCGCCGGATCGAGTTCATGAATCTGCCGGAAATCTGCGTCATCCGCATCTACACGGTGGCCGGTGACCTGGTGCAGATGCTGCCCCACAACCTGGATGGCGACGGTTCCCGCTGGGACTCCCAGTTCAGCGAGTCCTGGGACCTGAACACGCGCAACTTCCAGCAGGTGGCCAGCGGTCTGTACTACTTCAGCGTGGAAGACAAGACCCCGGCCGGCGACGGTGAGATCTCCACCGGCAAGTTTGTGATCATCAAGTAGAGCGCACAAGGAGACCAACCATGAGGTATTGGAAGCTTGTCCTGGCCCTGGTCCTGGCCCTGGCGCTGCAACAGACGGCCCTGGCCCAGGTGAAGGCCGGAACCGCGGGCGCCCAGTTCCTGAAACTGAGCCCCTCGGCCCGCGGCCTGTCCATGGCGGACGCCCTGCTGCCCCTGGCCGACGACGTGAGTGCCCTGTATTACAACCCGGGTGGACTGGTGCAATTGAGCGAGGGCTGGCACTACAGCGCCACGCACTACGCCCTGCCCGTCGACGTGTCGCAGAACTGGATTGGCGGCGCCTATTCCTCCCCTGAGACGGGGACGGCCTTCGGCGTCGCCCTGACCTGGCTGCGCTCCGGCATGATGGACGTCAACACCCCCGAGCTGCCCAACGGCACGGGCCAGCAGTTCGATTGGCAGGATCTGGCCCTGGGCGCCTCCTACGCCAAGCGCCTGACCAACAAGTTCTCCGTCGGCGTGACGGGCAAGTTCGTGCGGGAAAGCACCTACGAATACAGCGCCAACGGCTGGGCGGCCGACCTGGGCACTTATTACGACACCGGCTGGCGAAGCATGAAGATGGCCATGAGCATCACGAACTTCGGGCCGGACATGACCTTCATCGACAAACCCTACCCCCTGCCCATCATGTTCAAGTTCGGCGTGTCCATGGACCTGATGGGCAAGAAGGACGCCGAGCACTTCCTGCACGGGGCCTTTGAATTCGGCCATCCCAGCGACAACGTGGAACAGATCGACGTGGGCCTCGAATACGCCTACAAGAATCAGTTCTTCCTGCGACTGGGCAAGAAGATGAACGGCGTGAAGCAGACGGAGTGGGAAGAGTACGATCCGGAGGTGGGCTACGAGTATCCGCTGCTCTCCACGGACGGCCTCTGCCTGGGTGCGGGCTTCAAGTGGCAGAAGGAGAACTGGGGCAACTGGACGCTGGATTACGCCTTCGCCCCGTCCCGCTACCTGGAAACCCGCAACATGATCACCCTTTCCTGGACGCGATAGGAGACCCGACAGATGAAGTTTTCTCGTCCCACCACCCTGTCGGCCTTGGCCTTGCTGCTGATCCTGGCGATCGGCTGCAGCAAGATCGACGGCAGCCTCTCGGGAAACCAGGCGCCCAGCGTGTCCTTCGTGAACAACCAGCAGGATGCGGACAGCGCCCGCACCACCTATGAGATCCCGAACTACACCTTCATTTTCCCCGATTCCCTCCAGGGCTTCCAGGAAGCCGAGGGCGCCCAGCTGCCGAGCGAGCTGGACGTGGAGGCCAAGTTCGAGCTGATCCGCTACCAGTACTTCTTTGTGCGCGAAATCCGCTCCATCAAGGAAGTCAACCCGCTGGACCCCGACGATTGGCGCTGGGTGCCGGCCTCCTGCTACCGCATCGACCCGAACATCGCGCGCTACGTCTGGATCCAGCACACGACGGAGTTCCAGTGGAAGCTGGGCTACAACTACGTCATCGACGGCAGCTTCGAGTACTATCCGGTCTACAGCTTCGCCCCGCTCATCTTCTGGCGCGGCTCCGACCCGGACGGCTTCGTCACGGCCTACCGCTATCTGGATTATCCCTACGAGACCGATGACGCGCTGGCGGCCTTCATCACCCGCGTGAACAACAACGACGCCGCGCTGGAAGACACCACCGAGGCCATCCACTGGGTGACCACCACCAACACCCAGGCCGTGGTCAACCTGACCACCGGGCTGGGGCGGATCCAGAAGCACGTAGTCTTCCTGCAGGCCATCGACAACGACGGCGAAGTCTCCGAGCCGGCCATGCGGGTCTTCAACCGCAGCAACCGCGCCCCCAACACGCCCACGCTGGCCTACTACAAGGACGGCTACACGCTGGTCAGCCAGCCGGGCGAGCACGAGCGCCACGTCATCAACTGGACCGACATCGAGACCGACCCGGTGACCATCCAGTACCTGCAGGAGCACGTCAGCCCCTACTACGAAATCCCCATCGCCACGGAACAGCTGGAGAACTGGAAGGGCCTGCGCTTCCTGGTGTCCGGCGACGACCCGGACGACCAGGCCCTGGTCACCATCCCGCTGCAGTTCCGCTTCCTGCTGCACCGCATTCCCGACTCCCTGGTGCCGGGCTACATGAACGCGGGCTCCACGGCCACCGACGACGGGCTGGAGCTGGTGAACGCCGACAGCACGCGCGTGGAACTGACCGAGGACAACACGGGCAGCTTCGAGCTGCACGCTTTCGACGAGGACGGCTGGTCGCTGCACAACGAAGTCGAGCTGTTCAACCTGCCCACAGGTTACTACCAGTTGACCGTGTTCAGCCGGGACGACGGCTACGAGAGCTGCACGGAGCCGGCCTGGATGCGCTTCAAGGTGCAGGAGCTGACCCTGGCCAAGGACGTCCTGGTGCTGGACTTCACGCCTCCGGACGCCGCCAACCCGCTGGCCACCCTGGGCTTCGCCAGCAACGAAGAATACATGGCCTACTATCAGGATCTGATCGCCGGCGCCCTGCCCGACGTGAAGGCCGCCACCCAGGGCGTGGCGGGCTATCAAGTGGTCTGGCGGCACGAAGTGGGCGACGGTCAGGACTTCAACTGTCGCTACTGGAAGATGGGCCTGGATGCGGAGTATCCCGTCCAGCTGCCCTTCGCCGTGATCAGCCAGTACAAGACCATCATCTGCCTGGACGACAAGTGGGCCACCAGTGAGGGCCAGGGCAACCCGGGCGAGCGCGGTTCGTGGATCAGTAAGACGGCCAAGGGCTTCCTCATGGACTATCTGGACATGGGCGGCTCGCTGTTCTGGACCGGCTGGTCCAGCCTCTTCGGCACATTCAGCTACGCGCGCAACGACGCCTCCACCACCACGGAGGCGGCCATCGCCGACCAGGCCGGCGACTTCCTCTCCGGCTACCTGGGCATCCTGGGTGTCTACGGGGACGACAACAACACCTTCTCCACGGACGGCCGCCTGGACGGCTGCCTCTCCGGCCTGCCCGAAGGCGACGGCCTGCAGCCCTTGTACATGGACAAGGACCGGATCGACATCATCCGCGCCAACAGCGGCGGAGCGACCGGGTACAACGCCTTCTACATCCCCGGCCCAGCCTACCGGCCCTATCTGCCGGACAGCGCCCTGGCCTACGTGGAAGCTTACGCCCTGAACGAGGGGCTGGGCACGGTGGCGGCCTACACCTACGACTCCTTCACCGCCGGGCTGCCCGAGCGCCAGGAGTTCAACATCTTCCGCGTGGCGCGGCAGTCCGACCTGCCGGCGATCTTCTACCAGGACAACGAGAGCACGGGCGAGAACGCCCGCTATCCGGCCTACTCCACGGATCCCGACGCCACGGGTTGCTGGCTCTACATTCCCAACGTGGCCCGCTACTACTGGAGCATGTCCATCACCGCCGCCCTGGACGCCTGGAACATGAGCCGGCCGGACCACATGTGGGCCAATCCGATCATCACCACCACGGGCGTGGTCAACAGCCGCGAGATGGTCTTCATCCGCGTGGACCATCAACGCATCGACAACCCGGCGGACTACTGGGTGCGTGGCGACACGGTCAACGTCGACCTGACCTGGCAGCCCACGTTGATCAAGCACCGCAAGCCGGTTCTCCTCTACACCGAGAACACCACCTTCAGCGGCGGCGCGGGCTTCGGAACCGGCACGGGCTACACCAACTTCCGCACCGCCTTCAACTCCCTGCCCCTCCACATGCTGGAGCAAGGCGAGTATCCCAGCTACGCGCTGGGTGCCCCGACCACGGGTAGCGGCGCGCGCTCGGTCATGAGCGGGATCCTCTACCAGTTCTATGCGCCCAAGCTGCAGGATCTGGAGTGATCCTCCTTCCCTGACGAATCGCAGCCCCTCGCCGCACCGCGGCGGGGGGCTTTTTCATGAACCGGGCCACCCGGCCCGCAGATTGTCCAACCCGCCGGGCAGGGTCGTGGCGACCGTGCCGTGAGGCCGGTGCGCGGATTGACTGCGAGCGGGCCGATCCTTACCTTGGGTGCGCAAATCCATGATAATCAAGCGAATCACGTGAGCGCCGACACTCCCAACGATTCCCCTGGACCCTCCCGCCGCCCGCGCCCGCCCCGGCGCCGGCCCCGCCGAAGTGCCAAGGATGGCGGCCATCGGCCGGAGGGCAACGGCACGCCCACCCCGGCTCCCGGCGCGCGGGCGGACAACCTGCGCCCGGGCGATTCCCGTCGCGGTTCGTCTGAAGGCGCTCCGCGCTCTCCGCGTGGGGAAGGTGGCGACACGCGCCACGACCGCCGCCCGGGTCCGCGCAAGCGCGAAGGCAAGGCGCTGGAGGGCGGGCGGACCCATCCCCAGCCCCAGGATCGCCCGGACAGCCGGCCCACGGCCCAGGCCCACAGTCGGCAAGAGCGCCTGGACGCCGAACTGCGCACCGTGCCCGACCTAGGTCCCGTCCTGCCGGCGCCGGCGGAACAGCCCACGCAGCTCCCGCACGCCCCGCTGCGCTTCCGTCGCCCGATCTTCTGGGTCGCGCTGGCCTTGGCCCTGCTGCTGCTGGGCCTGGGCAAGGGCTGGGCCTGGCTGGCCCGGGATCCGGGCTGGGCGGGCGAGCGCGTGGTGGCCAAGCTGCTGGTCCGGCCGGGCATGACCCTGCGTCAGGTGGCCGACGAACTGCACGGCCTGCACCTGTTGGACAAACCCGTCCGCCTGCTGTTCGCGGCCCGCCTGCTGGGGGGGGATCGCGCCATCCAGGTGGGCGCCTTCATCCTGGACAGCGGGATGTCGCCCAAGGCCATGCTCCGTCAGCTGCTGGTCTTCTCCGTGCCCATGCTCAAGGTGCGCATCCCCGAAGGCGGCCGCACCGCCGACGTGGTGGGCCTGTTGGCCCGGGAGGCCGGGCGCGACAGCCTGCTGATGATGCAGCTGGTGCGTGACACGAGTTTCGTGCGCCTGCTGGGTCTCAAGGTGCCGGACCTGGACGGCCTGCTCTTCCCCGACACCTACTTCCTGAGCCCGGCGGACGACGAGCGCGCCATCCTCTTCAAGGCCGTCGCGCGTTTCCAGAAAGTGCTGGACGACCTAGCGGGTCCGGGCGCCCAGGACAGCCTGGATCTGCGGCGCATCGCCACGCTAGCCTCCATCGTCCAGGCGGAGTATCAACTCTCGGGCGAGGCCGACACCATCGCGGCCGTCTACCTCAACCGCCTGAAGGTGGACATGAAGCTGCAGGCCGACCCCACGGTGCAGTACCTGCTGCCCAAGAGCCGGCGCCTGTACCTGAAGGACCTGACCATCGACTCGCCCTACAACACCTACCGCTACACGGGCCTGCCGCCCGGACCCATCGGCAGTCCGGGCAAGGTGGCCCTGGCGGCCGTGCTGAATCCCGCGCGCTGCGACTACCTCTACTTTGTCTCACGCGGCGACGGCAGCCACGATTTCTCCGTCAGTTACGGCGAGCACCTGCGCGCCCGACAGGCCCTGGACGCCCTGCGCGCGCGGCTGGACGCCGGCGAACTGGCCGACAGCGCCAGCCAGCTGGAATCGGCGGCCCGGCTGGAACAGGCGGCCGCGGCGCGGGACAGCGGTCTGGGACGGCGCACTCCCTGAGGGCGGGCGGTCCGGCGAACACGAACATGGTGGGCGACCCGCGGGTCGCCCGTTTCATCCAACAGGAACGTGAACCCCATGGATTTGAGCGGACTGAACCCGGCCCAGCAGGCGGCCGTCCAAGCCACGGACGGCCCGGTGTTGATCCTGGCGGGAGCGGGCAGCGGCAAGACGCGCGTCCTCACCAGCCGCATTGCCTGGCTGCTGGACAAGCGCCTGGCCCGGCCCTGGGAGATCCTGGCCCTCACCTTCACCAACAAGGCCGCCAAGGAGATGTCCGAGCGCATCGCCCACCTGGTGGACGGCTCGGTGCGCGACATGTGGGTGGGCACTTTCCACTCGATCTTCGCCCGCATCCTGCGGCGCGAAGCCGAGGCGCTGGGCTACGGGCGCAACTTCACCATCTATGATTCCGACGACCAGCTCAAGGTGGTGCAGGACTGCATGGAGCGCCTCTCGCTGAAGAACGGGCAGCTGAACCCCAAGCGCGTGCGCGGCGCCATCTCCAACGCCAAGAACGCCATGCTGGACCCCGAGACCTTCGCCACCAGCGACAGTGGCTTCATCCACGAGAAGCTGAGCGACATCTACCGCGACTACGCCATCCAGCTCAAGCAGTCCAACGCGATGGACTTCGACGACCTGCTGCTCAAGCCCATCGACCTGTTCCGGGCCCACCCGGAGCGGCTCAAGGTCTACCAGGAGCGCTTCCGCTTCCTGCTCATCGACGAGTACCAGGACACCAACCAGGCCCAGTTCGAAGTGGCGCGCCTGCTGGCCCAGGAGCACGCCAACATCTGCGTGGTGGGCGACGACGACCAATCCATCTACGGCTGGCGCGGGGCGGACCTGCGCAACATCCTCGACTTCGAGCGCACCTGGCCGGGCACGCGGATCTTCAAGCTCGAGCAGAACTACCGCTCCACCGAGGTCATCCTCGAGGCCGCCCACGCAGTGGTCTCGCGCAACCAGTCGCGCCATCCCAAGCAGCTCTGGACCCAGAACGGCCGCGGCGAATTGATTCCCCTGCTGGTGGGCGAGGACGAGTCGCTGGAGGCCGCGCTGATCTGCCGGCGCATCCTCGAGCATCGCGAGCAGGGCGGCTCCCTGCGCGACGTGGCCCTGCTCTACCGCACCAACGCCCAGTCCCGGGCGCTGGAAGAGGCCTTCATGCGCCACGGCCTGCGCTACCAGATCGTGGGCGGCACGCGCTTCTACGAGCGCCGCGAGATCAAGGACCTGCTGGCCTATCTGCGCCTGCTGGTCAACTCCCAGGACACGGTGAGCCTGCTGCGGGTGATCAACACGCCCCGCCGCGGCATCGGCGACGCCACCATCGCCCAGGCCCGCGCCATCTTCCAGCGCGAGGGGCTCTCCTTCCTGGACGGCGTGGAGCGCTTCGAGCTGATCGCCGAACTGGGGCGCGGCGCACCCGGGCGGCTGGTGGAGTTCGGCAAGCTGATCCACGACCTGCGCTCGCTGATGGATTCCGGCAAGCCCACCGAGGTGCTGGAACTGCTGCTGGAGCAGACGCGCTACATCGAACACCTGGAGGCCGAAGGTCCCGAGGGCAAGGCCCGGGTGGAGAACGTGCGCGAGTTGCAGGCGGCCCTGCAGCATTACGAGGAGAACAGCGAGTTGGGCCTGGCGGGCTTCCTGGAGGAGGTGGCGCTGGTCGCCGACGTGGACGGCTGGGACGACAAGGAGGACCACGTAACGCTGATGACCGTGCACAGCGCCAAGGGCCTGGAGTTTCCCGTGGTCTTCGTGACTGGTCTGGAAGAGGGGCTCTTCCCGCTGGCCGGCGCGCTGGATGATCCGCTGCAGCTGGAGGAGGAGCGCCGCCTGTTCTACGTGGCGGCCACGCGCGCCATGCGCCGGCTCTTCCTCTGCTTCGCGCGGATGCGGCGCCGCTACGGACAGGCTGGCGGCGCCATGCCCAGCACCTTCCTGGACATGATTCCCGAGGAGCTGCTGGACCGCTCCCAGGCTGGCCGCCTGCTGGGTTCCGGCCTGCGCGGCAGTTGGCGTGACGCCCAGGCGAGCTGGCAGAGCGATCCGCACACCAAGCCCGGTGAACCCGTCCGCGGCGGCACGCCCAGCTGGAAGCCCGCGCCGCGCGTGACCCCGCCGCCCCCGCCCGCCCGACCGGGCTTCGCCGGCGGCGAGCTGGAACTGGATCCCGGCGAGCTGCCGGCGCCCGCCCGCAAGCCGGCCCGGGCGGACGGCAAACTGGGCGCCGACCGCGAGCGCGCGGCCCTGCTCAACCAGTACAGCCCCTTCCGCAAGGCCGAACCCGTGCGCGATCCGTCCTCGCAGCTGGCCGAGATCGCGGACCCCGCGGACCTCTTCCCGGGCGCCAAGGTGCTGCACGAAACCCTGGGCAAGGGCGTGATCATCCACCTGACTGGCTTCGGCGGCGAGACCCGGGTCAGCGTGCGCTTCGAGTCCGTGGGCGTGAAAAAGTTGGTGGCCCGGCTGGCGAAGTTGCGGCTCATCGGCTAGGCAGGTCGAGAGGTGCTCTGGCACCGACCTGGCACAGCCCTGCGGGCTTCACCTCACGCAACCTTTTCGTCATCCCCCGGCTTGACCGGGGGATCCCAGCACAGGGCTGTCATTCCGGCGGCGGATGCGCAGACGTAAATCCTGCTTGACAGTGCTCTGGCACCGGTCTGGCACCGGCCTGGCACCGGCCTGGCACCGTTCTGGCACCGACCTGGCACCGGCCTGGCACCGGTCTGGCACCGGCCTGGCACCGGCCTGGCACCGTTCTGACACCCCGATACTCCCCTTTCCTTGCCACATTCTGGGCGCAATCAGAACTGGAATCCCATGACCCGCATGAACCGGATCCTCATCCTGCTTTTTGCCGCGCTGGCCGGGCTGCGCCCCGCGACAGGCGCCAGTTGGGCCGAGGAACGCGAAGCCGTGCACGCCCGCCAGTTCGCCGCTGAGGGTCGTCACGAACTGGTGGTGGCCCAGTGCCGGCAGTTCCGCGAACGCTTTCCCTCCTCCCAGGCCGGCGACCTGATCCTCGAACTCGAGGGCCGGGCCTGGCTGGCTCTGCAACGGCCGGCCGAGGCCCTGGGCGCCTTCCAGTCGCTGGTGCAGCGCCACTCCTCCTCGCCGCTGGCGCCCGGCGCCCAATTGGCCGCAGGCGAGTGTTTGGCCCGGCTGGGACGCACGGGCGAGGCGGTCAAGCAGTGGCGCCGGCTGGCCCAGCAGCACCCGGGCAGCCCGGAGGCCGTGCAGGGCCTGCTCGAGGCCGAAGCGAACACCCCGCGCAGCGAGCTGGCCACGCGGGAGGAACTGCTGCGCCTGGCGGCCGAACTGGATTCCGAGAGCGATCAGGGGCTGGAGGCGCGGCGCCGTTGGGCCCTGCTGCTGGTGGAACAGGGCCACGCCGCCGAAGCCCGGCAACTGCTGGACCGCGTGCTGCGGGAGTCCGCGCCGGGGGCCGGCCAGCTGCGCGCCCTGCTGGAACTGGACCGTCTGCTGGTGGAGAACCAGCAGGGCGAGGACGCGCTGGCGCTGCTGGTGCGGGCCGAGGCCCAGTACGAGGACGATCCCCTGCGCGGCCGGCTCTGGCTGGCCCTGGCCGCGCGCCGGCTGGAGCTGGGTCGCCTGCTGGAGGCCGAGCGCGGACTGCGCTACGAGCTGGAGCAGGAGGACGCGGCCTTCGACTCGCCTGCCGTGCGCGACAGTCTGCGCCTGCTGCTGGGCGACGCGCTGGTGCTGCAGGGCGCGGATCTGGAGGCGGAAGGGGCCTGGGCCACCTGCGCGCGGCAGACGCCCGTCGTGCGGCTGCGGCGCGCCCTGGCGCTGGCGCGGGCCGGTGCGGGCGCCCAGGCCGCGGAGCACTTCGCCGCGGCGCTGGATTCCCTGTCCGCCACCCCGAATCTGACTCCCGACTCCGCCCGGTTGCTGGCCGTGGGCCTGCTGGGTCTGGCCCGCGAACAGGACCAGAGCGGCCTGCCCAGCGTGTCCTGGGAGCGCGTGGGCGAACTGAGTCGGCACGTGGAGCCGGACCACCCGGAAGCCACCGGGCTGGCGGAGATCCTGCTGCGGCAGGGCCTGCTGCCCGAAGCGACCCGCCTGTTGGAGGCCCAGCGCGGCGATCCGCTGCAGGCGGATCGCCGGGGCCTGTTGCGCGTGCGGCTGGCCGTGGCCGGCTCCGACTGGAGCCGCGCGGTGGAGTTGGCGCGCATCTTCCAGGAACGCTGGCCCGTCTCGCCGCTGCGCGCGGAGGTGGACAGCCTGGATCAGCAGCGGGCCCGGCCCCGGGCGCGCAAGACGGAACTGGAGCGCTGGCTCAAGGATCTGCGCCAGACAGGCGCGGAGCGCAATCCGCGGGCCGCGCTGGAGATCGGCTGGCTGCAGCTGCGCGAACTGCAGTCGCCCCAGGAGGCGCTGCGGACCTTTCAGTCGCTGCCTGACAAGGCGGACGGCAACCTGCAGGCCGAGGCCCGGATGGGCCGGCTGGCCGCGTTGGTGGAACTGAAGCGTGTGGACGAGGCCCGCGAGGAGTGGGAGGCCGAGGACCGCCAGCTGGCTCGTTCGCCTTGGGGACTGCAGGCCCTGCGCGCCCTCTGGTCCTCCGAGCCCGCGCCCAGCCCGGAGGAGCGCCGGGAGCGCATCGCGCTGCTGGAGGGCCTGCGCCGCGCCGGGCAGTGCGATCCCGCAGCGCTGGCGGGCGAGCTGCTGGACCAGTGGAACGGGCTGCGCGAAGCCATCGGCGCCGAGGGCGGCAGCGCCCAGTCCCAGGCGGACTGCGCGCGCAAGGCCCTGCAGTGGGCGGACAGTCTGCGCGAACCCGATCCCGGCCGCGTGCTGGCCCGCTCGCTCTGCCGTGAGACACTGGGCGACCAGGAGTCCGCGCGCCAGGACTGGCTGCGCATCCTGCGGGAGTCCGTCGAGGATCCCGCCGCGCTGGTGGCCGCGCGCAACCTGGCCCTGGACGAACGCGCCGACAGCCTCGTGCGGGATCTCGTGTTGTCTCACGCCACGGAGGACTGGGCCTGGCATCCGGTCTCCGCCGGCCTGCAACGGGAGATCGCCGTACTGGAGCGCCGGGCCGGCCGTCCGGAGGTCTCGCTGGCCATCTGCCGGAGACTGCTGGCCGAGGACGAAGCCCGGCGCGTGCCGCTGCCCGGCGCGCCGCCGGCAGATCCGCGCCTGCTGGACGAACTGGGCCAGGGACTGGAGCAACTGGGCGAACGCGCCGAGGCCCGCCGCAGCTGGTTCCGCGCGCTGGGCGGCCCGGTGCTGGCGGACACGGCGCTGGCCTCGCGCCTGTTGCTGCGCGTGGCGCGCAGTTTCCACAGCGACGGACGGGACGAAGACGCCCGGCGCGCCTGCCGCACCCTGACCACCGTCTTTCCCGGCACGCCCGCCGCCGGGAGCGCCGTGCGCCTGCTGGCCGCGCTGGAGAGCGGCGCCGGCCGCAACGCGGAGGCGCTGGTGTTGCTGGAGAGCCTGCGCCCGGCCAAGTCCGCCGACCTGGCCCTGCGCACCCAGTGGATCAAGTCCCTGGCCCGTGCGGGCCGGGAGAAGTCCAGCCGCCAGGAATTGCAGCGGCTGCTGAAGGAGAACAACGGCCGGGTCAGCGAGGACACGGTGAAGGCCGCGGTGGGTCTGGCCCAGGGACTGGGACTGCTGGAGCGCGGTCAGCCTGCCGAGGCGGAGAAGGCCTTTGGCCAGGTGGCGGGCAAGCTGGACAAGACGCCCCAGGCACCCGCGGCCCAGCTGGGCCTCGCCCGGGCCCTGCAGGCCCAGGGCAAGGACGCCGCCGGCCTGAAGGCGCTGGGCGTGCTGGAGAAGCGCTGGCCCCGCGCCCCGGAGCGGGCGGACGCGGCCACCCTGCGCGCCGAACTGGCGGAGGCTGCGGGTGACACGGCCCAGGCGCTGGCCAATCTGGAACGGGCGGTGGAGCTGAGCGCGCCGCTCCGGCGCGAGGCGGCCCTGGGTCGCTGGATCGACGGCGCGGACCGCCTGCGGCGGCCGCAGGTCCGGCGCCAGGCGCTGGAACGCTACGTGGCCGAGCATCCCCAGGCCCGCGACGTGCTGACCCGGCGGCTGGAACTGGGCGAATTGCTGGCCCGGGCGGGGGAGACGGCCACGGCACGGGCCGCGCTGCGCTCCCTGCAGGCCGAGGCCGACGAGACCTGCGCGGCGGAGATCCAGTACCGGCTGGGCGAAGTGGCGGAGGGCGAGGGCGACCTGCCGGGCGCCATCCTGGAGTACCAGAAGGTGCCGCACCTCAAGGACTCCTCGAGCCTGGACTGGGACGCCAGCGCCATGTTCGCCGCGGCGCGCTGCTGGGAGGCGCTGGGACGGCCGGCGGAGGCCCGTGAGACTCTGCGGCAGATCGCCCTGCGCCACGGCGCCAGTTCGGGCCACGGGCTGCGGGCCGCCGTGGAACTGGAGCGGCTGGGCGCCGGGCAGCCCTGAGGACGGGCGGAGCGGTGGAGCAAGGAGGGGCGGCGGCATGACGACCACGAATCCCTGGCTGGCGGCGGCGGAAGCGCTGATCCCCCTGGCCCTGGAGGAGGATCTGGGGCGCGGCGGGCCGCCCTGGCTGCCCGGCGATGTCACGGGCAGCGCCTGCGTGCCCGCCGGCCGGACCGGCTCCGCCTGGATCGAGGCGCGCCAGGCCGGCGTGGTCTGCGGCCTGCCCATCGTCCGGGAGGTGTTCGGACGCGTGGCCGAGGATGCTCCGCTGGAGGTCCGCTGCCTGGTGGACGACGGCGCGACGGTGGCGGCCGGCCAGCGGCTGGTGGAGCTGGACGGCTCCCTGCGGGCTATCCTGGCCGGGGAACGCACGGCGCTCAACTTCCTGCAACGCCTCTCCGGCGTGGCCACCTCCGCGGCCGCCCTGGTGGCCCTGGCGGGACCGCGCCTGCAGGTGCTGGACACGCGCAAGACCACGCCGGGCTGGCGCCAGCTGGAGAAGCTGGCCGTGCGGGCCGGCGGCGCGGGCAACCACCGGCTGGGTCTGCATGACATGTACCTGATCAAAGAGAACCACATTCGCGCGGCTGGCGGGCTGGCCCGGGCGGTAGAGGCCGCGCGCGCCCAGCGTGCCGCCGCCGGCCGGCCGGAGATGGCCCTGGAACTGGAAGTGGAGACGCTGGACGAGCTGCGACAGGCCCTGGAACTGGGAGTGGACTGGATCATGCTGGACAACTTCAGCGCGGAGCAGATCGCCCCCGCGGTGGCCCTGGCCGCCGGCCGGGCCCGCCTGGAGGTCAGCGGCGGCATCCAGGGGGACCGCCTGGCCGCGCTGGCGCGTGCCGGCGTGGATCTGGTCTCGGTGGGCGCCCTGACCCACAGCGCCCGGGCCTTCGACTGCTCGCTGCTCGTTCGGGAGAACGGCGCATGAGGCGTGTCACGGGATGGGCGGGTCTGGTCCTGCTGCTGCTGCTGGCCTGGCTGGGAGCCCGGGCGGCCGTGGTGGACAAGGGCGCCGGCCGGGACGTGGACGTCCTGCTCAGCGAGGGCTTCGAGTCCGAGTCCTGGCGCATCGCCTGGACCGTGGTGGACCGCGACGGCTCCGGCGACTCCTGGGGCCGGCTGGGCACGGCGCAGTACTACGCGCCCCACGCGGGGGACTGGGCGCTGGGCAGCCGCTACCGGGACGACGGCGAGCCCAACGACGACTGGCTGATCTCGCCGCCCATGGAACCGGATTCGGCGCGGCGCTTCTTCAAGATCTGGTACCGCAGCCAGGACCCGAACTATCCGGAGACGGTGGAGTTCCTCGCCCTGCAGCGGGATGCCGCCCTGGCGCCCGGGGAGCTGGCCGCCCACCTGGACGAGTTTCAGCTGCTCGAACGCTTCAGCGAGGTTTCCGTCACCTGGCAGGAATTCACCGAGGAGCTGCCCGTGGGCAGCGGGGGCGTGTGGTACTTCGCCGTGCGCAACGTGTCACAGGACCGCTTCGTGCTGCTGGTGGACGACGCCACGGGTTTCTCCACGGTGACGCTGCCGGGACAACGCTGGCAGCTGGAGGACGCCTACCGGCGCTTCGACTTCGGGCTGATGCAGCGCGACTCCATCGCCCAGAAGCCCTTCCGCATCTGGAACCTGGACGCGGCCGACAGCCTGGCCCTGGTGATCCACCGGCGGCCCCAGCCCCCCTTCCTGCGTTCCAAGGCCCGCCGGGTCGGGGCGGCGGAACTCCGCTGGGACGTGGACAGCACGCTCTACCTCTGGAAGGCGGACCCCGACAGCGTGGGCAGCCAAGACAGCCTGCGCATCGACTTCGGAGTCCGCTCCTTCTACGTGGACACCCTGGATTCGGGTGAGCTGGACACGCTGCGCTACCACGGCACCTACCTGGACACCCTGGAGTTCGACCTGTTCCACGCCTCGGACGGCGAACTGCTCACGGTCAGCATTCCCTTCAGCGTCTCCTTCTGGTCGCCGGACTCGGCCGCCCGGCTGGACCTGCATCAGGACTTCGAGAGCGAGCTGTCGGCGGACTGGAGCGCCCAGGCGGGCAGCACGGACACGCTCTCCTGGCAGCGCGCGCAGACCAGCAGTTCGGCCAACTTCACCGTGCCGGCCCACAGCTGGTTCGCCTGCGTCAACAGCGACGCCCGCGGCCGCTTCACGGCGGACGGGCTTCCGCTGGTCCAGGACGCCTGGCTGCTCAGCCCGTGGCTGGATGTATCACACACCCGGGAGGGCGAGACGGCCCGGGGCCTGCTGCTGGCCTGGGACCAGTACTACCAGTCCGGCGCCGGCGACACGCTGGAGATCCTGGCGGACAGCGCCGGCACCGGTTGGCGCACCCTGGCCCGGCCCGTCGACGGCGAACACTGGGAGACGCGCAGTCTGGACTTGTCGGGCCTGGCGGGCACGGACAGCCTGCGCCTGGCCTTCCGCTACCAGGGCAACTGGTCCTACGGAGCGGCGCTGGACAACCTGGTCCTGCTGACGGTGGCCGACGCCCTGCCGGGCACGCCCGCGCCCCCCGCGCCGCCGCGTGCGCACGCCGACGAGGTGCTGCTGGCGCCCAATCCCTTCAATCCGTTGACCCAGATCCGCTGGCAGGCCGCCGCCGCAGGACGCCTGGAAGTGACCGTCTACAACCTGCTGGGCCAGCGCGTGCTCAGCGCCGGGCCCTGGCTGCTGCACCCGGGCGCCAACGCCTTCCCGCTGGACTTCAGCCGGCTGGCCTCGGGCGTCTACCTGGTGCGGATGGTCAACACCGGGGCGGACGGCCGCGCGGCGCAGCAGCTGCGGCGCGTGACCTTCCTGAAGTAGACGGCGGCAGTTCCGCGGGAGGCCTTGGTGGACGTGCCCGAACTCCCTGCTTGTCGCCCGCTGCGTGGGTGGCCTCCCGTTGGGTGGGTGCGGCGCGTGTTGCCCATCCTGCCGGTCCTGCTGGCCGCCTCCGCCAATGCCGCCTGCCTGCTCTCCACGCCGCCCGACAAGGGCGCGCGCATCGACGAGGCCTTCCAGCACGTCACGCCCGGCTCCGACGGCTACTTCGAGCTGCACTGGAACTCCAGCGGCGACTCGGCCCTGGCCGCCGAGCACGTGCCGCGGATCCTGGCCGCGCTGCAGGCGGCGCGCGCCCACTATCTCTCGCTGCCCGGCGCCTGGGACGCCCCGCTGGGCCTGCGCGAGCGCTACCCCGTGCTGGTGGTGCGGCAGGACATGCCCGGCGCCACCACGCTGCCCTTCGAGGAGGACGGCACTGGCGGCCTGAGCTGGATCCAGCTCGACCACCAGCCGGAGCGCTGGGGCGGCGACCCCGGCGAGTTGCTGGACGTGACCTGCGCCCACGAGTTCTTCCACGCCCTGCAGTTCGCCCGGGGCGCGGACCTGCGCAACCTGGCCTTCTACGAGTCCAGCGCGGTCTGGGCCGAGGACCAGGTCTTCCCCGACCACGACGACTGGGCGGTGCGCTACCTGCCGGCGCTGCTCACCGACCTGCGGCGACCGCTCACCTTCACGGGCGGGCTGCGCGAGTACGGCGCCGGCGCCGTGCTGAAGTTCCTGCTGGCGGCTGAAGCGGATTGGTCGCCCTGCCGCGCGGCCCTGGAGTACGGGGCGCTGACGGGCGATTGCTGGCCGCGGCTGCTGGACAGCCTGCAGGCCCCGCCGGCGAATGAACTGGCGGCCTGTCTCACGGAACTGCTACGCGCGGGGGATACCGACCGCGACTGGCGCGTGCCCGAGTTGGCCGGCCAGCCGGCGCCCCTGCGCGCCACCTTTCCCGGCCTGACCCACGCGGGCGGAATTCCGGCGGAGGCGCAGGAATTGGAGGGACTCGCCTGGGAGGCCCTGGCGCTAAGCGACGCGGGCGGTCTGCGGGCCGCCGGCCAGGGTTTGTATCACTTGGCGGAACGTGCGGAACAGCCCGTCGCCTGGGCGGATTCCGCACGGATGGCCGTGTCCAATCGGGACTGGTTGCTGCTGGTGAACGCGGGCACCCCGCCGCGGGCCGGACTGGGCTGGCTGGAGTGGACGGCCGCCGCCGCGCCGCTGCGCGTCTGGCCCAACCCGGGCGGTTTCCGGCGCCAGGTGCAGTTCGCCGGCGCCTCGCACCCGCTGGAGATCCGCAACCTGTTGGGCCAGCGCCTGGCGCTCTGGACGCCTCCCGGTCCGGGTCCCGGCCCCTGGGAGCTCGTGCTGCCGCCCGCGGCCAACGGTCCGCTGCTGCTCGGGGACCCCGACCGCGGCGCCGCCGTCCGGCTCAGCGTGCTGCGCTGAGCCCTCAGCGGCAGGCGGCCAACAGCTCCACGGCCTGTTCCAACTCCTCATCCGTGGTCAACAGGTCCGGGCAGAACCGCACGCCGGCGGAGCGCGCGTCCGTGTTCACCCCGGCGCGCTTGAGCCGCCCCACCAGTTCTTGCGGATCGGGACAGGGCAGAGTGAGGAAGGCGCCGAACTCCGGCCCTCGCCCCAGGTGGGGGATGTCCCGGGCCGCCAGCAGGTCGGAGAGCAGGGCCTTCTGCCGCAGGTTCCAGGCGCGCAAGCGCTCCACGCCCACGGCGGCCGTGAAGGCCAGGCCCGCCCGGGACTGGTGGAAGACCAGCGGCGGGAAGGTGGACTCCAGCCAACCGTCGCCGTTCTCCGCTAGCACCAGTTTGTCGCCGCGCGTGAAGGCGAAGGGATCCCGGCGGGCGAACCAGCCCGTGTCCAGCGTGCCCGCGCCGCTGCGCAGGGCCTGGGGCGAGACGTAGAGCCAGCAGGAGCCGGGCCCGCCGCGCAGGTACTTGTAGCTGCCGGCCACGGCGTAGTCCACGTCCAGGGCGGCCAGGTCCAGCGGCAGGATGCCGTAGCCGTGATACACGTCCAGCAGGATGCGCGCGCCCGTGGCGTGGGCGGCGGCCACCAGCTCGGGCAGGTCCGCCAGCACGTGGCCGTTGGCGAAGAAGACCTGGGAGATCACCACCAGGTCCACCTCGCAGAGCACGGGGATCAGGTCCTCCACGTGGAGGAAGCCGTCCGGCCGCGCGTCCACCCAGTGCAGCTCGGCGCGTCCCAGGGCCTCGTACTGCTTGAGGATGCTGTCCAGGCTGTCGAATTCCGCGCGGCTGGCCAGCACGCGCGGCACGCCCGGCAGGGAGTTCAGCACGGCGCGCAGACCCTGGCCCGCGCTGGCCTTGGGCACGATGCAGTCCACGCGCGGGGCGCCGGCCAGCGCGGCCGTAGCGGCACGGAAGGATTGCATTTCCATCCACCACGGGCCCCAGGCCTCGTCCAGCTCGTCGTACCACAAGCTGAGGCCCTCGGCCAGGTCCTGCGCCGTCTGGTCCAGCGGGCGGCCCAGCGAGTGGTTGGCCAGGTAGATCTCGCGCGAGTTCCGCGCCAGAATGCGGGAAAACAACGGCCGGACGTGGGTTGCGATCCCCGCGGCCGTGAGCGGACCGTCGCCCAGCGCGGCCCCCAGGTCCGATAGGCAAGTCATGATGCGTCCTCCATCCGTGTGCGCACCTCGATCAGCTCCGGGAAGAAACAGAGCTCCAGCGCCTTCTTCAGGAAGCCCACGCCGCTGGATCCCCCCGTGCCCGGCCGGTGGCCGATCACACGCTCCACGGTCTTCATGTGGCGGAAGCGCCAGAGTTGGAAGGCCTCCTCCACGTCCAGCAACTTCTCGGCCATTTCGTAGGCGTCCCAGTGCTCGGTGGGCTCCCGGTAGATCAGGCGCAGCGCCTCCAGCACGGCGGAATGGGCCACGTAAGGCTGTCGCAGGTCGCGCTCCAGATGCTCGGCCGGGATGGCGAACCCGCGCCGGGCCAGGTGCCGCTGGAACTCGTCCCACAGGCTGGGGGCCGCCAGGTCCGCCAGGATCTGCCGGTGTTGCTCCGGGTCGTGGCGGAAGATCTCCGCCTGCCCGGCGTGCTTGTTGCCCAGCAGGAATTCCAGCGTGCGGTATTGGAAGGACTGGAAGCCCGACGACTGCCCCAGCGCCGGCCGGAACTGCGCGTACTCGCTGGGGGTCAGGGTCTCCAGCACGGCCCACATGTTGAAGAGTTGCTGCTGGATCAGTTTCACGCGGGCCAGGATCTTGAAGCAGGGCTCCAGCTCGTCGCGCCGCACGTTCGCCAGGGCTGCGCGCAGTTCGTGGATCAGCAGTTTTAGCCACAGCTCGCTGACCTGGTGCTGCACGATGAACAGCAGCTCGTCATGCTGGCCGGAGAGCGGCTGCTGCGCCGCCAGCAGCGTATCCAGCTGCAGGTAGCCGCCGTAGCTCATGCGCTCGCGGAAGTCCGTGGCGATGCCCGCCTCCAGGTCGCGGTAGTTTCCCAACCCAGTCCTCCATTCTGTCACCTGACCTTCGATCGGCCCCAACACGGCCAGCACGGCGCATTGGGAGGGGTTGCGTCAGACACCTTCCCCCGCCCAGCGGGGGAAGGACGGGATGGGGGCGTACCCCAACCCCACTTGCATCATGAGGCGCAAAAGCCGACGGCGACCTAGAGATTCCATTGGCAATCAGCGCACACTCAACGGAGATTGCGTGCTGCTGTCTGTCACCGATGTGCCGCGATTCGTCCGTCTAAACCTGCGCGCCAACCGGCGGACAGGGCCAATGCTCGCGCTGCGTCAATTCCTCGCAGAGCCGCCAGAGCCGCTCCTCGGCTGCGGGGTCGGCGAACTCGCAGGGCCGCTCCTGGCGCTGGCTGTGGAAGCCGCCGCTGCGGCCCTCAACTGCCGGATCCGCCGCCAGCCAGACGGCCGTGTCCGCGCCCTGCTCCACGCTCTTGCCGCGCAGCAGGCCCGCGACGCCGATCATCAGCCGTGTGAGCGGATTTGTATCACGGAACAGCCGGGTCTGCACCAGCCCGGGGGCCATGGAATTCACCGTCACGCCGCGCGCCGCCAGCCGCCGGGCCAGCGCCCGGGTCAACATGCGGTCGCCGGCCTTGCTCTCCTGATAGGCCCGCTGGCCGTTGTAGGGCCGGCGCAGGAACTGCGGGTCGTCCAGCTCGGGCGCCGCAGCAAAGGTGGAGGCCACGTTGACGATGCGGCCTGCCCGTCCGCCCCGCTCCGCCGCGCCCGCCTCCAGCAGCGGCAGCAGCTCCAGCGCGGTCAAAAATGTGCCCAGCACGTTGGTGGCGAAGGTCAGCTCCAGGCCCTCCGGACTGGGCCGCCGCGCGGGCAAATGCACGCCGGCGTTGTTCACCAGCACGTCAAGTTTTCGTCCGTCCCGGGTCAGCCGATGGGCGAAGGCGCGGATGCTGGGCGGGCTGGAGACGTCCACCTGCCGCACCTCCAGCTGCGCGTCCGGCAATTCTTCGCGCAGTTCGTCGATGGTGCGCGCGCCGGCCTCGGCGTCGCGGCAGGCCAAGATCAGCTGGGCGCCCTGGGCCGCCAGTTGCCGGACAATCTCCCGGCCGATGCCGGAATTGGCGCCGGTGACCAGGATGCGGGGCTGTGCTTGTGTCACGTGGACTCCTCTGCTGCGCGTGGGCGGGGACCCGTTCCAACATGCGGATCGCGGCGCGAAGACACCAGCACTCCGCCGCCGCACGAAGTCCCGCCAACTCCGCCCGGCGGCCGGAGGATCCGCGCCGGGCTTCCGGCCGCGGGTTTTCCCAAGCGCAGCGTTTCGGCTTGCCCAACGCCATCCGGAAGATGATCTTGTAGACGAATCTGCATGTGACGACGGCGCCTCCCCCCGACGACCGCCGCCCCGCGCCGGGCTGGCCCGCGCGACACCCTGCCTGGAGGCCTCATGAAGTCCGCTTTGCGCACCGGCACGCTGGCCCTGCTGGGCCTGCTGCTTGTATTTGGCTGCACCGACGACAGCGATGAGGGTGGTGATCCCGGGCCCGCGGCGCCCCTGGTGAGCCAAACCGACTGGGCCCCCGGCGCCGATCCCGGCCTGAACGACCAGCCCCGCGGGCGGCTGAACTGGTTCCCGCGCACGACCACGCTGACCCAGCAGCAGATCCACCCCGGCTGGCCGCACAACGACGAGGTCACGCTGCTGGAGCTCGTGCACCAGCCCTTCGCCTTTCTGGCGGGCAGCACGACGCACTACGTACCCGACAGCTGGACCAGCCTGAGCAGCCGGGTGACCCTGGACACCCTCGCGACGGTGCTGGAGTGGAAGCTGCTCTTCGCGTCGCTGCCCGACGCCGGCGTGCTGGTGATCGACATCGGCGAGTTCAGCGAGGATGTGAACGGCAACGGCGTGCTGGACAGCGAGGACGCCAACGGCGACGACGTCCTGCAAGCCGCCGAAGAAGACCTGGGCCTGGATGGCCGGAGCGGCCCGGATGTGCCGTGGCCCCTGCCCGTGGACTTGATGGGCTGGACGGGCACGCCCACCGAGCAGCTGGCGCAGTTCGGGATGGTCCACGACTGGAACGACGCGGACGGCAACAACCTGCGGGACGCCAGCGAAGCCTGGTCCTGGGACGACTGGTCCGCCGCCGACGAGGCCGACCCGTTGAGCGCCAACCCCTGTGGCACGGAAGGCAACGGCCAGGACGCCGACTACGACCAGCCGGACAGCGAGGACCTGGACGGCGACGGCGTGCTGGACACGGCGGACAACTACCGCCGCTACACGCTGCCGCTGGACCCCGCC
This sequence comes from Candidatus Delongbacteria bacterium, assembly GCA_041675285.1. Lineage (NCBI taxonomy): Bacteria > Candidatus Delongiibacteriota > Candidatus Delongbacteria bacterium. The sequence continues at coordinate 219,799 of JBAYTZ010000003.1, forward strand.
GCCCCCACGCAGGATGCCGCCATCACCCAGCTGAACAATTCCGACTGGCTGCAACTGAGCCTGCAACTGGAGCGCGCCCACACCACGGTGGGCACGCCCAACCCCGCCGGCCCCCAGCGCGTCCGCCTAAGCCTGACCGGCTTTGATTACCCGGCAATTCTCTACCTGACCTGGTTCGATTGGAGGTAGGGCGCCGGGCACCATGGATTGCATCGCGCCGTGCCTCACTGGGCAGCCCCGGTAGACTGTCACCCCAGCGAAAGCTGGGGTCCCGTGGGGTAAGCGTTGGTCGAATTGGATTTTAGCCATACATGGAGAAGTCGCAGCGGGTGTACTTAGAAAGTACCTCTGTGCATTTCTCAACTCAGGAGATAATCATGTTTCGTTTGTTTTTACACGCCTTCATTCTCGCCGCGACTATTGGCATCGCACATTCCCAGGATGCACTGAATTGCACAATGCTGGGTGCCACGGAAGGTGCTTGTCGGGCCGTCGCTCAGCTGGGTAATCTCGTGTTCTTGGGGTCCGGTGCGACAGTGATCACACTGGATATTCATGACCCTGGGCCGGCGATAAAACTGAGTGCATGTCCTATGCCTGATGAGGTAACTGACATCGCCATTCAGGGCGACATTGCATATGTAGCTGCTACACATTTCATTTGCTTGGTAGATATTCATGATGTGGTTCATCCGCGACAAATTGGACAATGGTATACGCCAGGATATATACATGAATTAAATGCAATCGGAAGTTTGGTATATCTGTCAGACGGGCTTAGCTTTAAAATCCTTGACTGTGATGATCATGAAAATCTCCAAGTGGTGGGGGAATTTGATCCACAAGACAGCATATGGTACTTTGATGTTCAAGATGATCTAGTGGCAATAAATCATTCTAATGAGTTTACGCTGTTAGATGTAAGTAATCCAGAAGAGCCTCTGGTTCTCGGTAGTTATGTTGGATTGTCATATACCCCACGAATAGCTCTGCATGACAGCTTACTCTATTCGGCCGATCCGATTAATGGAATCCACGTTTATGACATAAGTATTGCAGATCAAATTGAGGAAGTTGGATCATATCAATTGAGCGGCAGTGTGTTGAATTTTAAGTATTATAGTGGAAAATTGTTGTGGGGTGATTTCAACGCTCTTCATGTATTTGACGTATCCAATCCAATACAACCGATATTGGCAGGACAGATTCAATGCCCGTCCTCCGCTTGGGGATTCTGCGCCCTGAATCAGAGGATTTGCATTGCAGATTATCGTGAAGGATTGATTGCCGCTGAAATCGATGATCCGACCAACCCTGTAGTTTGGGGCACCTATGAAATCGATGGACTCGCCTATGCATCCATCCCTAGCGATGGGATTGCCTGTGTTGCCGGAGTAACAGGAATAGATGTCTATAATACAACTGTAAACGGCTGTTACGAAAAGCTGGATTACTTACGAACAACAGGACTCCCGATAGGTATTGCAGTTCAAGACAGTTATGCTTATCTTCCTGTGCTAAATGAAGGTCTATGGGTCGTGGACATCCACGATCCGGAGCAACTTCAGGAGGTAGGATTCATCGAAACAGAGGGAAACTTTCTGGCAGTGACAACCGCCGGTAATCTCGCTTACACTTCCACCTATCCTCCAGGAATCGAGATTTACGATATCAGCAATCCCGTCCTGCCACAGTTGCTGGGTCGTGTAGAAAGTGCGGCTCAAGTTCGTGACATCGCAGTGGATGGGAACTGGGCATATCTAGCCGAAAGCGATTCTGCTCTGATCACCATCAATGTCAGCGATCCAGCGCACCCCATTGCGGTCGGCCGTCTTGATCTGCCGGGGCAGGCCAAATCCGTGGCTGTTGACGGAGGACGTGCTTTGGTTGCCGCCGACCAAAACGGTCTACATTTCATTGATATCGCGGATCCGGCCCACCCTCACGAACAATATATTTACACAGCAAATCCTTACAACGAAGCGGTCGCCATTCAAGGCGATTTAGCCTTTGTTGCAGCAAACAGTAATGGCCTGCGGGTATTGGATATCAGCGACCCACTGAATGTTAATGAAGTAGGATTCTTCGAGACTCCAGGAAATGCCACCGATGTGCAGGTCGTCGACAGGGTTGCATATGTGGCTACGCACTCTGGGGGAGTGGTTGCTATTGAATTCGATCCTGATGCAGATTTATATCCCGGTAATCCTTCCATTCCCATCTCGACTGCGCTGATGACGAATTTTCCCAATCCTTTCAATCCAGCGACAAGGATTAGTTATAGGGTGCCAACAACTGGGCATGTCACAATTGAGATTTTCAATTTGGCCGGTGAGCTGGTGCAAACGCTTGTTAACAAATCGCTTGCAGCAGGTGAGCATCACATTGTTTTCGATGGTAGTTCATCGGCGAGCGGCATCTACATAGCACACTTGACAACAGATCAAAACAGTATTGTAAACAAAATGCTTCTACTTAAATGATGCTGAAGAGTCTCGATAAGTGTCGAATTATAGATGGTTAACATTGCTAGCAGCCGACTTTGCGCCTGTCACGGCGCTTGCAATCGGAAGGGATAAGAAACGTCGGTAGGAGAAAGGCAAGCGCCGCGCCAGGCGCGCCATGGCTGAAGCCGACGTTATGCGAGTTGTTAAGGAGTAGCGAGTTTGAAACTCAAGAACAATGAGTATTGCCAAATATTATGCAAACTACTGATATGCTGCATTTTGATAGTCTTAGAAGGTAAAGCACAAGAGCAACCTAAAGTGACCTTCATCTGGGTGGCGGCCGCGGGCGGAATGAGTTTCATTCCGTTGGGTGGGACATCTGTTGGTTTTAGCGTTAATATGAAAACGAAGCAAAAGTATGCAGCTCAGCTTGCGTACAATAAAAACGAGAATGTTGCCTTCTTCAACGAATCCATAATCACGAACACGATCCACCTTGGCGTTGGAATGGAAGGTGATTGGTTTGGCAAGTCGATCTTCTTTGTCGGGCCAGCCTATGTTTGGGGAAAACGCGGGGCTGTTGACTATTATTCAGAACCGCTCTTTTTTGCCCCGGGTTTGGCTGTGAATCTGCAGTGGCTGATCAATTCCGCGGTTGGAATTGACATGGTTGGGAATTTCAATAGCGAGCAAATTTTGTGCGGAGCGCGACTTGTGCTTTTTGTAGGCAAGAAGCGTGCGGCTGATTAGATAACGGGTCACGCTGCTTTCCGCCGCGGGAAGGCCCATCGCCGTCGAACCAGCCCGGGCGGTCGCCATCGAAAGCCCGAAAACCCACCCACAGGAGATCCCATGAAATTCGGTGCCCGCAACAACCTGAAGGCCACCGTGACCTCGGTGACCAAGGGCGACGTCATGTCGCTGGTCAAGTTCGAGATCCAGGTCCCGGCGGGAATGGCCTCCGTGCTGACCACGGAGTCCGTCGACGAGCTGGACCTGAAGGTCGGTGATCCTGTCAGCCTGGTGGTCAAGGCCATTCACGTGCTGCCCGTCAAGGAATAGTTGTCGCCCGCGCTTGCGAACTTCCTCCCGGATCGCGGCCGTTGCCGTATCCACTGACTGACAAATTCCGCCGGGAGGCCCGCCTAAGATGGACCAACGCATCACCGGATATGTCCGCCTGGCCGGCATCGCGCTGCTGGTGCTGGGCGCGCTGGCCGTGCTGCGGATCTTCCTGCCCGCCATCCTGTTGGCCGGGGTGGTCTGCCTGGCCACCTGGCCGCTGTTTCTGCGGCTGCGGCGCCTGCTGGGCGGACGGGTCAGCCTGGCCGCGCTGATCATGGTCCTGGGGATGATCGCGCTGGTGGTGGGCCCCACAGCGCTGCTGGCCGTCAATCTGGCGGGCAAGGTAAGCGCCGGGGTGGATACCGTCCGCACGCTGCTGGGCCAGGGGCCGCTGACACCGCCCGCCTGGCTGGGCCGTCTGCCCGTGGTGGGCGGGCAGCTGGTGGCCTACTGGCAGGCGCTGGCCAGCGGCGGCGACGAGGCCGTGGCGCTGCTCAAGAGTCTGCTGGAGCCCGCCCGCGCGCTGCTGCTGGGCACGGCCGCGGCGTTGGGGCGCAGCCTGCTGCAGATGATCTTCGCCGCCTTCATCGGCTTCTTCCTCTACCGCGACGGCGAACAGCTCCACCAGCATCTGCGCAGTCTGGCGACCCGGCTGGCCGGCGGGCTGGGCGACGAACTGCTGGACACCGTCCACGGCACCGTCTCCAGCGTGGTGCACGGACTGTTCGGCGCCGCGCTGGCCCAGGCCTTCGTGGCCTTCGTGGGTTTCCTGATCGCCGGCGTGCCCGGCGCGCCGCTGCTGGCCTCCGCCACCTTCTTCCTCTCGCTGATTCCCGTCGGGCCGCCGCTGCTCTGGGGCGGCGCCAGTTTCTGGCTGCTCTCCCAGGGCGCCTACGGCCGGGCCATCTTCCTGATCCTCTGGGGCCTGCTGGTGATCAGCAGCATCGACAACCTGGTGCGGCCCTACCTGATCAGCCGCGGCAGCCGCCTCTCCATCCTGATGATCGTGCTGGGCGTGGTGGGCGGGATCGCGGCCTTCGGCTTCATCGGCATCTTCATCGGTCCGCCCATCCTGGCGGTGGGCCTGGCCCTGCTGCGCCAGTGGACGGATCAGCAGGCGGTGTGAGACAGCGATCAGCCGGCCCAGCGACCATCCACGAGTCCGCCACAGACAGGCAGGAGTGCTGAGTACATGACCCCTGACTACTCGAAGTACACGCTGGAAGACTTGATTGATTCCCTGCGTCATGTGAATGGGAAGGCCTACCCGGAAGCCCTGCAGGCCCTGTTGCATGAAGCGAGCGCGCGGCTGATCCAGCTTGGCTTGGTGGAAGACCGGACGGGAGCTTTCACGTCGAGTTTCAGCCGCAAGCCAAGCTCCGAGCTTTCCTCGTCCTCGGTGGGGTGGGAATTGCGCGAGCTGGTGTTGAAGCACCAAACCACATCTGTCACACCCGATCAATTTGCCCAAACAGCCAAGGCGGACCCAGGAAAACCGCGTGAATCCGTGTCTCACGAAGCTCCGACAATCCTCCAGGCGACGGCTCCCCAGGCGCGGGTCTGTCACCTGCAGGAGCGCGTCTCCCGCGCGCATCCCTGGACCTGGTTCCTGCGAAAGCTCTGGCCCAGCTTGGTCCTGACGGCTGTTCTCGGCACGGTTGTGATCACCCTTGGATTGTGGTCGCAGGAGAATTCCGGCCTTTATATCCTGCTTGGATTGGGGGCGGGGATTCTGGGATCCATTGTCTCCGTCTGGTCGAGGAGACGAGAATCCGCCGGTGCTTATCTCCAAGTCAATGGCAGCCAAATCGAATGGCAGTGGAACGGGAAGAAGGTCGTGCGCGAGGTCGGTCAGCTGGAACGGCTGGAACTGCGCGCCGCAAATCGTAGCTGGATCAGTCCACGGAGCTCAACTCCGGAAACAGTGATCCTGTGCATCGGGGGTGAGCGCCTTTTACTAGTGGATGGGGAGCCGGGTTACACGGAGATGCGGGATCTGTTGCTGCTCTGGATTGGCTCTTCGCTGGAGAATCCGGAGGCCTTCATCGTTCGGCTGCCGGGATTGGAGAACCTCTAGGAAAACGGCTGTCCCGGAACAATCCACAACTTTCCGCCCAGGCCCAGCTACTGGGTTGATCCGCCACCCACCTCCGCGAACTCCTGCAGCAGGCGGGCCTGTTCGGCGGTCTGGCAGCTGGGACAGTAGCTGTGGGAGAAGTCCACGTCCCAGTAATTCTTGAAGTAGCTCTCCAGCGGCAGCCAGCGGTCCTTCTCGGGGCGGATTTTCTTGCAGACGCTGCAAATGGGCAGGAAGGACTGGATGTCCGTCAGGTCGCTGATGTTGTCGATCACCAGCAGCACGCGGGGCTGGCCGTCGTAGGTGATGGGCGTGGCCGTCACCAGGGCGAAGATCTCGCGGATCCCATCCGTCGTCTTCAGCTCCATCCGGGCGCGGCGCCGGGCCACGTGGGTGCCGTGCCGGGCCTCCTGCACCGAAGTGCGCACCACGCAGCGCTGGCAGTGGACCGAGTGACCGCAGCCCGCGGGCGTCTCCAGCGAGTGCAGGCAGTGCATGGCGTCGCCGCTGCGCTTCAGGCGGAATGTCTCGGGTCCGCCGTCCAGCACGGCGGCCGCGGCCTGGTTGCAGTCCAGGATTCGCACGTCGTCGTCCACCACCATCAGCATGGCGGGCATGGCATCCAGCACGGCGCGCAGGCTGCCCACATCCACTGAGTTGATCATTGCGTCCTCCCCGCCCCCTGGCCGCTGACAGCTTGCTCTGAACTGCAGATCAGGCACGGAGTTACTTGCCTGACCTGCCCATTTCCCATCATCGGCTGCCCAGCCCGCTGGCTGAAGGGCTGGGACCATTACTGAACCGAATTCTGGAATGATCTTCAGCTGGTTCGCGAAGCGGGCTGTCTGGCGGAGACCGAGTCTCCAAGTTGATGACGAGGAAAGAGCGGATGAATGGTCAATATGCTGGCCATTGTCGGTGATAATGGTTAATCTATTGGCCATGGCACCCAAATCCACCACTCCCCTGCCGGCCCAGCGCCGTGCGCTTCAAGCCCTTGGCGGGCGCCTGCGCCAAGCCCGGCTGCGCCGTCGTCTCACCGCCCAGCAGGTGGCGGAGCGCGCCGGCATGTCGCGCACCACCCTGCGGGCCCTGGAGCGGGGCGAAACCAGCGTCAGCCTGGGCGCGTGCTTGAACGTCCTGCACGTGTTGGGGCTGGACGGCGATTTGGCCCGCGTGGCCCTGGACGAGGAACTGGGACGCCGCCTGCAGGACGCGGAGCTGCGTCAGCGGGCGCGGCAGGTTTCCTCGTCTGGCGGAGTCCGCCCGGGTGAGGATAGACCATGAGCACGCTGCGAACCGTGGAAGTCTGGGCGGACTGGGCGGACTTGGGTGGCGCCCGTCGCCTGGGCGTGCTGCATGTGGAGCCGGTTCGCGGCCGTGAATTGCATTCCTTCGAATACGACAGCGCTTGGTTGGCAGGCCGGACAGCCCAGGCCTTCGATCCGGGCCTGGTGCTGGATCCGCGGCTGGGGCAGTTCGCTGGCCGACAATTCCCGCCGGCGGACACCGGAAACTTTGGCGCCTTGCTTGATTCCGCCCCCGATCGCTGGGGCCGCGTCTTGATGGACCGTCGGGAAGCGCTGCGGGCATGTTCCGAGGGTCGGCCCGTCCGGGCATTGCGGGAGATTGACTACCTGTTGGGTGTCCATGATGCCCAGCGACTGGGCGGTCTGCGCTTCAAGCTGCCCGAGTCGCAGGCCTTCCTGGCTGATGATCCGCGCATGGCGGCCCCGCCCTGGACCCGCCTGCGTGAGCTGGAACAGGCCAGCCTCCGCTTCGAGGATGCGCAGGCCCCAGGCAACGCCGCGACAGGGGATTTCGCGGAGGCCTGGCTGGCTCAACTGCTGGGTCCCGGCAGTTCGCTGGGCGGGGCGCGACCCAAGGCCGGGGTGGTGGATGAACAAGGTGCTCTGTGGATCGCCAAGTTCCCTTCCCGTTCGGACCGCCGGGAGCACGGCGCTTGGGAATTCCTCGTGCATCAGTTGGCCCGCCAGGCTGGGTTGAACATCTCACCGGCCCGCCTGGAACCCTTCGGCGACCGGGGTCGGACCTTTCTGACCCGGCGCTTCGACCGAACAGGCACAGGAGAGCGGCTCCATTATGCATCGGCCATGACCCTGCTGGACCATCGCGACGGCGAGTCCGGCGCCCAAGGGGCTTCCTACCTGGAGCTGGCCGAGCTGCTCATCCGCCAAGGGGCGGCCACCCGACCGGATTTGGAAGAGCTGTGGCGGCGCATCGTTTTCTCCATCTGTGTTTCCAACGTCGACGACCACCTGCGCAACCACGGCTTTCTGCTGGAAGCGAAGGGCTGGCGTCTGGCGCCGGCCTTCGACCTCAACCCGGAGCCCGACGGGGATGGCCTGCAGCTGAACATCAACGAAGTCGACAATCGGCTGGATCTCGATTTGGCCATGGGCAGCGCAAAGGAGTTCCGCATCGAGTTGCCGCGGGCCCGGGAAATCATGCTGCAGGTGCGGTCCGCCGTCTGCGAATGGAGGCGCGTGGCCCGGTCCCTGCATCTTCCCGAGACGGAGGTGGAAGGGATGTCGCCGGCCTTCCAACGTGCCGGTCCCGCCAGCTGACCCATCGATCTGCCCATCTTGAGTCTCGACCCCACTCCCCCCTCGCCCCTTCAATTCCTACACTGAGGGCCCCTTTCAAGCGGGTGCGGCGTCAGGCTGGATGAGGAAGGAAGGATTCCCTTGGCCCTCAAGGTGTACATCGAGACCTACGGCTGTCAGATGAACGTCTCCGACAGCGAGCTGGTGGCCCGGCTGCTGGAGGACGACGCCCACCGCGTGCAGGAGTCCATCGAGGGCGCCGACGTGGTGCTGGTGAACACCTGCGCCGTGCGCGAGGGCGCCGAGCAGCGCGTGCTGGGGCAGCTGGCCAGCTGGAAGCGGTTGAAGACCGAGCGCCCGGAGCTGATCCTGGGCGTGCTGGGCTGCATGAGCGCGCACCTGTCCTCGAAGATCACGGAGAGCCTGCCCCACGTGGACTTGGTGATGGGCCCCGACCAGTACCGCAAGCTGCCCGGCGTGATCCGCGACCTGGTGGTGGGGCGCGAGGCGCAGGTCATCCTGACCCGGCGCGACAAGACCGAGAACTACGACGAGATCTATCCCAGCCGCAAGGCCGGCGTCAACGCCTGGGTGACGGTGATGCGCGGCTGCGACAACATGTGCACGTTTTGCATCGTGCCCTTCACGCGCGGCCGGGAACGCAGCCGCAGCGTGGCCAGCGTGCTGGAGGAGTGCCGCCGGCTGGCGGCCGAAGGCTTCCGCGAGGTGACCCTGCTGGGCCAGAACGTCAACAGCTACCGCGACCCCAGCTGGTGGCCGATTGCGCCGGTGGGCGGGGCGGCGGTGGCGGCGGGCGAATCGGACGGCGCACGCTTCGCCGAGTTGCTGGCCGCGGTGGGCGAGGTGCCGGGTCTGGAGCGCGTGCGCTTCACCAGCCCGCATCCCAAGGACTTCAGCCCGGCCATGATCCGCGAAATGGCGACGAACCCCAAGATCTGCAAGCACATGCACCTACCCATGCAGGCGGGCAACGACCGCGTGCTGGCCCTGATGCGCCGGGACTACACGGGGGCCGAGTTCCTGGACCTGGTGGATGAGGCCCGCGCCCAGCTGCCGGAGATTGGCTTCAGCACGGACATCATCGTGGGCTTCCCCACGGAGACCGCTGCCGAGTTCGAGGACACCTTGCGCCTGGTGGAGCGCGTGCGCTTCGATTCCGCCTTTACCTTCGAGTACAGCCCGCGGGAAGGCGCACCCTCGGCCAGCTGGACGGACGACGTGCCGGCGGCGGAGAAAAACCGGCGGCTGCGCCTGCTGGTGGACCTCCAGCACCGCATCACGGAAGAGAAGGCGGCCGCCTGCCGGGGCCGCTCGTACGAGGTCCTGATTGAATCCCCAAGCAAAAAGAGTGACCTTGAACTCATGGGCCGCACCACCTGCAACCGCGTGGTCGTGGTGCCCGCGGACCCGCGCTGGCGCATCGGCAGCCTGGTCACGGCGCGGGTGGACGAGGTGAGTTCCTTCACCCTGCGCGGCGTGGTGACCCAGCTGGAAGGACGGCCGCTCGCCTGACCGCGGCCCGTCGCATGGGCCTCCGCCGGCCCCACACACAGCCCCGACAACAGAAGAGGTCGCCCATGTGGTTCATCCGCTGGCTCTTCACCCTGCTGCTGCTGATCTATGCGGTGATCTTCGCCGCGCTGAACCTGGATCCCATCACCCTGCGCATTCCCTACCTGCCGCTCATCGACACCCAGCCCATGAGCAAGGCCGTGGTCGTGCTGCTGGCCGTGGCGCTGGGCATCTTGATCTGGGCCGTGGTGTCCTTCCTGGGCTCCATGCAGTTCCGGTTGCGCATCCGCCAGCTGGAGCGGCAGAACCGCGACCTGCGCCTGGAACTGGCCAACCTGCGCAACAAATCCATCCTGGAAGACCACAGCCTGGAGGGCACCGACGCGCCGGTGACGAAGAGCGACGATTCGGGCGCGCTCGATCTGGACCTGCCGGACGAAGACGGCGACGACGACGTGTTCGGTGACGTCACCCATGTGAGGAACTCCGAGCGATGATGGACATCCTCTTTCTGCTGGCCGCCCTGCTCATCGGGCTGCTGATCGCCTACCGCTGGGTGCGCCGCAAGGAATCCGGCGAGGGCGGCGACCCCTTCGTGGACGGCCTGGAAGCCATGGTGCGGCGGGATTGGCGCGAGGCCGGGCGCTGCTTCAAGCGCGCCGTGGAGCAAGACAGCGAGAACATCCGCGCCTACGAGCAGCTGGGCCGCGTCTTCCGCGAGCTGGGCGAACTGCCCAAGGCCGTCAAGATCCACAGCGACCTCACGGTGCGCGAGGGCCTCTCCGGCGTGGACCGCTCGCGCATCCACCTGGAACTCGCCAAGGACCTGCGCAAGATGGGCCGGCTGCGCGAGGCGCAGGAGGCCGCCGCCAAGGCCGTGGAGGCCGACCGCCGCAACGTCGCGGCCCTGGTCGTGCAGCTGGAGTTGCACGAGCAGGAGCGGCGCTGGGACGACGCGCTCTCCGTGCTCAAGCGGATCGAATCGGTGAGCGGCCGCGAGCAGAACAACCGGCGCAGCCAGATCCTCGTCGAACAGGGCCGGCAGAAGATGGCCGACGGCCAGGGCCGGCCCGGGCGGATCCTGGTCAAGGAGGCGCTCAAGCTCAACCCCAAGTCGGCGGCGGGCTACATCCTGATGGGCGACAGCTACCTGACGGAGTCGCGGATCGACGAGGCCATCCAATACTGGGAGAAGCTGCCCTTCGAAGTGCCCGAGCGGGCCAGCCTGGTCTTCGAGCGGCTGGAGGCGGTCTACTTCGATCACGGCCGTTTCGGCGAGATGGAGAAGTTCTACACGCGCGTGATCCAGCAGCGTCCGGACAATCCGGACGCCTACCTGGCGCTGGCGGGCTTCTACGAGCGCAAGGGTGATTTCGCCCTGGCCATCAGCATCCTGGAGAACGGCCTGGCCAAGATCCCGGGCAGCCTGGATCTCTCGCGCATGCTGATCCGCCTGCTGGCGCGCTCCGGCCAGACCCAGCGGCTGGTGACCTACACCGTGGAGCTGGCGGACCGCCTGCTGCGCAAGTCGCGGCTCTACCGCTGCCGCAGCTGCGGGCACGAGTCGGACGAGTTCCACTTCCGCTGCCCCGGCTGCCAGGGCTGGGAAACCCTGGAACGGCCCAAACTCAATTGACGCGAGCGGACCCGCGGAGACGGTTGTGACCCTCCGGCGCGCAGCCCGTGAATGCCTCGACACCCTGCTTCGGCGGGGTGTTCGGCATGGGGCGGGTGTGACACGCGGCGCGCTGCTCCTCGGGGCCCTGCTGGCCGCTGCGCCCGCGGCCCGGGGGGCGCTGACCCCGGAACTGTGGGCCACGCGGGATTCGCTGGCCCTGGCGCGCGCCGCGGAGACCGAGGCCGAGCGCCTGCTGCTGGCCACCGTGCGCCAGCGCGATCCCCGGCAGGTGGCGGGGGTCATGCGCCGGCTGGCCCGGCTGGACGTGCCGCGCTGGCAGCGCCGGGAGGCGCTGGTCACGCTCTGCGAGTACTTCTGTGTCACGGGCGCGGCGGACTCCCTGGCCCGGCGGGCGGGCGAGCTGCGCGAATTGACGGGCGAGGACTGGCGCTGTCCCCTGCAGGCGGCGAGCGCGCCGGTTGCGGCGGCCGCCCCGGGAGCGTGGTGGGTGCAGGTGGGGGCCTTCTCCAGCGAGTCGGCGGCCAAGGCGGCGCTCAAGGGGCTGGGTTCCGCGGCGCAGCGGCGCGTGCTGCGCGAGAGTGCGCTCTGGAAGGCCCGGCTGGGACCCTTCGCCAGCCGCGGGGAGGCCGAGCGCGCCGCCCGCGATTGGCAGCAGGCCGGCCGGTTGAAGGAGTTCCGCCTGCTGGAGGCCGCCGCGAAGTAGCGCGACCCGACAGACCGCCGCAACACAGATGGAATCCATGGACCAGCTGGACAACCCCGCACCCGCCGATCCCACTCCCCAGGCCCGCCCGGCCGACGGCACGCCCATGCTGCGCCAGTATCACGAGATCAAGCAGCGCCATCCCGGCCACGTGCTGTTCTACCGCATGGGCGACTTCTACGAGATGTTCTTCGAGGACGCCCGCATCGCCCACGAGGTGCTGGGGCTGACCCTGACCAGCCGCGGCCAGCAGGGCGGGCTGGACGTGCCGCTGGCGGGCTTCCCTTACCACGCCCTGGAACCCCACCTGGCCAAGATGGTCAAGGCCGGCTATCGCGTGGCCGTCTGCGAGCAGGTGGAGGATCCCAAAAAAGCCAAGGGCCTGGTACGCCGGGATGTGGTGGAGGTGATCACCGCCGGCACGAGTTTCAACGACGGCGTGCTGGGGATGGCCCGCAACAACTACCTGGCCGCGCTGGCGGAGGCCGGTCCGGGCTGGGCGCTGGCCTGGGCCGACGTGACCACCGGCGAGTTCCGCGCCGGGCAGTTCAGCCCGGAGAACCTGCGCCTGCTGCTGGCGGGCCTGGAGCCGGCGGAGATCCTGCTGCCGCGCTCGTTGGCCCGGGACGAGCCCGCCGGACGCGGGCGCGAGCTGGCCGCGCTGGCCGGCAGCGCCGTGCTGACCAAACTCGAGGACTGGTTCTTCGACCCAAACGTCGCCCAGCGCGACCTGAAGGAACACTACGGCACGGCCAGCCTGAAGGGCTTCGGGCTGGACGACCTGCCCGTGGCCGCGGCCTGCGCCGCCGCCCTGCTGGGCTACGCGCGGGAGAACCTGCGCTCGCCGCTTGAACACTTCAGCCTGCCTGCGCGGCACGAGCTGGGCGGCAGCCTGCTGCTGGACCCGGCCACCCGCCGCAACCTGGAACTAGTGCGCAGCCTGTCCGGAGACGAGCAGGGCCCCACCCTGCTCTCCGTGCTGGACCACAACGTCACCGTGCTGGGCCGGCGCCTGCTGCGCTCCTGGCTCTGGTCCGTGCCCGGCGAGCTGGCGGAGATCCACTCGCGCCAAGAGGCCGTCGGCGCCCTGCGCACGGAGCGCCGCAGCGAACGCGTGCGCGCGCAGCTGAGCGGCGTGGGTGATCTGGAGCGTCTGGTGGGGCGCCTCTCGGCAGGCAAGGCCAACGGCCGCGACCTGCGCGCGCTGGCGGGCGGTCTGGCCGTGGTGCCCGGGCTGCAGGGCGTGCTGGCCGACGCCCCCGCGCCGCGTCTGCTGCGGCTGGCGGGCGAACTGCAACCGCTGCCCGACGTGCTCAGCCGCATCCACCAGACCTTGGTGGACAGCCCGCCGCTCTCCGTCAGCCAGGGCCGGCTGATCCGCGAGGGCGTCAGCGCCGAACTCGACGAGCTGCGCGAGATCCTCACCCACGGCCGCGACTGGCTCAAGTCCTTCGAGCAGCGCGAGCGCGAGGCTACGGGGATCGGCTCGCTCAAGGTCCGCTACAACAAGGTCTTTGGCTACCACATCGAGATCTCGCGCTCCAACCTGGACCGCGTGCCCGACCGCTACCAGCGCCGCCAGACCCTGGTGGGCGCCGAGCGCTACATCACGGACGACCTGAAGACCTACGAGGACAAGGTCCTGCACGCCGAGGAGCGCGCGCTGGAGCTGGAGGAGCGGCTGTTCCGCGAGTTGGCGGACTGGCTGCGGCCTTTCTTCGCGCCCCTGCAGCAGAATGCCCGCGCCCTGGCCGAGCTGGATCTGCTGGCCTGCCTGGCCGAGCTGGCCAACCGGCACGACTGGCACCGCCCGGAGGTCGTGGCCGCGGGCGAGCTGCACCTGCGCCAGGCGCGCCATCCGGTGATCGAGGCCGTGCTGCCGCCCGGCGAGCGCTTCGTGCCCAACGACGTCACCCTGTCCACGGAGCGCGAGCAGATCCTGCTGCTCACCGGCCCCAACATGGCGGGCAAGAGCACGTACTTGCGCATGGTGGGGCTGATCACGCTGCTGGCCCACATGGGCTCCCACGTGCCGGCGGAACAGGCCACCGTGCCGCTGCGCGACCAGATCTTCACCCGGGTGGGGGCCAGCGACAACCTGGCTCGCGGCGAATCCACCTTCCTGGTGGAGATGCAGGAGACCGCCTTCATCCTCAACCACGCCACGGACCGCAGCCTGGTGTTGCTGGACGAGGTGGGCCGCGGCACCTCCACCTTCGACGGGCTGAGCCTGGCCTGGGCGATCACCGAGCACCTGCACGAGGCGCCCGGGCGCCGGCCGCTGACGCTGTTCGCCACGCACTACCACGAGCTGGTGGATCTGGAGCAGAGCCTGCCGCGCCTGCGCAACGCCAACATCGAAGTGCGGCAGTTCGGCGAGCGCATCGTGTTCACGCGGCGCATCCAGCCCGGCGGCTGCAGCCACAGCTACGGCATCGACGTGGCCCGGATGGCCGGCCTGCCCCGGGACGTGCTGCGCCGCGCCCGGGAGGTGCTGGCCCAGCTGGAGAGCCACGAGTACGCGGCGGACCTGACGCCCACGCTGCAGCGCCTGCCCAGAGTCGCCGAGGTGCCGCCCCGGGCCGCCCAGCTGGCGCTGTTCGCGGCGCCGGACCAGGACCTGCGCGAGCGCCTGCGCGCCGCGGACCTGGAGCGCATGACCCCGCTGGACGCCATGCGTCTGCTGTTGGAGCTGCGCGACCTGCTGGATTGACGAACCCGGCCGGGCCGGCCCCGGCAGAAAGGAATCCGATGAAATTCTCGCCCCGCCTGATCCTCGCCCTGCTGGGCGGCGCGCTGGTCGCCATGGTGCTGACCGTGGCCGGCGAGTTGCTGGGCCACGCGCTGTTCCCCCCGACGGGCGCGCTGCCCGCCGCACCCACCACGGCCATGCTCCTGGCCGTGCTGCTGGCCCACCTGGCGGGCGCCGGCGGCGGCGCCTGGACGGCGGTGCGGCTGGGGCCGGAGCGACCCCTCTGGCTGGGCCTGGTGGTGGGGCTGGTCATGTTGAGCGGGGCGGTCTCCAATCTGCGCCTGCTGCCGCATCCGCTCTGGTTCGCCGTGGCGGATCTGGCGGGCATCGCCACGGCGGCCTGGCTGGGGGCGCGCTGCGCGGCGCGCGGGGCGGGCCGGGCAGAGTCGGACACGGGCAACTGAGCGGGAGGAGCGGATGCGCTTCACGGTTGGGAGGTGGTTCGCGCCGCTGCTGCTGGCGCTGACGCTGGCCTGCCCGGGCAGTCTGCCCGCGCAGCTGCAGGTCTATCCCTGCAGACAGCGGATCGATTCGCTGGTGGTGAACCGTCCGGACGTGGAGGTGCGCATCCTCTTCCACGGCTTCGATTCCCCCACGGGCTGGAGTGGTCCGCTCACCACGCTGCTGCAGGAGAACGCCCAGTCCCGCCTGGCGGGCGCGCTCAGCGTGGCGGCGGAGACGGACCCCGTGGTGGCGGGTTCGGCCGGGCCGGTCTTCGTCGAGGAAGGGCGGATGTTCCTGGTCTGGGGCTCGCCCGAGCTGGTCGTGCTGCGTGACACGTACTACACCTACAGCGCGGGCGCCGCCCACGGCGACGAGAACACGCACTTCCGCATCCTGGCCTGGCACAAGGGCAAGCTCAAGCCCGTCACCCTGGCGGATCTGCTGAAGTGGAACCGCGAGCTGCGCAACGAGCTGAACCGGCAGATCGAGGGCCAGCTGCGCCTGCTGGGCGCCTCCGCCGTGCTGGAGGGCCGCTGGGAAGCCCTGGATGCCCGTCGCCTGCAGGACGCGGCGCCCACCGCACTGGGTCTGCTCTACGTGCTGAACCTCTACGAGGCCGGCAGCCGCGCCGAAGGCGCCTTCGAGATCCTGATCCCCTGGCGCGCGCTGGCCGCCTGGATTCCCGCCGGCGAGAGTCTGGACCGCATGCTGCAGGAGTGACCATGCCTGTCGATCCGCTGGCCCCGACCCGCCTGCTCTTCGTCTGCTCGGGGAACATCTGCCGCAGCCCGGCCGCCATGGAGCTGGCGCGGCTCTGGCTGACCGCCCGGGGCCGCACGGACGTACTCTGCGAGAGCTGCGGCACGCTGCGGATCACGGGCGAGCCGGCGGCGCCCTTTACGCGCCAGCTGCTGGCCGAGCGCGGCGGCGATCTGGAATCTTATCGCAGCCGGCCGCTGAGCTACTTCCTTCTGCGCGAAGCGCAACTGGTCGTGTGCATGGAGCAGGCGCATCGCGAGATCGTGCGGCTGGAGCTGGGCGGCGACACGGACCTGGTCAGCCACGGCATCCACGTGGTGACGGAGTGGCACCCCGAGGAGCGCTACCGCGACGACGCCGGGCTCTACGACTTCGTCAAGGCGCCCCTGGAGGAATACCGGGCGGGGATTGAGGAATTGGAGCGTTGTGTCACGGGAATGCTGGAGGAGTTCTTCCCCCAGACCCCCTGATTCAATCGTCTTCCGGAGCCGTCCCTTCCCCCTGCGAGAGAATGCCCGAGTCCCTTCCCCCTGCAAGGGGGAAGGTTAGGATGGGGGTTCTTCGCGCCCCAGTCATCTCTGCGGTTCTGTGTTTTCCACCTTTCTGCTGGCGCCAGAAAGGTGGAGCCAAAGAGGCGCTTTTTCTCTGCGGCCGTAACTAGGCGGCCTCGCGGCCGCCGTCAGACAGACGGCCGAGCGGTGCAAGTCCTGATTCCGTGTAGGTGGTTCGCCTGACGGCTTCACCCATTTCCTTGTTCAGCACTGCGCGCTTCACCTCACTCAATCGCTGACTCTCGCTGTCTCAGGTCTTACGGACTTACTGTGCCTCTGTGCCTCTGTGCCTCTGTGTTGAAGATCCACCCCAACCCGCCCGGCATCCGCTTCGGGCCTTCGAGTCTTCGTGTTCACGGGCTCCATGGAACAGGCACTCCGTCTTCCACGGCAGGCCAGCTTCGGCGCAGCACACGCCGGGGAGCGGTGTGCAGATTCCGGCTCCCTGAACATGATTCGTTCACATTTGGTCCCGCACCCCAAGCCAAATCCAATGAAAACAAAGCCAAACCGGCCCGGCTGCGCACGCCTGGGCGAGGCACGCCGTTTGCTTGTCAAAACTCTCACACATGGCATGCAATTGGACGGAGGCATCATGCGCAGCGTAGCGGCGGGTTTCGCCCTGTTCCTGGGTTGTCTGGCGGCGACCCCCACCCTGGCCTACACCACCAAGACCGGCGCCGTGGGCGGCCAGACCTGGAGCGCCGGCACCTACTACGTCAGCGGCAATCTGACCGTGGCCGCGGGCACCACCCTTACGCTGGAGCCCGGCGTGATCGTCAAGGTGCTGGCCTCCCGCGTGGTGGACATCGACGGCGCGCTGGTGGCAGTGGGCACAGAGAGCCAGCCCATCATCTGGACCAGCCGCGACGACGACAGCGTGGGCGAGGCGATCAGCGGCTCCGACGGCGTGCCCGCGCCGGGCGACTGGCGCGGGATGGAGATCAACGGCTACAGCACGGCCACGGGCTCGGCCCTGCTGGAGCACTGCATCTTCCGCTACGGCGGGCAGGTGGCCAGCGGCAACCCCAACTCCAACCTATTCCTCAATTACCCGGACAGCGCGGAGTTGCGGAATTGCCGCTTCTCCCAGAGTCTCAAAAACGGCCTGCGCCTCGCCGCCGCCAGCCCGCTGCTGGAAGCCTGCGCCTTCCAGTCCAATCTGGAGCACGGCCTCTCGGGCACCACGGGCGGCACGCCGACCATCCGCGCCTGCACCTTCACGGACAACGGGCTCTACGCAGCCTACTTGTCCGGCATCAACATGGGCAGCGGCGGCGGGAACAGCGGCAGCGGCAACGGCACCAACCTGCTGGCCTTCAGCGGCGACGTGGCCGACGGCCACAGGCTGTCCGCCAACGAGCCCGGCCTGCCCTGGGGCCTGCTGGCCGGCACGGAGGTGGCGAACGGCCGCACGTACACCCTGGGGGCCGGCGTGCGGATCAAGGTGCTGGCCGCCGCCGAGCTGACCGTGACCGGGACGCTGCTCGTGCAGGGCGCGCCGGACAGCCTGGTGGTGCTCACCTCCGTCCACGATGACAGCGTGGACGGGGACAGCAACAGCAACGGCGCCGCCACCAGCCCCGCCCCCGGCGACTGGCGCGGCATCTTCGTGAACGGCTACAGCGGCAACGCCGGCGTGCTGGCGATGGACCACGCCCGCGTCTGCTACGGCGGGAACTCCACCGGCCAGGCCGACGCCTGCCTGGCCCTCAGCTACGCAGACTCCACCCACGTCTCCCACTGCTCCCTGGAGTCCAGCGCTCAGTCCGGCGCGAGGGTGTTCGTCTGCGCGCCGGAGTTCCGTTCCTGCTCCTTCCTCGGCAACACGAGCCATGGCCTGCTGGGCGCCAGCGGACTCAGCGGCCCCATCCACGACTGCGTGTTCACGGGCAACGGCGGCAGCGCGGCCTATGTGGACGCCGACGCCGCCTCGTACGGCGGCAACAGCGGCAGCGGAAACGCCGTCAACGCCATCCATTTCAACACGGCGGATGTGAACGCACCGGTGCGCTGGGAGGCCAACGCCGACGGGTTCGCCTACGTCGTCTCCGGCCAATTGATGGTGGCCAACGGGGCCAGCCTGACCCTGGGGCCTGGCGCCGTGGTCAAGGGACAGTCCGCCTCCAGCCTGGAGGTGCAGGGCAGCCTGATCGGGCTGGGCACACCGGACAGCCTGGTGGTGTTCACCTCCATCCACGACGACGGCCACGGCGGCGACGCCAACAACAACGGCACCGCCACCGGTCCGGCGCCCGGCGACTGGTACGAGATCAGGTGCAACGGCTACAGCGGGGCCCAGGGCATCGTCCACCTGGACCACGCCTGGCTGGGCTACGGCGGCAGCTCGGCATCTGCGGACGACTGCATCCTGAACTTCAGCTACTGCGACGAGGCCCGGGTCGACCACAGCACCTTCCACGGGAGCGCCGTGGACGGCATCCGTACCACGACCTGCCGGCCCGTGCTGGAGTCCTGCGCCTTCACCGGCAACTTGCGCAACGGCGCCTATGCCACGGGAACCCAGGCCGCCGACCTGCTGGACTGCTCCTTCACGGGGAACGGCGCCGCCGCGGCTCACTTCATCAACTCCACGCTGGGCGAGATGCGCGGCTGCACGGGCTCCGGCAACGGTCTCAACGGACTGAAACTGCAAGGGTGCCAGACCGCCGCCAACCTGACCCTGGGACCCACCCACGATCTGCCCTTGGTGCTGTCCGGCGACCTCTCTGTCAGCACCGGGGACACGCTGGTCCTGGTGCCCGGATCCGTCCTCAAGGGCGAACCCGCCTCCACTTTCGAGGTGCTGGGCTACCTGATCGCGACGGGCGCGGAGGCGGATCCCATCGTGCTCAGCTCGCTGCGAGACGACAGCTGCGGCGGGGACACCAACGCCGACGGCGTTGCCACGTCCCCAGCCCCCGGCGACTGGAACGGGGTGCTCCTGAGCGGCTACGGTGGGAACGACGCCCGCGCCTGGCTGGACCACGTGGAGGTGTACTACGGCGGCTCGCTGGGCGGCAACATCCGCAGTTGGTATGCCACGGAGGCCGTCCTGCGTGATTGCCGCAGCGAGTTCTCCTCCACGGCCGGGCTGGAGGTCACGTGGAGCGCGCCCCTGGTGGAGGACTGCGTGTTCACCAACAACACCACCGAAGGGGTGCGCATCGTCGACGGCGGCCAGCCCATGCTGGGGGACTTGCTGGACACCATGGGCGGTGGCAACACCATCGCGGGCAACCTGGGGCCTTACCAGCTCTACAACAGCTCCAACAACGTCATCCAGGCGTGTTACAACGACTGGGGCGTCTACACGCAGGCGGGCATCGACGCTGTGATCCGCGATAACGAAGAGGGCAACCCGAATGACGAGGTGATCTTCGCGCCGTACCTGCGGCAGGACGCGCCGCCGGAGATCAGCTACATCCACGGGGATGCAGACGTAGTGCGGATCTATTGGACTCCCGTGCTGGGTGTGGCGGGCTACGTTCTGGAGAGCAGCCAGGAACCCTACGCCGGATTCACGCCGGACGGGAGCGGCGCCTTCGTGAGACAGCACTGGGAGGGCGTGCGCGCGGACGCCGAGCGCTACTATCGAGTGCGGGCCATCCTGCCCGAGTAGTTCGGCCGACTCTTCACCACAGAGGCACAGGGTCACAGTGAAGACATGAGATGGTGGAAGTCCGTGGTTGAGTGAGGTGAAGCGCGCAGCGCTGAACCAGAACCTGGGTGAAGCGCAAAGCGCGAACCAACTACACGGTTGCAGGAAGCCCAAACTGCGGCCAGCGGAAGGCCACCGCGAGGTGGCCTGACTCTGGCCGTTGAGAAAAAGCGCCTCTTTGGCTCCACCTTTCTGGCGCCAGCAGAAAGGTGGAAATCAAGGCGTCCGACAGATGAGCAAGACGCGGTGAACCCCCATCCTAACCTTCCCCCTTGCAGGGGGAAGGGAGTCGGGCTTCCCCTTAGGGGGAAGGGATCCCCCGGTCAAGCCGGGGGATGACGGGCGTGGGCCCGCCCTCACTCCGCCAGCCGGAACGTCTGTCCCGGATTGCCGGCCAGCAGATCGGACAGGCGCGTGTCACGGAAGCTGGTTTCGAAGAGGCCGATGGCCTCATCCAGCCGGTGGTGGAGGGCGCAGAGCCGCTCCGTGTGATGCGCCAGGCCCAGCGGGCAACAGGTGATGCGCTGGATGGGCGACACGCTGTTCACCACGTCCAGCAGGCTGATTTCCGCCACGGTGCGGCTGAGCCGGAAACCGCCGCCCAGCCCGCGCTGGGAGCTCACCAACCCGGCGCGCGCCAGCGCCTGCAACACCTTGGACAGATAGCCCGCCGGCACCTGGGTGTGCTCGGCGATGCGCGGCACGGGATGGGCCGCATCCGGGTTCTCGGCCAGGAAAACCATGGCCCTCAACGCATATTCCGCTGTCTGGGAGATCATTCATCCTCCGCTTTGGGCCTGCCTGACGCCGCCAAATTATCCTTCCGGACCTTGATATCCTAAATCAGTCCTCCTATCTTGCCCTTGAATCGGATATGAATGTCCTGATATCTTATAAAGAGCGGAGGAGTGGGCATGCTGTCCAAAAGCCAAGCCAAGCTCTTCTTCCTGGGCGGCACCGCCCTGTTCAGTCTGGTCTTCCTGGGGTTGACGGTGGACACCATCCGCCAGACGCCGACCCGCACCGTGGAAGCCTCGCTGGACGCCAGCGTGCTGCGCGGGAGGATGATCTGGGACAAGAAGAATTGCATGGGCTGCCACACCATCCTGGGCGAGGGCGCCTACTACGCCCCGGAGCTGACCCAGGTGCTGGAGCGCCGCGACGAGAACTGGGTGCGCGGGTTCCTGCGCAATCCGCAGGCCTTCTACCCGGGCCGGCGCAAGATGGTCCAGTACGACTTCAGCGAGGAGGAGATCACGGATCTCATCGCCTACCTGCGCTGGATGGGCCAGGTGGACACCAACGGCTTCCCCTTCGCCCCGCCCTTGCGCGAGGCGGCGGCGCGGGCCACGCGCAGCAGTGAAGGAGTCGCCCAGTGAAGTACAAATCGCAACAGGTGGCCTACCTCTTCTTCGCCACCAGCATGGCCCTGCTGGCGCTGCAGCTGGTCTACGGCTTCATCATGGGCTTCGCCCACATGGGGCTGGACGGGCTGCACGACCTCATCCCCTTCAACACGGCGCGCGCCGTGCACACCAACCTGCTGGTGGTCTGGCTGCTGACGGGCTTCATGGGCGCCGCGTACTACATCCTGCCGGAAGAGGCGGAGCGCGAGTTGTGGAGCGTCAAGCTGGCCGTGATCCAGTGGGCCGCGCTGGTGATCGTCGGGCTGGTGGCCATCGCCGGCTTCCACGTGGGCTGGTGGGAGGGCCGCAAGTTCCTGGAAATCCCGCGGCCGCTGGACTACCTGGTGGTGGCGGACGTGCTGCTGTTCCTCTTCGTGATCGGCATGACGGTGTGGAAGGGACGGCGCTTCACCACCACCGGCCTGGTGCTGTTCGGCGGCCTGCTCTCGGCGGCCCTGCTCTACCTGCCCGGAATGTGGACCTTCCAGAACCACGTCCTCGACAGCTACTTCCGCTGGTGGGTCGTGCACCTGTGGGTGGAAGGCGTCTGGGAGCTGATCATGGGCTCCATCCTCGCCTACCTGCTGATCAAGCTCACCGGCGTGGACCGCGAAGTGGTGGAGAAGTGGCTCTACATCATCGTCGGGCTCACCTTCCTCTCCGGCATCCTGGGCACGGGCCACCACTACTATTGGATGGGCGCGCCCAAATACTGGCTCATCGTCGGCGGCGTGTTCTCCGCGCTGGAACCGCTGGCCTTCCTGGGCATGGCCCTCTGGACCGTGGCCCTCAGCCGGCGCGGCGGGCGCAAGCATCCCAACCGCATCGCGCTGTTCTGGAGCGTGGGCACGGGCATCATGAGTTTCGTGGGCGCGGGCTTTCTGGGCTTCGCCCACACGCTGCCCCAGGTCAACGCCTACACCCACGGCACGCTGGTGGTGGCCATGCACGGGCACCTGGCTTTCTGGGGCGCCTACGCCATGCTGGTGCTGGGGATGATCACCTACGCCATGCCGCAGCTGACCGGACGCCGACTCTTCGACGGCTGGATCCCCGACTGGGCCTTCTGGACGAGCAACATCGGCATGATCGGGATGACCGGCGCCTTCGGCGTGGCCGGCGTGGCCCAGGTCTATCTGGAGCGCCTCGTGGGCATGGACTTTCTCGAGGTGCAGGAGGCGCTGCACGTGCACTTCCTCGGTCTGGTGCTGGCGGCCACGCTGTTCAGCGTGGGCATCGGCCTCTTCATCTGGAACTTCATCCGCTACGGGTTGCCCAAGGACGAGCAGGTGGGCGCCCCCGAGTTGGACTCCAACTCCTGAGTGCGCGGGAGGCCGGCGTCGCCTGCGGGCGGCGCCGCTCCCGGCGCGTCGCTTGAAGCGCTTCGGCCGCTGCCGGAGGGAAAGGAAGCACCATGTTGCCCCTGGCTGTCCATGAGTCGCTGCCCTGGTATCACCCCACCGGGCGCGAGTGCGAGGTCTTCGAGATCGCCTTCCAGAACCGTCTGCCCCTGATGTTGAAGGGCCCCACCGGTTGCGGCAAGACCCGGCTGGTGGAGCACATGGCCGCCCGTCTGGGCCGCCCGCTGGTCACGGTCTGCTGCCACGACGACACCAGCGTGACGGATCTGCTGGGTCGCTGGCTGATTCGCGGCGGCGAGACGGTCTGGCAGGACGGCCCGGCCACCCGCGCGCTGCGCCAGGGGGCCATCCTCTACCTGGATGAATTGATCGAAGCCCGCCCGGACGTGATCACCGCCCTGCATCCGCTCAGCGACCACCGCCGCCGCCTGTTCGTGGAGCGCCACGACGAGGAGGTGGAGGCGGAGGACGGCTTCATGCTGGTGGTCAGTTTCAACCCCGGCTACACGCGCGGCCTGAAGGAACTGAAACCCAGCACGCGGCAGCGTTTCCTGGGCATCAGTTTCGACTACCCCGACGCCGAGGCCGAGGCGCGCATCCTGGCGGGCGAGACGGGGATCGAGGCCGCCCAGGCCAAGCGCCTGGCCGTACTGGGCGGCAAACTGCGCGGACTGAAGGAGCTGGGTTTCGCCGAGCCGGCCTCCACCCGGCTGCTGGTGAACGCCGCGCGGCTGATCCAGGCGGGCATGCCGCCGCGATTGGCTTGTGACACGGCGCTGGTGGAGCCCCTCAGCGACGACCCCGACTTGTTGCGCTCCCTGCGCGACCTGGTGCGCCTGGCCTTCTGAGATGAACGCGCCCCCCCGCGCATCCCGCCCTCCCAGCCTCGAGCTGGACTGGGAGGAGCGGCTCTTCACGGGCCTGCGCGCCCTCTGGCGCCGTTGGCGATCCGCGCCGGTCAGGCCGGATCCCGGCTACGACACGAGCCTGCTGCTGCCCCGCCTGCTTCTACCAGTCCAACTGCTGGCCGGCTGGCCCTGCCGGTTGGCCACGGCGCAGGGCTGCGGCGGTTTGCAGCCGGAAGGCCTCGTGCTGCCCGCTTTTCTGCCCCAGGTGGAAGACGCGGACGCGGCGCTGGACTCGCTGCTCGCCTTCAGCCTGCTGGGCGCCCAGATGCTGGCCCGGGAGGATCTGCCCGACTCCCAGGCGCCCGGACTCCTGCTGCTGGACAGCCTGCGGCGGGCCGCCGAGGCCCGGCGGGAGCTGCTGGACGAGTGGCCGGGCGCGCGTCCGCTGCTGGAGCGGAGCGAGGCGCGGGCGCGGGCCACCCGGCCGGAATTGGACCGGCTGCCGGAGGCTGCCCGGGTGGTGGAAGAATTGCGGCAACTGGCCCTGGCCGGCGGTCAGCCCTGGCTGCAGGACAAATGGCGTCGGCGGCTGGGCGGTCTGACCGTGCTTCCGGCAGAGTCGCCGCCCCTCTCCTGCTGGCCGGAATGGCTGGCGGTGGCCGCCGTGGCGGGAGGACTGGGCATCCCGGCGGACCTGCAGCAGCCGGAGAGTTCCACCGGCACCGAGGTCGAAATGCCGGCGCGGACCGACATCGAACAGGTCCGGCTCTCCGGCAAGGATCTGCAGGAGCAGGTGCTTCAGCACATCTTCGAGAAGGTCCAGACCGCCGACGAGTACCGCGGCGGCACGCGCCAGACCGATGGCGAGGACGAGTTGCAGGACCAACTGGAGGCGCTGCAGGAGGTGGATCTGCGCCACGTGATCCGCGGCGGCGAGGCGGCCCAGAGCATCCTGCGCGCCGACCTGCGGCTGGATCCGGGCATCCCCGACGTGGCGGACGAGGAGGCAGAGGGCGGTCTGCCCTACCCGGAGTGGGACCAGCGGAGCGGGCGCCACCGCGAGGCCTGGTGTCGCGTTTTCCCGGCGCAGCCCCGCGCCACGGACGCCGGCTGGGCGGCGGGCCGCCTCCCGGAACTGGAACCCCAGATCCGCCGGCTGCAGCGCGTGCTGGAGCGCGAACGCGAGCGCCCGGAGCCCGTGCCGCGGCAGGAGGACGGCGAGCAGTTGGACACGGACGCCTACGCCGAGGACGCCGGCTCCCTGCGCGCCGGGCACGACGCGGCGGGGCGCTGGTACGTGCAGGACCGGCGCAAGCGGCCGGATCTGGCCTTGACCCTGCTGCTGGACGTCTCCCTTTCCAGCGACGCCTGGGTGGGCGAGCGGCGCGTGCTGGACCTCTGCAAGGACGCCGCGCTCGTGCTGGGCGAGGTGATGCGCCGGCTGGGGGAGGAGCTGGAGATTCTGGCCTTCCACTCCCGCACGCGCCACCACTGCCGCGTCTGGCGCGTGCACGAGCGGGGCGGGGACTGGAGCCTGGGCCGTGCGCGGCTGGGGGGCCTGCAGCCGGAGGGCTACACGCGCATGGGGCCGGCCCTGCGCTATGCGACGGACCGTCTGGCCGCGGTGGCCTCGCGGCGGCGCCTGCTGCTGGTGATCACCGACGGGCGTCCGACGGATTTCGACCGCTACGAAGGCCGCCACGGCATGGCCGACGTGCGCCACGCCCTGCGCGAGGCCCGCAGCCGCGGCGTGCACACCCACGCCCTGGCGCTGGATCCGCGCGCCCGCGCGGCCCTGCCCAGCATGCTGGGGGACGGACACTGGCAGCTGCTGCGCCGGCCCGCCGAGTTGCCGGACCTGCTCACCACCATCTACGGGCGACTCTCCGTATGAGCCGGCCCTCCGCCCGGATGGTGACACACGACCACGACGTGCCCGGCGACAAGGCCATGTGGGTGTTCATCTTCGCCGAGCTGGTCACCTTTCTGCTGTTCTTCCTGGTGTTCGCCTGGTTGGAGCGCGGCGATCCCGCGGGATTCGCCGCCGGGCGGTCGGACCTGCACCCGGGACTGGGCCTGCTCAACACGCTGGTCCTGCTCACGGGCGGGGCGCTGGCCCTGGCGGGCGTGCGTCGGCTGGAGGCGGATGGTGCGCAAAACGGACGAGCCGCGGGGCAGTGGTTTTCTGCCGCCGCGATCACGGGCCTGGCCTTCAGCGCCGTCAAGCTGACGGAGTTCGCCGGCCTGTTCGCCCAGGGACGGCACCTGTCCAGCTCCACCTTCCACTTCTTCTACTTCTTCCTCTGCTTTATCCATCTGGCCCACGTCTGGCTGGGGATGGCCCTGCTGCTCTGGGCCCGCCGCCGCGCCGGGCGGGAGCGGCCCGCGGCGGAGCGCCTCTCCGCCTGGCAGGCCGCCGCCGCGTACTGGCACATGGTGGATCTGGTCTGGCTCGTGCTCTTTCCCCTGGTCTACCTGGGCGGAGGCCGCCCGTGAAGGCCCTGCGCGACTTCCCGCTCGGGCTCTGGCTGCTGCTGGGCCTGCTGGTGCTGGCTGGCATGGCGGCGGGCGCGGCCGGCCGGCCGGAGCTGTTGTGGACGCTGGCCGCCCTCAAAGGCCTGATCATCTCCGAGCGCTACATGGAGCTGCACCAGGCCCCCCTGGCCTGGCGCCTGTCCGTGCCGGTCTGGATCCTGCTGGCCATGGGCGGCCTGCTCCTGCTGCTCCCTTGAAGCCCCCTTGCCGTGCGACGAGAAAACGGCCCGCGTCGTGTGACACGGGCCGTTTGGTTGGTTGGTGGAAGGTGTGTCCGGCTACCGGCCGACTTCCGCAGGGGCGATGATCAGCGGTTGCGCGCCGTTGGGAAAGACCAACGCGCGGGTCATCGGCGTCGCGGTTCCGCTCATGGGTACCTGGATGGGACCGCTGCTGCCCAGCAGCATGCCGTTCTCGTCAGTGGCGGTCACCTTGAAGGTGAAGACCGGGTAGTCCGAGACCAGCGGGTAGAAGTCGATGGTTTCGCTGACGGCGGTTTGGAAGAAGTGGGTCCACCCGTCGTAGCCACCCAGATTGTAGTAGCAGTTGTAGGAATCCACGACCAGCGGATTGCCGTTCGTGTCCGTGGTCACATCGTCCCAGTCCAGGTGGCAGGTGATGCGGCCGTCGTCCTCGGTGTTGGTGTCGGTCACCACGACGCTCAGGTTGGTGACGGGCGCCGGTCCCCACGTGCCCACCACGAGGCGGTAGTCCGCGGCCGGACCCAGGTCCGAGTAGCGGGTCCGGTAGACGGCCAATCCGTGCCAGCCCGTCGTGGCCGCGGTGAACACCCCTTCCTCGTCGACGGTCGAACCGCCCGAGTTGTACACGGCGCCGGCGCCGGGCAGCGAGGCGTAGCTCAGCGAGGCCGGGAAAATGGCCACACCCAGATCCACGGAGGAGTTGTTGAACAGGTGGACGGGGTAACTCTGCCCGGCGAACAGTTGGATGTCGCGCATGTGCACGAGCTGCCCGCCCCCCGCTCCGGCGTCCAAGGTGCCGGCGTATACGACCCCATGAGTCATGTCGCCTGAGTTGACGGCCTCCTGCACCGTGTAGGGCTCGCTGCTGAAGGAGGGATAGGCCCAGCCGTTGGTCACGCTCGTGTTCCGCAGCTGGCCGTTGCCGATGCTGTTGCCGTTGGCGGCCACCAGGCTGATCTCGCCGTAAGCAGGATAGTGGGACACCATCGGATACAGGTACGAGGTGGTGGGATCGGTGTCGGCGTTGTCAAACAGGAAGCTGACCAGATAGCCCTCCGCATGGGTGGGCATGGCCGCCACGGCGCTCCAGTAGCTGGTGGTCAGGCGATAGCCGTCCTGGTTCCAGGCGGGCAGGCTCCAGTAGTCCGGGTTCTGGGGGTTGACGAAGTTGGGCGCTGCCGTTCGCGACTCCTGGGTGCCCGCCACCAGGACGTGGGGCGCCCAGGCGTACTGCGCGTAGGTGCGGTTGTTGTCCTCGCCCCCCGGCAGTTCCTCGGCCAGCTCGCTGTTCGCGTCTTCGATGGAACCCACCTCGTGGCGGCCGCCCTTCACCGTGCCCAGGGATCGGCTGGACAGATAGCCGCTCCAGCCGCTGGGCAGGGTGCCGTAATCGCTGCTGGTCGCGACGGTGACGCCGTCCAGGGTCATGGAGTTGTTGGGGCCGGCGGGGGTGGCTCCGCTGCCGATGTTGGCCACGCCGGCGTCACACAAGGTCGTGCCCTCGGTCAGGACCGCGGGCAACACGCCGATGGTCCCGCTGTTGCGCACCACCACGGGGGCCGTCCAACCGGCCGGCAGCGCCGATGTGAGGTCGCCCGTGGGCGGTCCCCAGTAGAGGTTGTAGGTGGCGCTTTCCGCCAACTGGTTGGCCAGGTTCTTGCACACCACCAGGCCGTGCCAGCCCGTGGCCGTGGGCGTGAAGGTGCCGGCCTCGTCGCCGCCGTCGCCCGCCGCGTTCAGGGTCCACAGCGCACCGGAGCGGGAGAAACTGGTGGCGCTGGGGCCGAAGACGAACAGGGCCACGTCGGCGTCGCCCGCCGTGATGTCCAGGACGAAGCGCACGGGGTTCAGGTTGAGAAGGTTGAGCTCGAACACGTCGAGGATCTCGCCGGCAGCGAGGGCATTGGCGGAGAGCAGCGCCTGGACGGCGGGAGGATTGCCCACGCCCGTGGAGGCTTCGCGTTCCACCGTGTAGTCCTCCGCGCTGTCGGCGTAGTTCACCACGCCCACGAAGTTGGCCGTGGTGCCGCCGTTGCGGTTGTGGCCCACGAAGTCCGTGGTGGACACGCCGGCCGAGGAAGCCACCGTGGCCGTCCAGCCGGAGGTGGGGGTGGGATCCGTGTTGTAGAGGCGGATGTCGTAATCTCCGGTGCCGGACGGCATCACGCCGGTCACGTCCCACCAGCCCGGCGCCCCGCCGTTTCCGTAGCCGTCCAGGGCGTTGAAGGAGTAGCCTTCCGGGCTCTTGAGCGGCCCCCGGCTGAAGGTCTGCGGCGTATTGGAGGCCAGCGCCGTGGGCTCCCAGCGGTAGCCGATGACCGTCGTGTTGTTGCTCTCCACGCTCTCGTCCACCAGAGAGGTGGCGTCCAGCGTGTTGCGCAGGTAGTGCAAGCCGCCGCGGACCGTGGTCTGGTGGTCGCTGATGTTGCTGGTCGTCCAGGGGTTCAACGTGCCGTTCACGCCGTAAGCCACCATGACGTCGTCCCGGTAGAGGTAGGCGCGGGCGGGGGTCGCGGCGCCGTACCGGCCGGCATTGATCCAGGCCCAGTCGAGGTAGGTGGTGGCCGGCGCCGGCGGCAGGGCGGCCGGCAAGGTGTTGGTGCCGCTCACATCGGAAGGCACGATGATGTCCGCCCAGCCCGGATTGTAGGGTTGCAGATCCGGGGCCAGGATGCCCTTCAGGTTGGGCAGGACATTGATCTCCTTCCAGGTGTCCGTGGGACCCTGGGGCGTGCCGTTGGTGGTCAGGCGGCTGCGCAGGTCCCAGGGGCTCAGGTAGGCGCCATGCTGGTAGCGGTGGATGAGCGCCAGGCTGATGGCCGCGCCCGTGACGATGGGACTGGCGCTGGAGGTGCCGCTGAAGCCCGCCGTGTAGTCCTGGTCGCCGCCGGTCTGGTTGAAGAGATCGCCGTAGCCCGCGGCGTAGACGCCGTCGCCCCAGCCCTGGGCGCTGATGCGCGTGCCGTGGTTGGTCCAGCACTCGGGGTTGTGCACGCTGCCCGAGGTGCCGGCGCCCACGACGATCGCCCCGCTGTCGCGCACGCCCAGATCGAAGGCGCCGCCGTAGCCGGCCCAGTCCAGGTCCATGCTGCCGTTACCCGCCGCCTCGATGCAGGTGCGACCGTTGGTCGAGTTGGCCAGGATGGCGTTGAACTCCGCCGTCCAATACTCAATGGCGATGTAGGTGAACTGGCCGCAGTTGCACACGCAGGTCCAGCCGGGATTGGGGCCGCCGGCGTGCATCTCGATCAAGTAGGTCTCGCCGGTCATCAGTTGGCTGCCGATGGCGATGAGCGCGTCCGCCGTGCTGGCGTGACCCGACACCACGCGGGCCGTAAGGTGCGTCAAGGGGACCAGGCCGGTGACGCCCTTGCTGTCTTCGCAGGCGCCCACGATGGAGACCACCGCCGTGCCGTGGTTGTAGAAGTCCGGATTCGTGCTGTCCGGGCCGCTGTTGATGGTCAGGGAGCTGTAATCCTCATGGGTCTCCGTCCAGCCCCACTCCAGATCCTGGAACCAGTAGCTGGGCAGACCCCTGCCGTTGACAGGGTCATAGGTCCAGGCATAGTTGATGTCCACGCCTGTGGGGGCCGCCTCGCGGTAGTCCTGGCTGGCGGTCCAGTTGGGCGTGGTCGGGGTGGGATCCGTCCCGCACACGGCCGGGGAGGGAATGGCCTCGTAGTAGGCCGTCTGGACGACGGACTGCTTGAGCAGCTCCATCAGCAGGCCCTTGGCGTCGCGGTTGCCGCCCTTCAGCGTGAACAGGTAGAAGTTGTTGAGGTCAGCCACGTCGATGCCGGAGAGGCGCTCGCCGCGCTCCACGTAGGCGTCCAGCTCCTCCACAGACATGCTCTGGAAGACGCGGGAGAGCTCGATCTCGGGATGTGTCTTGAGGAAGCTCTCCACGCCGGCCATGCTCCGGCCTTCCAGCGAGACCAGCCGCCCGCCCTGCAGGCGCACGCGCGTGTCCTCGCTGAACTGGACGATGAGCTTGTCGGTGCGGTAGAGGTCCGGGTCGATCAGGTCCACGAACTGGTCGCGGGGCAGCTCGCCCATTTGTCGCAGGGAGAGATTGCGCAGGGCGTGGGCCGTGGGGGCCAGCAGGCCTGTGAGACACAGGCCCGTCAGGGAAAGGGTCAGGAGCTTGTTCATCGGGCGCCTCCTTCCGTGCCGTCCAGGGCGCGGCCGGTGGCCGGATCACGGGGCACGAAGGTGGTGGGCGCGGGTGCGGGCCTGGGCGTCAGGTTGCCCAGGGCCTCGTCCAGGCGGGCGGCGTAGGCCGCGTCACCCCGGCTCAGTGCGTCCTGGCGCAGGAACTCCAACTCTTCGCGGGAGTGGCGGAGCTTCAGGTCGCGCAGCCGATCCTCCAGCGCCTCGCGGGCTTGGTTGTCGGCAGCGCCAAGCGAGGCGGCCAGGGACTGGAACTCCGCCAGCTGGCGGGCCCGCAGCTCGGCCAGGGGACCGGTCGGGGCCGGGGCCAGCCCGTACTCAGCCGCGCTCCCGGGCAGAGCGACGACGGCGCCCCCCGTGGCGGGCTGGGACGTCCTCAGGATCTCGTAAGTCTCCGTGTCCACGCGGCGCTCCGTGGTCTCACTTTCCGCGGCGAAGGCCGCGCCGGTCAGGGCCAGCGCCAGAACGATTGTGAGTCGCTTGTTCATCGGGTCGCCTCCGGGCTCGGGGCCACCGGCTGGGGCAGGCGCTCGGTGACGATCTCGGGCTGGGCGGAGGCGGGCTGCAGCCGCTTGGCCAGGGCCTCCTCCGTGCGGGCCAACAGGTCCGTCTGGCCGCTGGCCGCGTACCAGTCGCGCTTCAGCTCCAGTTCGCGCAGGTCGAAGCGCGCCAGGGCCGCGTTGAACTCGCGCCGCAGGGCCTGGCTCTCGCCGGCCTGCCAGTCGAAGGCCTGGACAAAGGCCTGGCGCTCGGCGTGGAGGGTGGTGATGGCCTGCCGATGGGGCGCGGCCAGCGACGTTGCCTCCAGCGCCACGACGGGCGTGTCGGAGGAAGGGGCTGGGACGAGCTGCGCGTCCACGGTCGCGCGGGTCGCGGCGTGCGCGACCCCCGTGGACAGAACCAGCAGGCCCGCCAGCCAAGTGGCGTGCTTCATGATCTCTCCTGTGGTTGGCCCCACGACCAGGTGGCGTGCGGCAATGGGCGTTCTGGTGTTGTGCTGTGTTGTCCGGCGGAGGGACCGGGTCCCGGCTCCAAGCGTGCCTGCCAGGCAGACGGGCGAACCTACGCGAAGCTGGCCTAATATCAAAACATAAACTTAGTTCGCTTTAGGGGCGCATAAATATGAATACCAAACCCGAACTATGAGAAAGCGGCCCGTGTCGGGTGACACGGGCCGCTTGGCGGTCAGAAATGCGAGTGGCGACTAGCGGTCAGTCCCCACGGCCGGCTGGCTGATGCCGGACGGCAGACCGAGAATACGCGAGGTGGGAGTCTCCACCGGGCCGCCCAGCGGTCCCTGGAAGGGCCGGGAGCTGGCCAGCAACATGCCGTTCTCGTCCACGGCCGTCACCATGAAGTAGAAGTCGGGGTCGCCGCCGATCCAGATGCCCCAGGGGCCGGTCTGGCTGGTGTACTCGACGGCGAACTGCATCCAGCCCGCGTAGGGGCTCGACGAGTAGTAGCAGTTGTAGTGGTCCACGGCCAGCGGATAGAAGTTCGTGTCGTACACGACGTCGCTCCAATCCAGCGCGAACCCGAGGACGTCATCCGTGCCGTCCGTGTCCGTCATGATGATGGACAGATCGAGGATCGGCTGCGGCGCCCAGCTGCCCACCACGATGCCGTAGGGAGCATCGGGACCCAGGTCGGTGGAACGCGTGCGGTAGACCGCCACGCCGTGCCAACCCGTGGCGCTGGCCGTGAAGGTGCCGCTCTCGGAGCCCGTGGGGCCGTTGACGTTGAACAGGCCTTCGGCGCTGCTCAGGGGCGCGTAGTTGTCCCCGGCCGTGAAGATCGCCACGCCCAGGTCAACGCTGGAATTGTTGAAGAGCTGGATCGGATAGCTCTGGCCGCCCTGCAGGTAGACGTCATAGGTGTGCAGGATCTGCCCACCGCCCGCGCCGGAAGTCAGGGTGTTGTGGAACATCGTGCCCTGCTGCAGGTCGCCCTGCCACTGGCTCTGCTGCACCGTGTAGGGCGCCGCGGGGATCACGTAGGGATAGGCCAGGTTGTTGGTCACGCCCACGTTGTGCGTGCTGCCGTAACCCAGCACGTTGCCGTTGGCCAGGGTGAAGCTGATCTCGCCGGGGGCCGTGTAGTTGGACTCCACGGGATAGAGGAGCGCCGTGTTGGAGTTGTTGTCCGCGTTGTCGTAGGCGTGGACATTCAGCTGCTCCGCGGGGTCCGTGGGCATGGCCGCCACGCCGCTCCAGTACACGGCCGTGAGCACGTAGCCGTCCTGGTTGAAGCCGGGCAGGGACCAGTAGGCGGGGTTGTTGAAGTTGGCCCAGTTGGGAGCCGCCGAGCGCGACTCGGGAGTCAGGCCGGCCAGCGCGTGGGGGGCCCAGGCGTACTGCGCATACGTGACGTTGTTGGACTCGCCGCCGGGCAGCTCCTCGGCCACCTCGTAGTACGCGTCCTCGATGGAGCCCACTTCGTGGCGTCCGCCCTTCACCGTGCCAATGGGCCACTCGGAGAGGTAACCGGCGAAGCCGGGCCACAGGCTGCCGTAGGGACCGGCGGTGGCGGCGACGATGCCGTCCACGGTCATGTTGTTGTCGGGGCCGGCCGGCGTGTCGCCGCTGCCTACGTTCGCCACGCCGGCGTCCAGCACCGAGCTGCCTTCATTCAACACAGTGGGCAACACACCGACGGGGCCCACGCCGCTGTTGCGGGCCACCACGGGTCCGGTCCAGCCGGCCGGGGTGTAGGAGGTCAGGTCACCCGCGGGCGGACCCCAGTAGAAGTCGTAGTAGGCTTCCTCATTCAGCTGCGTGACCAGGTTCTTGCAGATCACGATACCGTGCCAGCCCGTTGCCGGAGGCGTGAAGAGGCCCACTTCATCGCCGCCGTTGCCGGCTGCGTTGAGCGTCCACAGGGCGGAGCCGCGCCCGAAGTAGGTGGAGGAAGGACCGAACACGAAGACGGCCACGTCGGCGTTGCCGTAGGTGAGGTCCAGTGCGAAGCGGATGGGCTCCAGATCGTCCACGTACATCTCGAAGACGTCGAGGATCTCCCCGCTAAGAAGCTGGTTGGTGGAGATCAGCGTGGGAACGGCCGGCGGCGAACCGATGCCCGTGGAGGCTTCGTGCTCAACGGTGTAGTTCTCGCCGGTGTCGGAGTAGTTGATTATGCCGTAGAAGTCCGCGTCGCCCACCGCGTTGTTGTTGGAACCGACGAAGTCCACGGTGCTCACGCCCGCGGAGCCGGCCAAGGCGCCGGTCCAGCCCGTGGTGGGCGTGGGGTCGGTGTTGAACAGCTGGATGTCATAGTCGGCGCCCACGGAGGGCATCACGCCGGTGATGTCCCACCAGCCGCCCCAGCCACCGTTGCCATAGCCGTCCAGGGCCGCGTAGCTGTAGCCCTGCGGATTGCGTTTCGGGCCGCGGCTGTAGGTCTGGGGCACATCGGAGGCCAGCACCATCGGATCCCAGCGATAGGCGATGGTGCTGTTGTTGTTGGTCTCGATGCTCTCATCCACCACGCCGGATTGGTCGTTGTACAAGCGCAGGTAGTGCAAGCCGCCGCGGACGGCCATCCCGAAGTCGCCCGTGGTGTAGTACCAGAACTTGGGGTGGCTGCCGATACCATTGACGGCCACCACGGCGTCGTCCTGGAGCAGGTAGTTCTCATAAGCGCCGATGGTGGCGTAGTGGCTCCAGTTCACCCAGGCCCAGTCGAAGTAGGTGGTGGCGGGGGCCGGCGGCAGGTTGGCCGGCAAGACCGTGGTGCCACCCACGTCGGAAGGCACGATGACGGCGTCCCAACCGGGATTGTAAGCGGTCAGGTCCGGGGCCAGGATGCCCTTCATGTTGGGCAGGGCGTTGATTTCCTTCCAGGTGTCGGTGGGACCCTGGGGCGTGCCGTTGATGGTCAGCCGGCTGCGCACATCCCACGGGCTCATGTAGCTGCCGTTCTGATAGCGATGGATCAACGCCAGCGAGATGGCCGCGCCGGTCACGATGGGGCTGGCGCTGGAGGTCCCACTGAACGAGGCCGTGTAATCCTGGTCAATGCCGGCCGGATTGAAGACGTCGCCATAGCCGGCGGCGTAGACGCCGTCACCCCAGCCCTGGGCACTGACGCGGCTGCCGTGGTTGGTCCAGCACTCGGGGTTGTGCACGCTGCCCGAGGTGCCGGCACCCACCACGATGGCGCCGCTGTCGCGCACGCCCAGATCGAAGGCGCCGCCGTAGCCGGCCCAGTCGAGGTCCATGCTGCCGTTGCCGGCGGCCTCGATGCAGGTCTTGCCGTTGGTGGAGTTGGCCAGGATGGCGTTGAAGTTGGCCACCCAGTACTCCATCGCGATGTAGGTGAACTGGCTGCAATTGCACACGCAGGCCCAACCGGGGTTGGGGCCGCCGGCGTGCATCTCGATCAGGTAGGTCTCGCCCGTGAGGAGCTGGCTGCCGATGGCGATCAGCGCGTCCGCCGTGGTGGCGTGGTTGCTCACCACGCGGGCCGTGAGGCGCGTGTTGGGCACCAGGCCGCTGACGCCCTTGCCGTCGTCGCAGGCGCCCACGATGGACATCACCGCCGTGCCGTGGTTGTAGAAGTCCGGCGTGGCGCTGTCCGGTCCGTTGGTGATCAGAACGTTGCCGAAGTCCTCGTGGGTCTCCGTCCAGCCCCACTCCAGATCCTGGAACCAATAGGAGCCCAGACCCTTGCCGTAGGTGGGGTCAAAGGCCCAGGCGTAATCGATGTCCACGCCCGTGGGCGCGGCCTCGCGGTAGTCCTGGCTGGGCACGTAGTTGGGCGTGGCCGGCGCCGGATCGCTGCCGCAGATCGCCGGGGTGGCGATGGGCTCGTAGTAGGCGGTCTGGACGAGGGGCTGCTTGAGCAGCTCCGTCAGCAGGCCCTTGGCGTCGCGGTTGCCGCCCTTCAACGTGAACAGGTAGAAGTTGTTCAGGTCGGCCACGTCGATGCCGGAGAGGCGCTCGCCGCGCTCCACGTAGGCATCCAGCTCATCCACGCTCATGCTTTCGAAGACGCGGGAGACGACGATGTCCGGGTGCGCCTTCAGGAAGGCCTCCACACCGCCGAGGTTCCGACCCTCCAGCGAGACCAGTCGCTCGCCCTGCAGGCGCACGCGCGTGTCTTCGCTGAATTGCACCACCAGCTTGTCCAGGTAGACCATGTCGGGGTCGATCAGTTCGACGAACTGGTCGCGGGGCAGTTCACCCATCTGCCGCAGGGAGAGATTGCGCAGCGCGTGGGCGTTGCCGGCCAGCAGGCCGATGGTCGCGGCGGCCAGCAGGCCGCTGAGAAGAAGCTTCCTCATTTCGCACCCCCCGTCCGGCCGTCCAGCGCGACGCCCGTGACCGTGTCACGGGGCACGAAGCTCGTGGCCACCGGGGCGGTCTTGGGCTGCAGGTCCAGCAGGGCCGCGTCCAGGCGGTCCACCGCGGAGGTGTTGCCCTTCAGCACGGCCTCCGAGCGCAGCCACTCCAGCTCCTCGCGAGCCTGGCGGGCCTTCAACTGGCTGGCCTGCAACTCCAGCGCGTCCCGCTCCGCGTTGTCGCGGGCGCCGGCGAGCGTCTGCAGCAGGGCCGCGTACTCGCTCTGGTGGCGGCTGCGCAGCTCGGCCAGGGGGCCGTCGGCCTGCGCCTGCTGGGCACGCCCGGCGACGGCCTGGGCATCCACCGATCCGCCCGATGCGGGCTGGGTGGGCGCCAGCATCTGATAGGTCTCGGTGTCCACGCGACGCTCGGGGGATTCGTCCCCGGCGGCCAGGACGGTGCCCGACCACGAGGCCAGCACCAGGCTCAATAGGATCAACTTGCTCATTTCGACTCCTCCGGGGTCAGGGGCTGCACGGCGGTCCGGCGCTCGCCGCCGATCTCGGGCAGCGCGCGGGCGGGCTGCAGGCGCTTCTCCAGGCTGGACTGGGTGCGGGCGAGCAGGTCGGTCTGGCCCGTGGCCTGGTACCAGTCGCGGCGCAGCTCCAGCTCGCGGATCTCGAAGCGCTCCATGGCGGCCTGGAAGGCTCCGCGCAGGGACTCGCGCTCGCCCGCGCTCCAGTCAAAGGACTGGACGAAAGCCTGGCGCTCCTGCTGCAGGGCCGTGATGGCCTGACGGTGGGGGGCATCCGCCGGCCGTTCGGCGACGGCGGCGACCACGGGTGTGGCCTTTGCGTCCAAGACGCGGGTTCCGGGGGCGGTGGGGTCCAACGTGGCCGCGCTCTCAGCCGCCCAGGCGGCTCCGCTGACGGCCAGGACCACAACGCCCACCATCCAAGGTGCGTGCTTCATGGGGTCTCCTGAAGTTGACCGCAGGCGCCACGCGGGGCCCACGGCAGGTTGCTGTGTGATTCAATTGCTGTGTTGGGTCGGCTGGGGGACCGACGCTTCCGGACCATTCCATCCCCACGGATGTAGGACGGGAACGGTCGAAGAAGTGGGGCACAACCTACGGGGCCGCAAGCAGGGATCAAACAGGAAAACGCCGAAACACGCCCGTTTGAACTTGTTTTTCTGTTGCCAGGCGGGCCGGATCCCCGGCGTGATCGGTCGTGATACAACGGTCCGCTGTCGGACCATTGCGTCGCGCTATGAATGGCGAAGCGCCGGCCCGCATGCACGGACCGGCGCTCTTCAGGACGCCGCCCCCCGGCAAGGCGCCCTGCGCATCATGGCTCGCTTCCTCGCAGTCGGCCGCAGGATCAGCGGCCCGCCTCCGGCGGCGCGGCGCCCACGCGCCAGAGTCCCGGAGTCCCCTCTCCATTGAGGAAGAGCGGCGTCGAAGGGGTGGTGACGGTGGAAATCTCCAACTGGTGGCTGCTGCCCAGCAGGATGCCGTCCACGTCCAGGGCCGTGACCATGAAGAAACACTGCGGCCGGATGGTCAGGCCCGCGCCCCAGATGTCGGTCTGGCTGAGAACGGGCGAATCGAACTGGGTCCAGGGCTCGTCGATGTCCCGTCGGTAGTAGCAGTTGTACACGTCCACGCCCAGCGGATTGCCGTTGCCGTCGGTGCTCACGTCGTCCCAGTCCAGATAGAACGTGACGTAGTCGTCCGTGCCGTCGACGTCCACCATGTGCAGCTCCAGGCCGGTGACGGCGGCGGGTTGGCGGCTGCCGATGGTTAGCTGGAAGGACGCGCTGGGGCCCAGGTCGGCGCTGCCGCTGCGGTAGACGGCCACGCCGTGCCGCCCGGCGCTCGTTGTGGTGAAAAAGTCGATCTCGTCGTCGCCTGCGCCGCCGCTGTTGAATTCCACCAGCGCCTGATTCAACGCCGTGAAGTCCACGCCGGCGGAGAAGATCGCCACCCCAAGATTCACGCTCGAGTTATTGATCAGGCGGAGCGGATAGCTCACGCCGGCCTCCAGCTCGATGTCGTAGCAGCGCAGGATCTGCGTGGCCGTGAGCGAGGTGTTGCGAACCACTCCAGGGGTCAGCGTGGCGGCCCGGCTGGCGGCCTGCACCACGTAACTGCCCGTGGGCGTGACGTAGGGCCAGGCCCAGTTGTTCATCACGCCGGCATTCAGCGGCACGCCGTTGCCCACCACGTTGCCGTTGGCCATCACCAGCGTGATGCCGCCGGGTTCGGCGTACTCGGACAGCACAGGTTGGGACATGGCCGTCAGGGGATCGGTGGAGGCGCTGTCGTAGCCCTGCATGTCGTGCTGCATCGCCGGGTCGGTGGGAATGCTGGCGACGCCCGTCCAGCCGTTCGTGGAGTAGAGATAGCCGTCCTGGCTCCAGTTGAGGAAGCTGCCCTGGCCCGGCTCTCCGGATTGGCTGAAGTTGGGAGCCGCCGAGCGCGTGACCGAGACGTTGTTGGTCAGGGCGTAGGGCGCCCAGACATACTGGTCGTAGCGGAGGTTGTTGCTCTCGCCGTAGGGCAGCTCCTCCTGGACTTCGCCCAGGTAGTCCAGTTGGGAAGTCAACGTGTGGCGCCCGCCTTTGACCGTGCCGATGGAGCGGCCGGAGATGTTGCCCGTTGCGCCCGACACCAGCGCGTTGAAATCGCCGCTCGTGTGGACCAGCGGGCCGTCCAGGGACAAGGTCAGGTTGCTGCCGCCGGCCATGGTGCCGGAGCCGGCGTTGAGCAGGCCGGCGTCGCCCAGGCTGGCGCCCTCGTTCAGGATGGCGGGCAGCACGCCCACGGCACCGCCGCTGTTGCGCGCCACCACGGGCGCGCTCCAGCCGGGCAGCGTATGATGCGTCAGGTCGCCCGTGGGCGGTCCCCAGGAGATCGCGTAGTACGCGTAGTTGTCCAGGTCCGTGCGCAGGTTCTTGCAGATCACCAGCGCGTGGAATCCCGTGGCCGTGGGGGTGAAGACCCCGTGCTCGTTTTCGCCGGGTCCGACGGAGTTGAGCGACCAGGCGGCGTTGCTGCGGCTGAAATAGGTCGTCGCCGGACCGTAGACATAGGCCGCCAGGTCCGCCGACCCGCCGTACCCTTCCACGCCCAGCGCGATGTGGAAAGGTGTCAGGCTGGTGACGTTGAATTCGTAGACATCGAGGATCTCGCCAAACCAGAGCGATCCGTTGGCGGCGACGGTGGGGACGGAAGGCGGCGCGCCCAGATAGCTCGAGTGGTCGCCCTCCACCGTGTAGCCCTGGCTCGAGTCGCTGTAGTTCACGACACCGGCGTAGTCGCCGTTGCTGAGGACGTTGTTGTTGCAGCCCACGAAGTCCACCGTGGTGATGCCGCTGGACATGGCCACCGGGCTTGTCCAGCCGCTGGTGGGGGTGGGGTCCGCGTTAAAGAGCCAGATGTCGTAGTCCGCGTCCGTCTCCGGCATCACGCCGAACACCTCCCAGTAGCCCGAGTAGTCGCCCCCGTTGCTGAACCCGTCCAGGGCGGCCGCGCCGGCGCCTTCCGGATACATCCTCGGGCCGCGCGTGAAGTCCATGGGCGTGTTCGCGGCCAGCATCACGGGTTCCCAGCAGTAGGGGATCGCGTCGAAGTTGTTGCCTTCCACGCTTTCATCCGTCCCGCCCAGCGGGTCGCACCGTTGCGCCAGGTAGTGCAAACCGCCACGGACATCCAGGGAGTAGTCCGGAGAGAATGTGGCGCTGAATGGCCCCAGGTCGATGGACGCCGACGCCACGGGGACATCGTCCAGATAGAGATGGGTGAGGGCGGGTTCGGCGCTGCCGTAGCGGCTCCAGTTCACCCAGGACCAGTCGACATAGGTGTTGGCTGGGGCCGGCATCAGGCTTGCCGGCAGCGTGTTGGTCCCCGTCACCGAGGAGGGCACGATGGTGTCGGCCCAGCCGCCGGGTGCGTAAGGCGCCAGGTCCGGGGCCAAGACGCCCTTGAGATTGGGCTGGAGGCCGATTTCATGCGTCGGGTTCGTGGCCTGAGGTGTGCCGTTGGTCTGCAGGCGGGAGCGCAGCGTCAGCGGCGACGCGTAGGTTCCTTCCTGTTGGTGGTGGATCAGGTTGAGGCTGATCGCCGTTCCCGCCGCGATGGCCACCGCGCTGGACGTGCCGCTGAAGGCATTCGTGTAATCCTGCTCGCAGCCCGCCGGGTTGACGGCCCAGCCGTAGCCGGCGGCGTAGACGTTGCTTCCCCAGCTGTAGAGGTCCACGCGGCTGCCGTGGTTGGTCCAGCACTCCGGGTCGTGGGTCGCGTCGGAGGACGCGGCACCCACCAGAATCGCCTGACTGTCGCGCACGGAGCGGTTGAAGGCGCCGCCGTAGCCGGCCCAGTCCAGGTCCATGCTGCCATTGGCCGAGCCTGCCAGACAGATGCGGCCGTTGGTGCTGTTGGCCAGGATCGCGTCGAAGTTTCCGCTCCAGTACTCCATCGGAATCGTCTCGAATTGCCCGCAGTTGCAGACACAGGTCGTGCCCTGACTGGGGCCCCAGGCGGCGAACTCGATCATGTAGGTTTCGCCGGTGACCAGGTAATCGCCGGTGGCCAGGATCGCGGCCTCCACCGAGCTGTGGTTGTTGCAGACGCGACCCGTCAGGCGGACCTCGGGCACCAGGCCGGTGACTCCCTTGTTGTCGTCACAGGCGCCCACGATGGAACAGGCGGCCGTGCCGTGGTCGTACCAGGACGGATCCGTGGAATCAGCGCCGTTGCAGATGGTGAACGTGTCGAAGTCCTCGTGGTCCTCGCACCAGCCTTCCTCCAGGTCCTGGAACCAGTAGCTCTCGACGCCGTCGCCGGCGCTGGAATGGGCCCACGCATAGTTGATGTCAACACCATTCGGCGCCGCGTCGCGGTAGCCCTGGCTGGCTTCATAGTTCGGTGTCGCGGGTGCGGGATCGCTGCCGCAGACGGTGGGCAGGGTGATGGGCTCGAAGTAGCCCGTCTGCACCAGATCGAGTTTGAGCACCTCTTCGAGCAGGCCCTTGGGATCGTCATTGCGCCCCGCGATGGTCAGCAGATACCAGTTGTTCAGGTCGGCCACGTCCCAGCCGCTGAGCGCCTCGCCCCGAGCCACGTAGGCGTCCAGCGCCGGCTCGTCCAGCACGTCGAAGAGGCGCGCCACCTGCACTTCCGGGTGCGCCTTCAGGAAGGCGTCCACGGCCGTCAAGCTGCGACCCTCCAGCGAGACCAGCTGCTCGCCGCGCAGACGCACGCGCGTGTCCTCCACGAACTTGACCAGCAGCTGATCCAGCCGGACGCGGTTGGGATCGACGAGGTTCAGGTACTGGTCGCGGGGCAACTCGCCCTGCTGCTTCAGCGCGAGGTTGCGCAGCGCGTGCGCGTTGGGGACCAGGAGTCCCGTCAGGACGGCCGTCAACAGGCCGCCCAGGCTGAGCTTGTTCACTGGGCGCCTCCTTCCGTGCGGCCGACCAGGGCCTGGCCGCTGAGTGGATCACGCGGCACACAGGTGGTGGCGGCGGGCAGCGGCCTGGGCTCCAGTTCGCGCAGGGCTTCGTCGAGCCGGGCGACGGTCGCGGCAGCGCCACGCGCCAGGGCGTCGGAGCGGCGCCACTCCAGCTCCTCGCGGCGCTGGGTCAGTTTGAGGGC
Source organism: Candidatus Delongbacteria bacterium (assembly GCA_041675285.1). Classification (NCBI taxonomy): domain Bacteria; phylum Candidatus Delongiibacteriota; species Candidatus Delongbacteria bacterium. The sequence goes on from JBAYTZ010000003.1 coordinate 261,458, forward strand.
GGCGGCTTGCCGCTCCAGAGCGGCGCGCTCGTCCTGGTCGTCGGTCGCCAGCAAGGCGCGCTCCAGGGCCGCGGTGTCGGCCTGGTGCCGGGAGCGGAGCTCGGCCAGGGCGGTCGGGGTCGTGACACGGGCAGCTGGTGACTGTCGAAGCACTTCCACAGGGACAGACAGCAGGGTCGGCGTGTCGGGCTCGCTGACGCGATAGGTGGCCGTGTCCTCCCGGCGCTCCTCGGCAGTGCCAACGACCGGGACGAGGAGGCCGAACAGGCAGAGCGTGAGCAGGGCGTGCTTCATTGGATCACCTCCGGTTCCAGATCCGGGGACACCGGCGGGGCGGACTCGCTTGCCTCCAGCTCCGGCAGCGCGGGGCGGGGTTGGGTGAGGCGTTCGATGCGGGCCTGGATGCGGGCCAGCAGCTCACTCTGCCCCAGGGCCTGGTACCAGTCACGCCTCAGCTCCAGCTCCCGCAGATCGAAGGCCCGCATCTGCGCGCCGAACTGGCGCTTCAGGGCGACGCGATCGCCGGAGGCGTTCCAGTCAAAGCCCGCGCTGTAGGCCTGGCGCTCGCCCAAGAGGGTCGCCATGGCCAGTCGGTGGGCCTGGGTGGCGGCGTCCGGCGGGGCGGGCGGCGCGGCCTGTGTCACAAGGCCGGGCGTCGGAACGTTGCCGGCGCCGGGTTGGTCCGCGTCTGCCGCCGCGACCCGGAACAAGCCGAGGAGCAACAGCAGGGACAGGCAAAGGGTGCGGATCATGACTCCTCCTGGGTTGTGGGCGAAGCAGGGGGCGCCAGCCACGTGATTCGACCGACGCCCCTCCTCCCCCGTAATCATCGATGCTCGTCTTCCACGGCCTGGCTGCCGGTGTGCGGAACCACCCACCCGGTGGGGGCGGCGCTGGCCTGGGCGGGAAGCGGCAGCTCCGGCCGGCTGTCCGCCAGCACGACGCCATTCTCGTCCACGGCGGTGACCCGCAGGAAGGCCCGGGTGGGCATGCCGATGTTGTGGAAGTAGAGGTCCATGCTGGTGGTCGTCATGGTGGCCACCTGGGGCGAGCCCAGCCACGGGTCGTCGTCCACGTAGAGCTTGTAGGCGTCCACGACGAGGGGATTGCCGTTCACATCCACAATGACGGGGGTGATTTCCAGGTGCATGACGGCGTGGCCGTTCTCGAAGTCCACGGGCGTGAACTGGGCGATGAGCGGCTGGGCGGGCTCGCGCTGGCCGCGCATCAGGGTGTAGGCGGCCGCCGGACCCAGGTCGTCCCACTCGCAGCGGTAGACGGCCACGCCGTAGCGGCCGGCCAGCGATGCGACGAAGCTCCCGCTCGCATCCGCGCCGGCCTGGCCAGGGTTGGCGGTGAGCAGCGCGTCGTCGTTGTCCAGGCAGGCCGCGCCGGGAGGAAAGACCGCCAGGCCCAGCCGCACGCCGCTCTGGTTGTCCAGGCTCAGGGAGCAGCGTTCGCGCGCCGCCAGGTCCAGTTCGTAGACGTGGAGGATCTGGCCCCCCGTACTCGTGCTGCCGGCCAGCGTGCCGGAGAGGGGGACCAGCTCCTCCAGCAGTCCCTGTGCGGGCGCGGCCTGGATGGTGTAGGTCCCGCTGGGTGGTTGAACGGGCCAGGGTTGGGAATTGGCCACGCCCACGTTGCGGCCCTGATTCTCGCCGCTCTGGTGGCCGTTGAACATCACCAGGCAGAGACTTCCCTCCGGACTCAGCGAGCTGACTGCCGGGTTGAGGAAGCCCGTGGTGGAGTTGTTGCTGGCGTAGGTGTAGCCGTAAACACAGGTGCCGGCGTTGGCGACGGCGGGCAGCGCGGCCACGCCCGTCCAGCCGTTCACGGTGAAGCGGTAACCGTCCTGGTTGGCACCGGGCTGACTTGAGTAGAACGGGTTGTCGCGGTTCTCGAAGTTGGGCGCCGAGCTGTGCGACTGGGGCGTGTGGGCTGCCAGCGACGTCGCGCTCCACACATGCTGGACGTAGGCGCGGTTGTTGGTCTCGCCGCCAGGCGGGGACTCTGCCTTCTCGTTGTTGCAGTCCAGCAGGGAGCCGATCTCGTGGCGGCCGCCCTTTAGCGTTCCCGGTGAGACGGCCGTGCGCTGGGCGGAGGCCCCGGCGGCCAGGGCGGCAAGATCCGCGCTGGTCTCCACGGTCACGCCGTCCACAGTGAAGCGCTGGTTGAAGCCCGCGGAGACGGTGCCGGGGCCGAGGTTGGCGTAGCCCACGTCCAGCACGGTGGTGCCGGGCAGAAGGAGGGACGGCAGCTGGCCCACGGTGCCGCTAGAGACGCGGGGGACCAGGGAGCCGCTCCAGCCGGCGGGGGTGGCGTGGGTCAGGTCGCCCCGGGCGGGGCCCCAGGTCAGGGTGTACGTGGCGGAGTGGAGTCCTTCCGAGCGCAGGTTCTTGCACACCACCAGGGCGTGATACCCGGGTGTCGCGGGAGTGAACACGCCGCCCACCCCTCCGTTCCCCCCTGAGGGCAGCAGACTCAGGGCCGCCGTGGCACGGGAGAAAAGCGTCGTGGAGGCAGGATAGACAAAGAGGGCCGGCGTGGCCATGCCATCCGTCACGGTCAGTTCGAAGGTGATGGAATTGGTGTTGACGGCCTGGAACTCGAAGATGTCCAGCACCTCGCCCACCGCCAGCTCACCGCTGGCCATGGTGGAGGTGGTGGAGGGTGGCACGCCCACATAGCTCGACCCCTGCCCTTCCAGCGTGTAGGCATCGGAGCCGTCGCTCTGGTTGATCACCCCCACCCAGTCGGCGTCGGCGCCCGTGTTGTTGTTGCAGCCTACGAAGTCCGTGTACAGGGACTGCTGGGAGCTGGCCACGGGATCCGTCCAGCCGCTGGTGGACGTGGGCGCTTCGTCGAAGAGCTGCAGGTCGTAGTCCGTGTTCACGCTGGAGACGACTCCGAACGCCTCCCACCAGCCGGTGAAGTTGCCGCCGTTGCTGTACCCATCCAGGGCCTGCTCCACGGATCCCTGCGGATTGGGGCGCGGCCCCCGAGAAAAGGTGGCGGGCACGCCGTCGGCCAGCGGGACCGCGTCCCAGCAGAAGGACTCCGTGTAGCTGTTGTCGCCTTCCCAGACTTCCTCCACCACGTCGTACACGTCCAGCGCCATGCGCAGATAGTGGCGGCCGCCCCGCACATCCGTGTGGCTGACATTGCGGTCACCGAATTGTCCGGCCTCCGTATCGGGGGTGCTGACCACCATCTGCTCGGCATCGTCCCGCCACAAGCGGGCGTGGGCGCCGCCCGTGCTTCCGGCCAGGGCGTCATAAAACCAGTTGAGGCGCAGGGCGTTGTAGGTTGGGGATGGCAGCAGGTTCGCCGGGAGGTGGGCGCCGATGCTGTTGGCCGGCACCAAGGGCCCGTGCCAGCCCGCTGGGGTGGCGGGAAGCAGGTTGTTGCCGTCGATTCCACCCAGGTTGGGCATCACGCCGATCTCCTTGTGGGAATCCACCGGCCCTTGCGGGGTGCCATACCCTTGCAGCATGGAGCGCAGCGCGAGGGGAGTGGGAAACTCGCCGGACTGATTGCGCAGGATGAGAGCCAGGCTCGCCGCCGCCCCCGCCACGATGGGCGTGGCGCTGGAGGTGCCGCTGAAGAATTGGGTGTAGTCCTGGGTGCAGCCATCCTGGTCGAAGGATGCGCCATACCCGGCGGCGCAGACACCATCACCCCAGCCAAAGAAGTCCACCCGGCTGCCGTGGTTGGTCCAGCAGGAGGCGTTGTGCGGCAGGGGGCTGTCGGCGGCCCCCACCAGCAGGGCGCCGGAGTCGCGCAGGGAGCGGTTGAAGGCGCCGTTGTAGCTGATCCCATCCAGGTCCATGCTGCCGTTGCCCGCCGCTTCCACGCAGATGCGCCCGTTGGCCGTGTTGGCCTGGATCACGTCGAAGTTGTCCTGCCAGTACTCCATGGCGACGTATTCGAACTGGTCGCAGTTGCAGGTGCAGGTGGTGCCTTGGCCCGGGCCGTGGGCGTGGATCTCGATCAGGTACATCTCGCCCGGGTCCAGCCACTGGCCGGTGCTCAGCAGGGTGTTGGAGACATCCGGGAAGCTGCCGCTGTCGGATTGCCAACTGCGGCCGGAGAAGCGGGCCTCGGGAACCAACCCGGTGATGCCGAAGCCGTTGTCGCAGGCGCCCATGATGGAGACCACCGCCAGGCCGTGGTTCCCTTCGGTGGCCTGGGTGTCGTAGACCGTGAAGTCGCTGTCGATGTCCTCGTGGCCCACGCACCAGGATTGCTCCACGTCCTGGATGTCGTAGCTGGGGATGCCGTTGCCGTAGGCGGGATCCAGACTCCAGGCATGGTCGATGCCCACGCCCACGGGCGCAGGATCCCGGTAGCCCTGCAGGCTGCTGTAGTCGGGCGTGGGCGGCGCCACGTCCGGCCCGCAGGTGGCCTCCGCCGGGCGCGGATGGTAATGGCAGGTTTCCACCAGCTCCAGGGCCAGCAGCTCCTTGAGCAGGCCCTGGGGGTCGCGGTTGTCCCCCTTCAGCTCCAGCGAGTACCAGTTGTTGAGGTCCGCCAGATCCAGGCCGGAGCGCTCCTCGCCCCGGGCCACATAAGCATCCACCACCTCCTCGGAGAGGGTCCAGCGCCGCAGCAGACGCAGTTCCGGGTGGCGGGCCAGAAAGGCCTTGACGGGGGAGAGATCCTCGCCCTCCAGCGAGACCGGCGCACCGTCGCGCAACCGCACCCGGGACGTCTCACGGAACTTCACGCGCACGTGGTCCACGTAGACGTCGGCCGGGTTCGTCAGCTCCAGGAACTGGCCCCGGGGCAACTGGAAACGCGGCTTGAGGGACCGGTTGTCCAGGGCGTTCGCCGCCGTGGCCAGCAGAGCCAGTCCCGCCACCAGCAACACATGCTGTTTCATTGTTCCACTCCTGGCTTCGGTTGCTCCAAGGGCGGGATGTCGGTGTCACGGGTCACGAATGTCGTGGCCGGGGGGGCCGGAGGCGGTGTCACATGCTCCAGCTCCAGGCGCAGGCGGGCCACCTTGTCCAAGTCGCCCCGGGCGATCTCCTGCTCCAGCCGCAGGGTCAGCCACTCCCGGCGTTGGGTCTGTTTGAGCGTTCCGACGCTTCGCTCCAGTTCCGCTCGTTCGGCGGGGGCGGCGGCGCGGATGGCGGATTCGAGCGTGCGAAGGGCGAGTCCATGCCGGCTGCGCAGCTCGGCCAGGGCGGCGGGCTCGGCTGCTGGGACGGGCTCAGCGGCCTGGAGCAGGCCCCCGAGGGCGCAGACCAGGCAGAGCAACAACAAGAGCTTGTTCACGGCGGATCCTCCAGTGCTGGGTGTGTGATCATTTCCTCGGGGCTCCAGGGCGGCCAACCCCTGCTCCAGGCGCGTCGCGTCCTCCAGCTCGCCCCGGGAGAGGGCGTCGGCGCGCAACCACTCCAGCTCCTCGCGCTGCTGGCGCAGTTTCAGCTCGAGCATCTCCTGCTGCAGATGCTGGATCTCCAGCAGGTCCCGCGCGGCCTGCAGGCGGTCCCGCAGGCTCAGGTAGGCCTGCCAGTGTCCCTGGCGCAGGGCCTCCAGTGTGCCCGTGCCGACGGCGACGGCCGGGCTAGAATCCGGCGGGATCCGCTCGGGCCCGTGTCCGCCGGGTTCGGGAGCCTGGGTCTGGACTTCCATGACGTCCTCCTTCTGATGCGGCGCAGCGACGGGAGCCTGAGCTCCCGGCTCCGCCGCCGGCCCGGGCTCCCGGGCCTGAATCAAGGATCAGATTCAGCGCTTTCAGTTCTCGATAGCTCCACTTTCATTCGCTGGAAATTTCAGCGCTTTCTCCGGCAGGGTATCGAATGCCGGCCCGGACCGGCCCCGGCGGGCCCCGTGACGGGCAGCGGCGGTGGATCACCCCGCCCGGCAATGCTATCTACCAGCATGAGTCTGATCGATTCCACCCGCGTGGAGCGGGCCCTCCAGCGCCTCGCCGCCCTGAACGAAGACAGCCGCCCGCGCTGGGGGCGGTTCACGGCGCTGCGCATGCTGGAGCACTTGGGCAACTCGCTGGAGATCGCCCTGGGTCTGCGCCAGGCCCGGGCTCGCGTGCCCGCCTTCGTCTTTCCCCTGGCTCGGCTGTTGGGCGGCCTGCCCCTGCCCATCCCCCACGGCCTGCCCTCCACGGCTGAGTTCCTGGAACCCGGCGGCCGCAGCTTCGCCGAGACCAAAGCGCACGTGGAGGGTCTGTTGCGCCGCTTTCACCGGGACGTGCTGGGCAATCCGCTGGCCCGGCACACGCACCCGCTCTTCGGTCCGTTGACGCGCCTGCAGTGGGCGGCGCTCCAGGACCGCCACCTGGAGCACCATTTCGGGCAGTTTGGGCTATGAGCCCGGAATCCCCCACCAACGAGGTGCGCCGGCCCGGCCGCCGCCCCTTCCGCAGCCGCTCCCGCCGGGAGGGCGTGCGGCCTGCGGCGGAATTGATCCCCGCGGCCACGCGGCAGGTGCTGGAACTCGACCGCCTGCTCGAGTGGGTGGCCGAGGGCGCGGTGACCACGGAGGCCGCCAGCCGGCTGCGCGAGGGCCGGCCGCACGAGGACGAGGAGGCCCTGCGCGAGGATCTGGCCTGTCTGGCCGAGATGCTGGACCTGCTGGAACGGGGCACGGCCCCCGCGCTGGGCGCCCTGGCCGAGGGCGAGGCGCCGCTGCGCCGGCTGCAGGAAAGCCCGGATTGGCTGGAAGGGGAGGAGCTGCGCGCGCTGTCCGGGTTGCTGGAGCTGTCTGGCGAGCTGGCGGGCGCCGCGGCGGACCCCCACGCGCCGCGGCTCTCCCTGTGGCGCGGCGGGCTGGCGGAGTTTCGCCGCGAGCTGGCGGACATCCTGCGCGCCATCGGCGAGGACGGCAGCCTGCTGGACGGCGCCTCGCCGGAACTGCGCCGCCTGCGCCGGCTCTACGGCTCCGAAGAACAGCGCATGCGCAAGGAGCTGGAGCGCGTGGAGCAGGACTGGCGCGCTCGCGGCCTGCTGGGCGACACGGGGCTGGGCTGGCGCGAGGGCCGGCCCGTGCTGCCCGTCAACTCGGGCGCTCTGGGCCGCGTGCAGGGCCTGGTGGTGGACCAGAGCCAGAGCGGCCGCACCTTCTTCGTGGAGCCCGCCGCCTGCCTGGAGATCCGCACCCGGCTGAGCCGCACGGAGGTGGAGATCCGCCAGGAGGAGGTGCGCATCCTGCGCGGCCTCTCCGAGGCTTTGCGCGCCCGGGGCGAGGAACTGTCCGCCAGTTGGGAGATCCTGCTCGAGCTGGATCATCTGAAGGCCCGGGCCCGCTGGGGACGCGGGCTGGAGGCGCGGGTGCCGGAGATCTCGGCCGGTGTGGAGCTGGTCATCGTCCAGGGCCGGCATCCGCTGTTGGCCCGGCATCTGGCCGTGGTGCCGCTGGACCTCCGGCTGGGCGAGGCGGGCGGCGACCGCGTGCTGCTGATCTCAGGCCCCAACGCCGGCGGCAAGACCGTGGCCATGAAGACCGCCGGGCTGTTCGCGCTGCTGCCCCGGCTGGGGCTGCCCCTGCCTTGCGGCGAGGGGACGAAGATTCCGCTGCTGGCCACGGTGTTGACCGACATCGGCGACCAGCAGTCCATCGAGAACGACCTCTCCACCTATTCCAGCCACCTGGCCCGGATGAAAGTGATCCTCGAGCATGGGCCGCTGCCTGGCCTTTTCCTGGTGGACGAGCTGGGCTCGGGCACGGACCCGGAGGAGGGCAGCGCCGTGGCCGTGTCCTTCCTGGAGCGCATGCTGCTCAGTCCCGGCCTGACCGTGGTGAGCACGCACCTGGGCCAGCTCAAGGCCTTCGCCCACGACCGACCCGGCCTCCAGAACGCCTGCATGAGTTTCGACGAGGAGCGCATCGTGCCGACCTTCCGGCTGGTGCAGGGCGTGCCGGGCTCCAGTTACGCGCTGGAGATCCTGCAGCGGATGGGCATGCCGCGCGTCCTCCTGGATCGGGCCCGCCACCACATGGGCAGCGAACAGAAGAACCTTGCTCGGCTGATCGGCGACCTGCAGTCGCGCGTGGCCACGGCCGAGCGCGAGCGCCAGGCCGCGGAGGCGGGCCGGATCAAGCTGGACTCGCTGGTGGCGCGCTACGAGGAGAAGCTCAAGGCCGCCCAGAAGGAGGCCCGGGAGCTGAAGCACCAGGCCGTCTCGGAGGCCGCGCAGATCGTCAAGGGCGCCAGCCGGCTGGTGGAGAACACGGTGCGCGAGATCCGCCAGGGCGTGGCCGCCAAGGAGACGGTCCAGGCCGGCCGACACCGCATCGCCGAGCGGTTGGAGGTTCTGCAGAAGAGCGAGCAGCAGCTGGCTCCGCGTCCCGTGGCCCCGCAGGAGCTGGGCGTGTTGAAGGTGGGGGACCGGGTGCGGCTGCGCGACCTGGAGTCGCCGGCCATCGTGCGGCGCGTGGAGAAGGGCGGCGAGCGCCTGCAGGTGGAGGCCGGGATCCTCAAGCTCTCCGTGGAGCGCGGGCGCGTGCTGGAGGTGCTGCCCCCCGAGGACCGCCGGGAGCGCGAGCGCCGGGGCGGCGTGAGCATCCACACCAGCGACCCCGGGCTGCGGCTGGACCTGCGCGGCCGCAGCGCCGACGAGGCGCTGGTGGAGCTGGACGCCTACGTGGACGACTGCCTGGTGAGCGGCCTGCCCTTCGCCACCATCCTGCACGGCAAGGGCACGGGTGTGCTGCGGCAGGTGGTGCAGGATCATCTGCGCGGCAATCCGCGCGTGCTCAGCTACCGCGACGGCCAGCCCGAGGAGGGCGGCGACGGCGTCACCATCCTCAAACTCGACGTCTGACATGGGCAAAAGAACTCACCACGAAGAACACGATGAAGGAAGAAGCGCACGAAGTTTGAGCTGAGATGAGAGAACTCAAACCATCCATGCCGGTTGAACTCAACACGTCCAGAGAGCCAATCCTGCCCTTCGTCCTTCTTCCTGTGCTTCTCCGAGCTTCGTGTCCTTTGTGGTGAACGTTTTGATCTGGTGAAGTGGAGTGCCGCCGTGGGACGCATCCCCGAAAGCGTGATCCAGCAGGTGCTGGACGCCGTCGACATCGTCGATCTGGTCTCCGAGTACCTGACGCTGAAGCGCGCCGGCGCCCACTTCAAGGGTCTCTGTCCCTTCCATCAGGAGAAGACCCCCTCCTTCACGGTCAATCCCTCCCTGCGCCTCTACAAGTGCTTCGGCTGCGGCAAGGGCGGCAACGCCATCGGCTTCCTGATGGAGAGCGAGGGCCTGTCCTTTCCCCAGGCCGCCCGGCGGCTGGCGGAGCGGGCAGGTATTTACGTGCCGGACCAGGATGAGCGCGAGCCCGAGGCCCGGACGCTGGAAGACCGCCTGCAGACCGTCAATCGGACGGCGCTGGAGTGGTTCCGGCGCAACCTGCAGCTCCAGGTGCGGCAGCCCGGACCCCTGGCCGCCTACCTGGCCAAACGCGGGCTGGGCGGCGAGGCTCAGGAACGCTTTCAGCTGGGCTGGGCCCCGGACGAGTGGCGCGCCCTGCTGGAATATCTGGGCACGCTGGGGCTGGGCGAGGAGCTGGCCGTGCAGTCCGGCGTCAGCCTGCGCGCAGAGACCGGCCGCGTCTACGACCGCTACCGGGGCCGACTGATCTTTCCCATCCGCAACGTCAGCGGCACGGTGATCGGGTTTGGCGGTCGGGTGATCGACGCGGCGCCCGACCAGCCCAAGTACATCAACAGCCCCGAGACCCTGTTGTATCACAAGGGGCGCACGCTCTACGGACTTTACGAGAACAAGAACGAGATCCGCCGGGAGCGCACGGCCGTCCTGGTGGAGGGGTATCTGGACCTGATCGGGCTCTGGGAGGGCGGGATCCGCAACGCCGCGGCCACGCTGGGCACGGCGCTCACCGGCGAGCAGGCTCTCCTGCTCAAGCGCTTCGCCGACCGCGTGATCTTCCTCTACGACGGCGATTCCGCCGGCCAGGAGGCCATGGCTCGCGGCGCGGCCAGCCTGATCGGCGCGGGGCTGGACCTGCGGGTCTGCCGTCTGCCCGCCGGACAGGATCCCGACGACTTCGTGCGCGGTGCCGGCGCACCCGCCATGAAGGAGCTCCTGGCCGAGGCGCAGGATTACTTCCGCTACCGCATCGAGCACTTCCGTCAGCGCCAGGACCAGGCCACACCGACGGAGTTCCGCGAGTTCGTGCAGAACCTGGCCGGCGCCGCCGGGCTGGTGGAGGACCTGCTGCACAAGTCCCAGCTCTTCCAGCGCATCGCCCGGGCCAGCGGCATTCCAGTCCACGAGGTGGAGCGCCTGGCCGCCGAGCAGACCCGCCGCGCCACCCAGACCTGCGAGAGCCCGGTGGAGGAGGACGGCGCGGCCCTGCGCCTGGAACGCGGCAGCCTGAGTCGCGACCAGCGGCGCGAGCTGCTGCTTTTTGAACTTTTCATGCGCTCCCGGGAGTCGCGCGAACTCATCGCGGAGAGCCTGGACCTGGACGAGTTGCATCATCCGCTGCTGCGCGAGGCCTTCCGCCAGGCTCTGGCCGCCTTCACGGACGAGGAGGGCGGGCTGGACAGCTGGGCGCACTCCAGCAGCAACCGGCACATCCGCGAATTGGCTCTGGCGGCCTTGACCGAAGCGCCGCGCGCCGGGGACGTGGAGGAGGCGGGGGACCTGTTGCGCCGGCTGGAGGAGGCCCGGGTGCAGGGGCGGATGGAGGAGATCCGGCGCCAGCTGCGGGCGGGGAATCTGGCGGAGGATCTGATGGAGGATCTGAAGCGGGAATTCGCGGATCTGCTGCAGCGCAAGCACGAGGCCTGAGGCGGACGTGGTGGGGATTCGCGCGACTCGGTGAGTCCTGAAAATTGTACTGACGCGCCCTCCCACTTACCCCCCGCCCACCCCTAGAAGGGAGGTTCCGGGGGCGCCGCGGCCAAACGGAAGAGCTCGTGAGCGGGTTCCCGGCTTTTCTGCGGAATGTCGGTGCTTCCAGCGCGCCGTGGTCGCGAATCCCGACAGCTGCAGCCGCCCAACTTCCAGCCGCGCCGTGCTGTCCACATCCCAGACGCCCCGGCTCGTCACCTCCAGGCCGCTCAGCCGCCGCCCTCGTCCCCCAGCCGCTCCGCCTGGATGGCCGCCAGCGCGCCCAGCACGTGGGTGTGCAACTCTTCCAGCTCAAAGGGCTTGCGCAGCACGCCCAGCACCACGGCCGGATCCACCTGGCCGGAGACGAGGTCATCGGCCCAGGCCGTCATGATCAGCGCCCGCAGCCGCGGATCCCGCCGCCGCAGCTCCTGCAGCAGCTCCCAGCCGTTCATGCGCGGCATGCGCAGGTCCAACAGGGCCAGGTCCAGGTGCGGGGACTGCGCGTCCACCCAGGCCAGCGCCTCCGGCGCGCCGGAGAACGAGGTCACCTGACAGCCCAGCGAACGCAGGATGCTCTGCACCACGCCGCGCACCACCTCGTCGTCGTCCACCACCAGCACGTGCCCGCCCAGCCCCTCGGCCCCGGACTCGGCGTGGGTCTCCCCGTGGCTTAGGGGCAGCAGGATGCGGATCTGGCTGCCGCTGCCCGGTCGGCTCTCGGCGTCGATGCTGCCGCGATGCCCGCGGATGCAGCTCCACGCGCTGGAGAGCCCCAGTCCGGCGCCGCCCTCCTTCTTGCGCGTGGTGAAGAAGGGGTCGAAGATCCGCTCCAGCACCTCCTCGCTCATCCCCGCCCCGGTGTCGCGCACCAGCAGCTGCAGGTGCGTGGGCGGCAGCCCGGTGCGATCCCGCGTGCTGCCCTCGGGAATCAGGTTGCTGGTGATGAGCTGCATGGTGCCGCCGCGCGGCATGGCCTCGCAGGCGTTGAGGCAGATGTTGTGCAGCGCGTCCTCCAGGCGGCCGGCGTCGCCCCAGATGCGGTAGGTGCGGGCCTCCAGCCGCAGGCGGAAGTGGACCAGCGGATGCTCGGGCCGCAGGCGTTCCGCCACCTGGCCCACCAGCGCGTGGAAGTCCAGCGCGCTGAACTGGCCGCCCCGGCCGCGCGTGAAACTGATCAGCCGGCGGATGTGCTGACTGACGCCCTCGGCGGCCTTGCGGATGGACTGCGTCCACTGGCTGGCGGAGGCGTCCTCGGCCAGCCGCTCGCGCAGCATGTCCGAGTAGCCCATGATCACCAGGAGTTGGTTGCTGATGTCGTGGGCCAGGTGGCTGGCCAGCTCGTTCAAGCTGTCGAGTTTCTGGGCCAGCAGCCGGCGATTCTCCAACCGGCGGCGGCGCTGCTCCTCGCGCTGATGCGGCCCCTTCTCCAGCGCCAGGCAGACGGCCAGCCGGCCCTGCAGCGTCCAGTGGGCCTCGTAGAGCAGGCCGTTCAACTCCTGCTCGCGGCGCACGGTCAGTCCCGTCCGCAGCAGCGTGGCGGGCGGCCGCCAATCCCCCACCCCCGCCTCCGGCCCGGGCAGCAGCCGTCCGGGCTGCAGGCCGCAGCGCCGGGCCGCCTCGTTGCAGCCCGCCACCGCGCCTTCCGCGTCCACCAGCAGCAGCAATCCGGCCACGCCGTCCAGCATCAGGTCGCGCTGCAGCTGCGCCTCCCGGCGCTGCCGCCGCCCCGCCTGCAACTGTTGCTGGCTGTCGCCCAGAGTCAGCAGACGCTCCACGTCGTCGGGCAGCGTGTGCATCCAGTGACCCGTCCGGGGCAGCACGTCCAGGGCGCCGCGCCGCACCCAAGCCGCGGCCAGGCGCTCGTCGCCGCCCGGGCAGAGAACGGCCCACGGCGGCAGACAGCCGGCCTCCTCCAGTTGGCGGAGCAGTTCGGCCGTGCTCATGTCGGCGGGATCGGGATCCAGCAGCAGCAGGTCGACAGGTTGCTCGCGCAGGCGGGCGACGGTCTCCGCACCGCCCAGGCTGCTCTCCACCAGGTGGCCGGTCATGATCAGATCCCCGGCCTGGCGCAGCACGGCGGGGTCACGGCTGACGAGGAACACGCGGCGCACCGGTTCTCCTCCTAACGATCGACCCTCAGGTAGAGCAGCAGCGCCGCCGTGAGGAAGGCGGCGTTGGGAATCCACGCGGCGGCGATGGGCGGCAGCAGGCCCTTGTAACCCAGGTTCTGACAGACCACCTGCACGCCGTAATAGGCGAACGCGCTGAGCAGGCTCAGCCCGAAGCCCAGCATGGTGCTGGAGCGGTTGCGGCGCAGCGCCAGCGGCACGCCGAACAGCGCGATCACGAGGTTGGCCAGCGGGGAGGCCAATTTGGTCTGGGCGTTGACCTCCCAGCGCCGGGTGAAGGAGCCCGCGGCCTGCTGACGCTCGATGAAGGCCGTCAGTTCGCGCAGGTTCATCTCCTCGGGCACGGCCTGCAGCGTCTCCACGTCCTCGGGCCGCAGCTTGAGCTCCTTGAGCACGTAGACCTGGAAGGGCCGGCTGACCAGCAGCGGGCTGAGGTGGCGCTCCTCGCCGGCAAGCAGGATCCAGCCGATGTCCGTGTGACGCAGGGTGTCGGCGTCCAGGCGCGAGACCAGCCGCCCGTCGACGATGCGCAGGAAGCTGGCGCGCCGGCCCCAGCCTTCCTTCACGTGGTAGTTCTCCAGCGTCAGGAAACTGCGCGAGTCGTTCTGGAAGAAGATCCGCCCGCTCTGCTCGCCCAGCGAGGCGGGCTTCTTGCGGATGTTGGTGCGGTAGATTTCCATCCGCTCGCGCGAGGTGTCCGTCACCAGCGTCTCGCTCATGTAGAAGGCCAGCCCGCTGGCCAGCAGCGCCCAGAGGGCGATGAGCCGCTGCAGGCGCCCCGGGCTGATCCCGCCGGCCTTCATGGCCGTGATCTCCATCCGCCGGTGCAGACCGCCCAGCGTGAAAATCACCGTGAGCAGCAGGATCACGGGCATGATCAGGACCAGGATCTGCGGCGTGTAGAGCAGGTAGTAGCGGACGATGACCGGCGTGGAGGTCTGGGTGTCGATGAACTTGTCCAGGTTCTCCATCAGGTCCACGGTGATGTACATCATCAGGCTGGCCAGCGCCGTGAAGACGGCGATGCCCAGAAAGCGCTTGAGCAGATAGCGGGTCAGAATGCTCACGCGGCGTCCTCCGGGCTGTCCTGCTCCAGCTTGCGCGCCAGCTCGGCCATTTTCACGGCCTCCGTGTCCACGCCCTCGGACCGGGGCTCGGCGCGCTTGAAGCGGGCCAGCCAGGCCGGCAGCTGCACGGGAGTGCCTTCGCGCACGGCGCTGCGCATGAACCACAGCCCCACGCCCAGCATCACCACGTTGGGCGCCCACATGGCCACCGCCGGCGAGAGGAAGCCGCGGTCCGCCAGATCCTCCCCGCCGATGAGGAAGATCCAGTAGATCAGGAAGAACAGCACGCTCAGCGAGCCTGAGACCCCCAGTCCGCCGCGGCCGGAGCGTACGCCCAGCGGCACGCCCAGCAGCACGAAGGTCAGGATGGCCGCGGGCAGGGCGAACTTCTTGTGCACCTCCACCAGGTAGCTGCGGATCTTGCGCGCGTTGCGCACCGGATCCTGCTCGCGCCAGCGCTTGACGCGCTGCAGCATCTGGCTCGTGGTCTGCTCGCGGTCGTTGCGGTACTTGGTCTCCTGGCGCTGCAGCAGGGCGTTGCGCGCGTCGATGCGCAGCTCGCTCTGGCGGAAGTCCAGCAGGCCGTAACGGCCCGGTTCGCGCCAGTCCCGGCGGTGGATCTGGCCCGAGTAGAGCGTCAGCAGGAACTCGCCCTGTTCCTCGTCCAGCTGCAGCAGCGCGCTGTCCGCCAGGATGGTCTGGTGGATCCCGCGCTCGTCCTCCTCGAAGATCGTCACGCCCTGCATGCGGCGCGTGGCGTGGTCCACCGTGCGGCTGTGCACCACCAGCCCGGGCACGTCGAAGAGGAACAGCCCGTCCTCCATCTGCATGGTCGGCGCCTTGCGGAAGATGGTCCGTCGGAGCAGGTTGCTCTTGTAGTTGAAGTCGGGCAGGACCCAGTTGTTGTAGGCCATCAGCCCCGCCGTGAGCACGGCGCCGGCCACCAGCAGCGGGATCGTCAACCGCCAGAGGCCCACGCCGCCGGCCTTCATGGCCGTGATCTCGTGGTCGCCGGCCAGCCGCCCGAAGGCCATCAGCGTGGCGATCAGCGCGGCCATGGGCACGGCCATGGCCAGGATCCAGGCGATGTTGTAGACGAAGAACTCGAGGATCAGCCGGGTGGGCAGTCCCTTGCCCAGGATCTTGCCCAGCATCTGGAAGGCGAAGTTGAGCACGAACAGGAAGACGATCAGCGACAGGCTGTAGATGAAGGGCGCGATGTGCTCGCGCAGGACGTAGCGGGTCAGGCGACTCACGGACGGACCCCGCCCGCCGCGTGTGTCACGACCGTGCGTCGCCTCCAAGCCGCGCTGCGCGGCTGTCCTGCGCCTGATTGCATCAATCGCGATCCAGGACGCGCAGCCAGGCCAGGAACAGGTTGAAGATGTCCAGGAAGAGCATCAGCGCCGCCGCGGTGGGCGGGATGCTCCGCGCGTTGTTGAGGATGCGGCTCAGGTCGTAGAGGATGAAGCCGTTGAACAACAGAATCAGAATCATCGGCACCACGCTCTCCAGCAGCGGGCTGTGCAGCCAGAAGGCGTTGAGCAGCTGGGCCACGATCATGGTGATCAGGCCGGTGATCAGGAAGCCGCCCATGAAGCTGAAATCGCGCTTGCTGATCCAGGCGTAGGCGCTCAGCGCCAGGGTGTTGACGACGGTGATGCCGCCGGCCATGGCCAGGGTCTGCAGGCCGTTGAAGCGCGAGAGGGTCACGAAGATGATGGGCGCCATGAGCAGACCCATGGCGAAAGTGAAGACATAGTAGGCCGTGCCGGCGCGCGGTCCCGTGGAGGCGGTGGTGGCCCACATGATCAGGCCGATCATCCCGAACATCCCGATGAAGGGGTGGCCGGCCACCAGAGCCAGCACGGGCGGCATCATCCCCACCTGAGTGCCGGCGGCCGCCACCAGCAGGCCGATCAACAGGTAGCCCAGCACCTTGCGCAGGTAGGCGACCTGAGCGGGATTGTCCACGATGCTCAGGGGCACCGCAGTCAGTTGAAAGCGTCCGCGTTGCATGCTATTCCCTTCCAATTCGAATTCGACTTTCCCGGTGTCGCGGTCATCCCGGCAGAAGCTGGGGCGCCTTGTTTTCCACCTTTCTGCTTGCGCCAGAAAGGTGGAGCCAAAGAGGCGCTTTTTCTCACCGGCCGTAACTAGCCCGCCTCACGGCGGGCGTCAAACAGACGGCCGAGCGAACTACTTCCTGCCATCGTGTAGTTGGTTCGCGCTGCGCGCTTCACCCAGTTTCTGGTTCAGCGCTGCGCGCTTCACCTCACGTGACACAATTCGGCTTCGAGCCTTCGTGCTCAAACCGACAGTTGGAAGAGCCTCGCCCAACCAAGGTCAATACCACTTCGACAGCCAAGGCCAAATCCAGCAAAATCTCTGTGCCTCTGTGCCTCTGTGCCTCTGTGTTGAGGAGGCCAGTCGACGCTAGAGATCCCCGCCGGCCGGCCGGAGGACCAGTTCCTCCACCAGGGCGCGACTGGAGGCGTCGGCACAGGCCTGCACGGCGGCAGCCACGGCGTCGGCGTCCATCATCTTCGAGTAGTCCAGCTCCCGGTCGCCCCAGATCGGCGTCTCCGTGGCCCCGGGATAGACGTTGCTGATCCCCACGCCCTTGTCGCGCAGTTCCGCGCGCGCCGTATCCATCAGGCTGGCCAGCGCGGCCTTGGTGGCGCCGTAGAAGCCGCAGGCGGCGTAGGCTTTCAACGCGGTCACGCTGATCACGTTGATCACGCGCAGCGGACGGCCCTGGCGCAGCGCCGGGTCCGCGCAGATCTTGAGCAGGCGCCAGGGACCCAGCACCTGGGTCTCCCACATGGCCTGCGCCTGTTCCTCCTCGGCCTTGAGCAGCGACCCCGCCACGAACAGGCCGGCGTTGTTCACCAGCACGTCGATGGGCAGCGCCTCGGCGCGCAGCCACTGGCCCAGCGCCGCGACGTCGGCGGCGCGGCTCACGTCGCAGACCCGGGCCGTCACCTGGCCGGGGTACTCGGCTTCCAGCCCCCGCAGGGCCGCTTCCAGCCGTTCGCGATTGCGCCCGCAGAACAGCACGCGCTCCCCGGCGGCCAAAAGGCGGCGCGCGCAGGCCAGCCCGATGCCGCTCCCCCCGCCGCTGATCAATACCTGTCGCATGCCTGCTCCTCCGAAAAGTTGAACCCAAGTCTCACCACAGAGAACACAGAGGCACAGAGGGGAACGAAGAACGGGAAGAGAGGATTCAGGCTCGGTGTAGAGCGGGACGCGTGCTCTGCGCCACCAACCATCTCCGGTCTCTGCTCTCGTCTCGCTGTCTCAATTGAAAGCGTCTCCGTGTCTTCGTGTCTACTGTGGTGAGATCAAACCCGACGCGGATTACTCCCGCCGCAGCGAGACGATGTTGCGGCCGGTTTCCTCCAGCCGGATCTCCCACAGCTCGCCCACCGGCAGGCGGGACTCCAGCTGGTCCCAGAAGGCCTGGCAGAGATTCTCGGCCGTGGGGATGACTCCCTGCAGGAAGTCCACGTCGAGGTTCAGGTTGTAGTGGTCCACGCGCTCCGTCACGGCGTCGCGGATCAGGCCGGCCAGCTGGTTCAGTTCGATCAGCATGCCCGTTTTGGGGTCCACCTCGCCGCGGACCGTCACCAGCAGCTTGTAGTTGTGGCCGTGGCCGTTGGCGTTGTTGCACTTGCCGTAGAGCGCGCGGTTCTCATCGTCGCTCAAATGCGGGCTGTGCAGGCGGTGGGAGGCGCAGAAGTCCTCCACCCGGGTGATGTAGCAGACAGGCATGATGCTCCGATTTGTCAGGGGCCCCGCAGGGCCGTTCCAATCCACCGCTCCAAACATAGGCTCTGGCGCCCGGCTTTGCACGGGGAGGCCCCTGGCTGGCGGCTCCGACCAGCCGGACGGCGCGGGATCGCGGCGCGGGAATCGCCACATTCTCCGGCCGCCGACAAGCTGGAGGGCGCGTGACGAAGGAACTGCTGTTGGATCAGCCGCTGGCAGCGGCCCTGGGCGCCGCCCGCGCGGCCGCCGCGCTGCTCGAGCGCGCCTGGCTGGAGCGCGAACCCCTGCAGGTGGATCGCAAGGGCTGCCACGACTATGTCACCCAGGTGGACCGGCGCTCCGAGGCCCTGCTGGTGGAGCAGCTGCGGACGGCCTGTCCAGAAATCGGCCTGCTGGGGGAGGAGGGTTCTCACCTGGATCTGGACGCCGAGTCCTTCTGGGTGGTGGACCCGCTGGACGGCACCAGCAACTTCGTCCATGGCTACCCGGCCTTCGCCGTCTCCATCGGCCTGCTCAGGCGTGTGGCGCCGGTGGATCCCGTCCGGGCCGCCACGGTGCGCTTTCCTCAGGTGCTGGGCTGCGAGTCCGTGCTGGGGGTGATCGCCGACGTCTGCCGGCGCCAGCTCTACTTCGCCCACCGGGGCGGCGGAGCCTGGCGCTGCGACCTGCCCGGCGGGCTGGACGAGCCGCTGCCGGCGGCGGAACGCCTGCGCGTGGGCCTGGCCCCGCGGCTGGACGAGGCCTTCGTGGCCACGGGCTTTCCCATCCGCAACAAGGATCTGGCCCGCCTCTATCTGAACCTCTTCGACGCGCTGATGCCGCCGTCGGCGGGCATCCGGCGGGGCGGCAGCGCGGCCCTGGACCTGGCCTACACGGCGGCCGGAATCTTCGACGCCTTCGTGGAGCTGCAGCTGGCGCCCTGGGACATGGCCGCCGGCGTCTGCCTGGTGGAGGAGGCCGGCGGACGCCTGGCCGGCCTGGCCGCCGCCGGCGTGCCGGAACCCGAGCCCCTGGTCAACGGCCACGTGCTGGCGGGCAATCCGGCCCTGGTGGAGGACCTGCAGGCCCGGTTGGCCGGCCGCTTGTGAGAAGTCGGTGAGCATTCCGTCCGGAAGGTTGCCACTCCAGCGGAGCTTCCCTACCTTGGTCAGCCATCAGTGCGAGGGAGACGTGCGACAAAGGTTATCAGCCTCAATTCCACACATGGTTCTCGACGCACCACTCTGAGAAGTCCAGATGCACCTTGAGGGTGCATTTTTTGTGTTTGACCGGGAGGCCAGTCTTGAAGAAGGAACTGCTGCTGCTGATCGAGCTTCAGAAGATTGACAATCAGTTCCGTGAGGTGGAGATCTCCAAGGGGACTCTGCCACAGGAGTTGGAGCGGTTGCAGAATGAGGAGCGGGACCTGACGGTCATGCGCGAGCAATCCCAGATCCGACTCAAGGAGTTGGAGCTGGACCTGCGCAAGCGCGAGAAGCGCCACGACGAGTTCAAGCTCAAGGTGGGGGATCTGCAGAAGCGCCTGTTCTCCACCCAGACCAACCAGGAATACGAGGCCGTCACGCGCGAGATCGAATTCCACCAGGACGCCCTGCTGGAGAACGAACAGGCCATGCAGACCGGCATGGAGCAGCAGCAGGAGCTGGAGCAGCGCCTGGAGGAGAGCGCCGAGCGGGCCACCAAGCTGGCGGATTCGCTGGAGCGCATGCGCGGCCAGTACGCCGAGCACAACCAGTCCTCCGCCGCCCGCATCCAGGACCTGGACGGCCGGCGCGCCGAACTGTGCGAGAGCATTCCCAAGCCGCTGCTGAGCCACTACGACCGCATCCGCAAGGCCAAGGACGGCCGCGGCGTGGTCTCGGTCTATCGCAACAGCAGCTGCGGCGGCTGCTATCAGGCCCTGCCCCCGCAGAAAATCAACAAGGTGCGCATGATGGACGACCTGGTCCTCTGCGAGATCTGCGGGCGCATCCTGATCACGGACACGCTGGACACCAAACTCTGATCGTGGCAGGGGGCCGGAGCAGGCCTGATGGTCGCCGTCCGGGATCCGTAAGGATGGACGGGCGGAGGAAAGTCCGGACTTCACAGGGCAGGATGCCGATGGCGGGCACCGTGAGGTGACGGAAAGTGCCACAGAAAACAAACCGCCCGACCACGGGCAACCGTGCGCCGGGCAAGGGTGAAAAGGTGCGGCCTGGGATCAACCGGGCTTAATGCAAGAGCGCACCGCGCGGCGGGCAACCGTCGCGGCAGGGCAAACCCCATCCGAAGCAAGACCAAGCAGGTTCCAGGGGTGGCCCGCCCGCTCAGCCGGTTTCGGCCGGCGGAACAGGAACCGGGTCGGTCGCGCAGATCAATGACCATCCCCCGTGATCAGCGGGGACAGAATCCGGCTTATGACCTGCTCCGGCCTCCTCTCATGACGGACCGCTTCCCGCCGCGTCTCGCGCGGGACCACACTCGAAGGCAAGAACAATGAAATATCGGACGGAGCTGTCATGGATCTTCTGTGGGAACACCCGGGAGATCTGCAGCAGGACCCACGAGTTGCCCATGTCGCCAGGACACTGAGCCTTCCCCCCGCCATCGCCGCCGTTCTGGTGGGCAATGGCGTGTCGTCGCCCGAGGCGGCGGAAGCCTTTTTCAACCCGGATGCCGACCAGTTGCTGGATCCGGCGCGCTTCCGGGACATGGAAAAGGCGGTGGATTGCCTGACGGAGGCCCTCATCTCCCGTCGACGCATCGCGGTCTACGGAGACTACGACGTGGACGGGGTGACTTCGGTCGCGCTGCTTTATCTCTTTCTCAAGGACGTGGGCGGGGACGTGTTCACGCACATCCCGGTCCGCAACAGTGAAGGCTACGGGCTCTCGGTGGAGGGCGTGGAAAGCATCCGCGCCCGGGGCGCCTCCGTGCTGGTCACCGTGGACACGGGGATCACGGCGCTGGAGGAGATCGCCTATGCCCGGGACGCCGGGCTGGAGGTGGTGATCTGCGATCACCACCAGCCCGGGAGCATGCTGCCCGCGGCCACGGCCATCCTCAACCCCAAACTGCCCGACGAGCCCTATCCCTTCAAGGAACTGGCCGCAGTGGGCGTCACCTACAAGCTCTGCCAGGCGCTGGTGAACCGCCTGGGCGTGGGCGACAGCCTGCTGGAGCGCTACCTGGACCTGGTGGCCATCGGCTCGGCGGCGGACATCGTGCCGCTGGTGGGTGAGAATCGTGTGCTGGTCAGCCGCGGCCTGCGCAAAATCAACCGCGACCCCATGGTGGGCGTGGGCGCGCTGCTCCACGTGGCCGGCCTGCTGCGCCGCGACGTGGACGTCTCGAGCATCGTGTTCGGGCTGGCGCCGCGCATCAACGCCGTGGGCCGGCTGGGCAGCGCCGACCGGGCCGTCAACCTGCTCTGCACGCGCAACCGCGAGAACGCCATCCGCATCGCCCAGGTGCTGGAGGACGAGAACTGCCAGCGCAAGACCATCGACCACGACACCCTGGAGGAGGCCATGGCCGAGGTGCCCCGGGTCTGCGACCTGGAGCA
Organism: Candidatus Delongbacteria bacterium; assembly: GCA_041675285.1. Taxonomy (NCBI): domain Bacteria; phylum Candidatus Delongiibacteriota; species Candidatus Delongbacteria bacterium. The sequence goes on from JBAYTZ010000003.1 coordinate 282,801, forward strand.
CGACCGCGTCATCGTGCTGGCCCGCGAGGGCTGGCACAGCGGCGTGATCGGCATCGTCGCCAGCCGGATCATCGAGCGCTACCACCGCCCCACCGTGATGATCACCATCGACGAGGACGGGATGGGCAAGGGCAGCGCGCGCAGCATCCCGGGCTTCGACATCTACTCGGCCCTGCACAGCTCGGCCGATCTGCTGGTGCAGTTCGGCGGGCACAAGTACGCCGCCGGCCTGACCATCCGCGCCGAGAAAGTGCCCGAGCTGCGTGAGCGCCTGCGCCATTGGTGCAGCTCGCGGCTGGAGTCCGACGACCTGCGGCCGCGCCTGCGCATCGACGCCGAGATTCCCCTGCGCGCCGTCAACCGGGGCTTCCTGGAGCACGTGCAGCGCTTCGCGCCCTTCGGTCCCCGCAACCAGCAGCCGCACTTCCTCAGCCGCGACGTCCACCTGGCGGTCAGTCCGCGCGTGGTGGGCAGCGGCCACCTGATGCTGCGTGTGGAGCAGGAGGGCATCGAGTTCGACGCCATCGGCTACGGGCTGGGGCACCTGCTGCCCAGCCTGGAGCCCGCCGGGCGCGGCGTGGACCTGGTCTACGCCGTGATGGAGAATTCCTGGCGCGGCACCTGCTGCATCCAGCTCCAGATCAAGGATGTCAGCCACGCCGGCCGCCGCCGCCTGGTGGCCCGGGATCCCGGCCGCGAGAACGATTAGCCATAATCTGCCTGGTCATGGTTCTTGAAGTGTGATATCAATAGTGGTATCATCGAATGCCCTCGATAGATGACATTCTGCGCGAGATGCGCGAACATCCCGGAGGGCAGCGATTTGCCGATCTCTGCCGGGTCTGCGATCACTATTTCGGGCCGGCTCGCCAGCAAGGCGGCAGCCATCGAGTCTATCGCACTCCGTGGGCGGGCGACCCGCGCGTGAACATTCAGGCAGAACATGGGACGGCCAAAGCCTACCAAGTCCGGCAGGTGCTGAAGGCACTGGACCGACTGGCCAAGGAGGCAGGCAATGAAAGTTGACAAGTACACCTACCGGGTCAGCTGGTCCGAGGAGGACGAACGGCACGTGGGCCTGTGCGTGGAGTTTCCCAGCCTGTCCTGGCTGGCGACCACGCCAGAAGCCGCGCTGAAGGGAATTCGCAAGCTGGTGGCCGACGTGGTGCTCGATCTTGGACAGGAGGGCGAACCGGTGCCTGAACCCTTGTCCGCCAAGATCTACAGCGGCAAATTCATGGTGCGTGTCCCGCCGGAAGTGCACCGGCAATTGGCCTTGGAGGCGGCTCTCCAGGGAGTCAGCTTGAATCGGCTGGCCAGCGCCAAGCTGGGCAGAATGTAAACGGCAACAGACTGACGATTGGGAAACCGGCCAGCAGGAGGCGTCATGGAGCTCACCCCCGTTCAGCAGGCATTCCTGGAAAAAGTGCGGAGCTTCGCCCAGGGCGAGGTGAAGGCGCGGGCCGCCGCCGTGGACGCCGCCGAGGCGTTTCCCGAGGACCTGGTGGGACGGTTGCGTGAGCTGGGTCTGCTGGGCATTCCCTACCCGCAGGCCGTGGGCGGCGCCGGGCTGGACACGGTCTGCTACGCCCTGGCGGTGGAGGAGATCAGCCGGGCCTGCGGTTCCACGGGCATCACCCTGGCCGCGCACACCAGCCTGGGCACCAACCCCATCTACCTGTTCGGCAGCGCGGAGCAGAAGGCCCACTGGCTGCCGCGCCTCTGCTCCGGCCAGACCCTGGGCGCCTTCGGCCTGACGGAGCCCGGCGCGGGCAGCGACGCCGGCGGCACGCGCACCCGGGCCGCGCGCACTCCGGGCGGCTGGGTCGTCAACGGCAGCAAGATGTGGATCACCAACGCGGCCTACGCCGACGTGCTGGTCTTCACCGCGCTGACGGACCGCGACAAGCGCGAGATCAGCTGCTTCCTGGTGGAGAAGGGCACGCCCGGCTACTCCATCGGCGCCTGCGAGAAGAAGCTGGGCCTGCGCGGCAGCGACACCCACGCGCTGGCCTTTGAGAATCTGCACCTGCCTGAGGACGCCCTGCTGGGCGAACTGGGCCAGGGCTTCCAGCAGATGTTGAAGACCCTGAACGGCGGCCGGATCTCCATCGGCGCCATGGCGCTGGGCCTGGCCCAGGGCGCGCTGGACGAGATCCTCGAGGTCTTCAAGGGCGTGACCCTGCGCCAGAGCCACGCCTTCTACGTGGCGGACATGGCCACGCGCATCCAGGCCGCCCGCCACCTGGTCTACGACGCCGCGCGCGCCAAGGACGCCGGCCGCGACTACGTCACCCTCTCCGCCATGGCCAAGCTCTTCGCCAGCGAAACCGCCAGCTGGTGCGCCGATCGCGCCATCCAAATCCTCGGCGCCGAAGGCTACACGCGCGCCCACGCCGCCGAGCGCATCTGGCGCGACGCCAAGCTCTGCGAAATCGGCGAGGGCACCAGCGAGATCCAGCGCCTGGTGATCAGTCGCAGGCTGCTGGAAGCGCGATAAGAATCGTAAAGAGAGTGAATGGTTAGAGCATATGATAGACTCTTGAAGATTAAGCTGATTAATCTGAAAGCAAATTCATGGGTGATGACTGGACAAGACTGGAAGTCGAAGCCGTCGTGGCTGACTACTTTTCCATGTTTGTTAAGGAACTCAAATTGGAGCCCTACAGCAAGTCGGCCCATCGACATGCTCTTGCCAAATTGTTGAAATCCAGATCAGATGGATCTATAGAGTTTAAACACCAGAATATTAGCGCGGTGTTGATAGATTTAGGATATCCATATATTGCAGGATACAAGCCGAAATTTAATTATCAACAATTACTGTTGGAAACAATCAAATCGTTGATCGCGTCTAACAAGTTGATTAATAAGACAGTAAGCCAATCTGTTGAAGCTCCCGCAATAAAATCTCAAACCACTGACATTCTTACTAGACTTGTTCTTGCGCCTGATCCACAAACTGTGAAATCTCGGCAATTAGTTGCGGAATTAAAACACAATTACGGCATAGCGACGAATTATCTTGAACGCGAGACGCGGAATTCTTCTCTCGGTTTAGCGGGTGAGGAGTTTGTGCTAGAGTTTGAGCGTGCTAGGCTTGTTGAATCAGGTCGTCTAAGTCTGGCGGATAAAATAGAGCACACATCTGTGACTGAAGGAGATGGGGTTGGATTCGATATTAGATCGTTTGAAATTAACGGAGCTGATAGGTTAATTGAGGTGAAAACAACAGCATACGGCAAGCAAACGCCATTCTTTGTTTCAAGAAATGAACTTAATGTGTCAAAAATCATGAAACCGCACTACCATGTGTTTAGAGTGTTTGAGTTTAGAAACGATCCGAAATTGTTTATTCTATCTGGATCAATTGAAGAGAGCTGCAAATTAGAAGCAGTTAGTTATGTGGCACGAATTGGATAAGTGATATTGAAACTTCTTGTTATGATTTGATGCAAGATGAATCTTAACACTTGCATGTAATATGAATAGTGAAAATGGGCAAGTGCAAAGCAACTTATCGACTGTATAGTTCGTCAAGTGTTAAGTAACGGCCTAAATAACTCCACTGGCACTCATCTTGGCTCCATTCATATTTTCGGAACTCGCGATCTCTTGAAATTTCGCAACGCACTGCGTAAATTTACGCAGTGAATTGGGAAAAGTGCCATGCTGATTGAGCGTCAACAACTTCCCCAGCTGGTAGAGCGCCTGCGCGAACCACGCCGCTTCATCCAGGTGGTGGCGGGACCGCGCCAAGTGGGCAAAACCACTCTGGCCCGCCAGGCGGCGGAAGCCTGCGGCCTGCCTTGGCGCTACGCCAGCGCCGACGAACCCACTCTGCGCGGTCCGGATTGGTTGGCCCAGCAATGGGAAGCCGCGCGGTTGGAGTGCGACGGCGCGGGCGCCCTGCTGGTGCTGGACGAAGTGCAGAAAATCAGCGGTTGGTCCGAGGCGGTGAAAGCCCTCTGGGACGAGGACAGCCGGCGTGCTTTGCCGCTGCGGGTGGTCATCCTGGGCTCCGCGCCCTTGCTGGTCCGGCACAGCTTGACGGAGAGCCTTGCCGGGCGCTTCGAGATCCTGCGCCTGCCCCATTGGTCGGCGTATGAAATGCGTCAGGCCTTTGGCTGGAGCATCGAACAGTCGATTTTCTACGGCGGCTATCCGGGCTCGGCGGCCCTGGTGGACGACTTTCCGCGCTGGGCGCGCTACATCCTCGATTCGCTGGTGGAGACCACCATCTCTCGCGACGTCCTGCTGCTCACCCGCGTGGACAAGCCGGCCCTGCTGCGCCGACTCTTCGAGCTGGGCTGCCGGCACTCCGGCCAGGAGCTTTCCTTCAACAGGATCTTGGGGCAGCTCCAGGATGCCGGCAATACCGGCACGCTGGCCCACTACTTGGATCTCCTGCGCGGCGCCGGCGTGTTGACCGGGCTGCCCAAGTACGCCGGGGCGGAACATCGGCGTCGTGCCGCCAGCCCCAAATTCCTGGTGTACAACACGGCCCTGCTCACGGCTCCTGCCGGCCGCCCCCTGGAAAACACCCGCGCGGACGGGCAAGCCTGGGGCCGGCTCGTGGAATCCGCCGTGGGTGCGTACCTGGCCAATGCAGAAGCCGTGGGCGACTGCGAACTGTTCTACTGGCGCGACGGGCATCACGAGGTGGATTTCGTGGTCCGCAGCCCAGCCGGGCTGAGCGCCATTGAAGTGAAAAGCAGCCGGCGCCGGGATCGCCTGCCGGGCATGGCGGCGTTTGCTGCGGCCTTTCCGTCCGCCCGTCGCTTGTTGGTCGGGGCCGACGGCATTCCAATTGAGGATTTCCTGTTGCAGCCAGTGTCCCATTGGCTGGGCCGTTAAAGCTGGCGCACCCGGCTCGGTGAGCCGGGGAATAAAATCTCCTTTGATGGTGCGAAAAGGAATTTGCTACCCTACATTAGAGCGTAGAGGGAATGTGTCCCGCAGCTCATCGGCCCGGCCGGTGGCCGCGCGGCGGCCCGGACCCTGGACTCGCGTTTTGCGGGTGCCCTTCGGGAGCCAATCGGGTTCCTGAGCCACCCATCATCTGTTTGGATTGGAGATCGAAATGAAGTTGTATGTGGGCAACATGGCCTTCTCGGTGACGGACTCCCAGCTCCGCACCGCGTTCGAGGCCTATGGTACCGTCGAAGAAGTGGCCGTCATCAGCGACCGTGACACGGGTCGCCCGAAGGGCTTCGCCTTCGTCACGATGCCCAACGCCCAGGAGGCCAACGCGGCCATCCAGGGCTTGAACGAGAAGGACCTCGACGGCCGCAATCTGCGCGTCAACGAGGCCAAGCCCAAGGCTGAAATGGGCAGCGGCGGGCGTTACTAGGCTCTGCCTGGCACCGGACCTGTTCCGGCGCATCAACGCTTCAGGGCCGTCGCGACTCGCTCGCGGCGGCCTTCTTCTTTGTGCCCTGGGCGGAATCGCGCGGCGGGAAAAAATTCCACGATTTTTCAGCCAGTGGTACAAACACGAGAAAAATTGTCCTACACTCATCCCCGGACTGCCTGTGGACCCAGCGATCGCGCCCGCCAGATTGGCTCTCGCACCTCCCTGGATCAACTGGACGGCACCTCCCGAGGATCTTCCCGGGATTGTTTTGCTGTGGGGTAGTTCACCGCCAACGGGCGATTCACACGCGTTTTTGGGTGCCTTGCGGGAGCCACGAGGGGTCCCGGGTCACCTTCACTGTTTGATTGGAGTGGACATGAAGATCTATGTGGGCAACATGGCCTTTTCGGTGACGGAGCCTCAGCTGCGCGCCGCCTTCGAGGCCTACGGCGTCGTTGAAGACGTGGCGGTCATCAACGACCGGGACACCGGCCGCCCGAAGGGCTTCGCCTTTGTCACCATGCCCAACGCGGCGGAGGCCACTGCGGCCATCAACGCGCTGAACGAGACGGACCTCGGCGGCCGCAATCTGCGCGTCAACGAAGCCCGTCCGCGCGAAGAGGGTCGTGGCGGCGGCAGCGGCGGCGGCGGCGGTGGCCGCAATCGCTGGTAGCACCGGCACACACGTTCGTCCGCTGATTCAGCGGGCGGGCAGGCTGGATTGGCGCCGCCGGGATTCGTTCCCGGCGGCGTTTTTCGTTCCCGGCCGGGCGGCGGCGGGTTCCCTCGCCCCCCAAGCAATGCCAACTTGCGCCTGACAGCCGGCCGCCTCCCCGCGGCTGGAGTAAATCGCCCAGCACAGCAACGGAGCCTCGCATGAAAGGCGAATTGACCGCCATCATCGAACCGTCGGTCGATGGTGGTTTTTGGGCCTTGTGTCCTGAAGTCCCCGGCGCCAACGGGCAGGGCGAAACCGTGGCTGAGGCAAAGGAAAGTCTGCGCCTGGCCGTGGCGCTGATCCTGGAGGACCGCCTGGAGGATTTCCTGCGCGGCCTGCCGGCGGAAGCCATTCGGGAACCGTTGGTGATCCGGTGAAGAGACTCGATCTGGAGCGTCGACTGCGCCAGGCGGGCTGCATCCTCAAGCGACAGGGTGCCCAACACGCATTGTGGGTCAATCCGCACAACGGCACAATGGAAGCGGTTCCCCGTCACTCTGAGATCAAGGAAGAACTGGCGCGCAAGATTCTAAGAAGTCTGGGCGCCGCTTGACTCCCGCTGACCATTCCCGGCTTGCGGGTCGCGTGTTTCCCTTCGGCGAAGCCCACGAACTGGATTTCGGCCGCCTGCTCATCCAGCGCGCCAACGGCGGCCGCCTGCTGCTGCCGGTGGCGCCCTGCCTGTTGCGCCTGACGCAGCGGGTGGTGCTGGTGGACGCCGGTCTCGATCCCGGCCTGGCCGACCGGGTGGAGGGCGTGGAGTGGCAGCGGCCCGCCCGGGACCTGGCGGCCCAGCTGGAAACGCTGGGACTGACCCTGGACGACGTGGGCGACGTGGTGTTGACGCACCTGCACGACGACCACGGCGGCGGGGTCTTCGACCGGCGGCGCGAGGCGCCCGTCTTTCCCAACGCCCGTCTGCACGTGCAGGAGCTGGCGCTCTGGCAGGGTCTGGACCGCGCGGCCCGGGGCGGCGAGCGCTTCGTCTCCCCCGTGCTGCTGGACTGGCTGCTGCAGACGCCCCTGGCGGTGCATCACCACGGGGATTGGCGGCTCTGCGAGGAACTGGCCGTGACCCACACGGGCGGCCACACGCCGGGCCACCAGATCGCGCTGGCGGGCGAGGGCCTGCTGCGCCGGGTGGAGGATCCCGCCGGCGGCGAGGAGCGCCTGCATTGGCAGCCCGCCGGGGACGGCCACGGCGACCTGCTGCTGGGCGGCGACCTGCTCTCGCTCAAGGCCTGCTTCCACCCCGACTTCCGCACCTCGTCCGACGTGGAGCCGGAGCGGGCGCGGGCGCGGCGGGCGGATCTGGGCGCGGCGGCGGTGCGCGGCCTGGTCTGCTACTTGTATCACGGAACCCCGGGACGGCGCTTTTGGCGGCCGGAATCCCGTTCCCCGGACCCGCAATCGTGAATCTGGCGCCGGCCCGGAGGCCGGCGGCGAGCAGCAATCGGAGGGCAGATGAAGCAAGTGGTGATCGTGGCCGCGGCGCGCACGCCGATCGGCTCCTTCAACGGGGCGCTGGCCTCCGTTCCGGCCCCGCGCCTGGGCGCCGTGGTGGTGGCGGAAGTGCTGAAGCGCGCCGGCGTCCGGCCGGAACTGGTGGACGAGGTGATCCTGGGCAACGTGCTGCCCGCTGGCGAAGGCCAGGCCCCCGCGCGCCAGGCGGCGATTTTCGCTGGCCTGCCCGAGCACGTGGCCTGCACCACGGTCAACAAGGTCTGTGGCAGCGGGCTGAAAAGCGTGATGCTGGCCGTCCAGGCCATCCAGTCCGGCGACGCCGAAGTGGTGGTGGCCGGCGGGATGGAGAACATGAGCCAGGTGCCCTACTACCTGCCCGAGGCCCGCAACGGCCTGCGCCTGGGCCACGGCAAGGTGCTGGACGGCCTGGTGCACGACGGACTCTGGGACGTCTACAACAACTTCCACATGGGCAACGCGGCGGAGATCTGCGCCCGGGAGATGAGCATCAGTCGCGAAGACCAGGACGCCTTCGCCGCCGAGAGCTACCGGCGCAGCCAGGCGGCCATCGCGGCCGGCGCCTTCAAGCGCGAGATCGTGCCCGTGCCCGTGCCGCAGCGCAAGGGCGATCCGCTCTTGGTGGACACGGACGAGGAGCCCGGCAAGGGCCGGATCGACAAGCTGGCGGGGCTGAATCCGGCCTTCGAGAAGACCGGCACGGTGACCGCGGGCAACGCCAGCAGCATCAATGACGGCGCCGCCGCCGTGCTGCTGATGAGCGCCGACAAGGCCCGCGAATTGGGACTGAAGCCCCTGGCGCGCGTCGTGGCCCACGCGGGCGCGGCCCAGAAGCCGGAGTGGTTCACCACCGCGCCGGCGGCCAGCATCCGCAAGGCCCTGGACAAGGCCGGCCTGGCCCTCTCCGACATCGACCTCTTCGAGATCAACGAGGCCTTCAGCGTGGTGAGTTTGGCCAACGAGCGCCTGCTGGAGCTGGATCCGGCCAAGGTGAACCCGCGCGGCGGGGCCGTCAGCCTGGGGCATCCCATCGGCGCCAGCGGCGCGCGCGTGCTGGTGACCCTGCTCCACGAGCTGGAGGATCTGGGCCAGCGGCGCGGGCTGGCCAGCCTGTGCATCGGCGGCGGCGAGGCGGTGGCGTTGATCGTGGAACGGGAGATCTAGAGATGAAGAGCGATTGTATCACGGTGGTCGGCGCGGGGACCATGGGCAACGGCATCGCCCACGTGGCGGCCAAAGCCGGTTTCCAGGTGTGGCTGGTGGACGTGAGCGAGGTCGCCCTGCAGAAGGGCCTGGCCGCCATCCAGGGCAACCTGTCCCGCGAGGTGAAGAAGGAAAAGATCAGCCAGGCCGACGCGGACGCGGCCTTGGCGTGCATCCAGGGCAGCACGGAGCTGGCCCGGGCGGCGGACTCCTTCCTGGTGGTGGAGGCCGCCACGGAGAACAAGGCCGTCAAGCTCGAGATCTTCCGCCAGTTGGCCGCCGTGACAGCGCCGGAGGCCGTGCTGGCCAGCAACACCAGCAGCATCTCCATCACGGAGATCGCCACGGCCACGGGCCGCCCGGCCCAGGTCATCGGCATGCACTTCATGAACCCCGTGCCCATGATGAAACTGGTGGAGGTGATCCGCGGGCACGACACCAGCGAGGCCACTCTGGCGCTCGTGCTGGATGTCTGCGCCAAGCTGGACAAGACGCCGCTGGCCAGCGAGGACTACCCGGGCTTCGTGGCCAACCGCATCCTGATGCCCATGATCAACGAGGCCGTCCAGACCTTGATGGAGGGTGTGGCCACGCGCGAGGCCATCGACGGGATCATGAAACTGGGCATGGCCCATCCCATGGGGCCGCTGACCCTGGCTGACTTCATCGGCCTGGACGTCTGCCTGGCCATCCTGGAGGTGCTGCACCAGGGTCTGGGAGATCCCAAGTACCGGCCCTGCCCGCTGCTGCGCAAAATGGTGGCCGCCGGCCACCTGGGCCGCAAGACGGGGCGTGGCTTCTACGAGTATTGATATCCCTCACGCAGCTGATGCGCACAGGGGAGAGCCGTCGCAACGGAACCAGTCACGCAGGAGACGCCATGGAATTCGCGCTCAATGAACAGCAACAGTCCGTGCGGGAATTGGCCCGGCGCTACGCCCAGGACCGGCTGCTGCCCGGCATGCAGACCCGCGAGGAGGCCGCGGCCGTGGACGGCGACTGGCCCGACCTGAGCCGGGAGCGGGCCGGCCTGTTCGAGCAGGGCTTCGGCGGCATGCTGCTGCCCGAGGACGAGGGCGGACTGGGGCTGGATCACCTGAGCTTCTCTCTGGCGCTGGAGGAGTTGTCCCGGGTGGATCCCTCCATGGGCCAGCTGCTTTCCAACCACAACGCGCTGGGCGTGGGCTGGATGCGCCACGCCGCGCCGCGCCTGCGCGAGGCCTGGCTGCCCCGGCTGGCCGCGGGCCAGGCTCTGGCGGCCTGGACGCGGATGGACGACCTGCAGCAGCCGCTGCTGGCCGTGGAGCAGGACCCCTTTCTCGTGCTGAACGGCGTCAAGCGCATGGTGACCGCGGGCGCCATCGGCGACCTGCTGCTGGTGAGCGCCCAGTTGGACGGCCGGCGCGTGCTGATGGCCCTCCAGGCCGCCACGGAGGGCGTGAGCCGCGCCCGCGAGCCCAAGAGCCTGGGCCTGCGCGGGGCGGGTATCGGGCGGGTGGAGTTCCGCGACGTGCGTGTGGACGAGGAGGCCCGGCTGGACACGCGGACCAGCGGCAAGGGCCTCATGCTGATCCGCGCCACGGCCTCGCTGGGCTGGGCCTCGGTGGCGCTGGGGATCATGGAGGGCAGCGCCCGGCTGGCCCAGGACTACGCGGGCCAGCGCGAGCAGTTCAACCGCACCATCGACCAGTTCGAGGCCGTGCGCTTCAAACTGGTGGACATGCAGGTCAAGCTGGAGGCCACCCGCAGCCTGGTCTGGCGCGCCGCCGCCGCCGCCGACGCGGGCCAGCCCACCGAGTTCGCCCGCCTGGCGGATCTGGCGCGGCTGATGGGGGCCGAGGGCGCGGGCTTCTGCGGTCGGGAATGCGTGCAGATCCACGGCGGCTACGGCTACTCGCGCGAGTATCACGCGGAGCGCTTCATGCGCGACGCCCGGGGAATGGAACTGGTGGGCGGCGGCGTGGAGAACCTGCGCGAAGCCGTGGCCGGCCAGTGGCTGGGCCTCGGCCAGACCAGTCTGAGCTGAGCAGCCAGAGCCGAAAGCACCTTCAGGCCAAGGGGTGCCCGAGACGCCTGCTCGGGGATCCCCTTGGCATTCCCTACGTTTTCGGCCATCAATTGTCAGACGGTGCGCGGAGGTGATCTGTGATATCCCGGCGAGCGGCGCGAGAAACGGCGGTGCTCATTCTTTACGCCCAGCAGTCCAGTGGGCTCCCCTTAAGTGAAGTGATGGACCGGGTGCGCATCCTGCAGCGCAAGGTGGAACTGGACCTGGAGGTGGGCGACGCGCTGCCCGCCAACGAGCTGGACCGGGATTCCGTCTACGCGATCTTCCTGCGCAACATCGTGTTGAAGACCATCCGGGACACGGAGGTCATCGACGACATCATCGCCCAGCGCGCCCACAAGTGGGATCTGGAGCGCATCGCCCGCCTGGATCGGATCATCCTGCGCATCGGCATCGCCGAGATGCTGCACTTCCCCGACATCCCGGAAAAGGTCTCCATCAACGAGGCCATCGAGATCGCCAAGAAGTACTCCACCGAGAACAGCGGGAAGTTCGTCAACGGCATCCTCGACTCCGTCAAGAGCGACATGGCCGAGCTGCGCCAGAAGTACGCCGACGAGGCATGAGTCCCGCTTCCTCCACGACGCCCTGCCTGATGATCGTGGCCGGTGAGGCCTCGGGGGACCAGATCGCCGCCCGGGCGGTGACCTGCCTGCGGACGCTAAGTCCGCGCACGCGCGTGCTGGCGGTGGGCGGACCTGCCCTGACCGCCGCAGGCGCCGAGCTGGTCGCGCCGATGGAGTCCCTGGCCGTGATGGGCCTCAAGGACGTGCTGCTGCGCCTGCCCGTCATCTGGTGGACCTGGCGCAAACTGCGCCGCGCCATCCGCCGGGAACGGCCCCAGCTGCTGGTGCTGGTGGACGCGCCGGGCTTCAACCTGCGGCTGGCCCGCGCCGTGCGCGCCGAGGTGCCGCGCCTCGTCTACTACATCAGCCCCAAGTACTGGGCCTGGAAGGCCGGCCGGCTGGAGAGCGTGGCCCGCCAGACGGATCGCCAGGCCCTGATCTTCCCCTTCGAGGAGGCGGACTACCGGCGCGTGGGCGGGCATCCGCTCTTCGTCGGACATCCCGTGCTGGATCTGGTGGACCACGCGCCCGAGCGCGAGGCCGCCCGGGCGGCGCTGGGACTGACCCCCGGCGAGACCGTGCTGGGCCTGTTCGCCGGCAGCCGGCCCGGCGAGCTGCGCCGCCACCTGCCCCTCCTGCGCGACTGCGCTTCCGTGCTGGCCGACCAGCCCCTGCGCCTCGTCCTGCAGATCCCCGAGCGCATCCAGGCCCGCGAGCTGGTGCGATCGGCGGGTTTCCCGGGCAACGTGCGCGTGGTGGAGGGTCGCTTCCACGAGATGCTGCGCGCCGCCGACCTGGGCCTGGTGGCCAGCGGCACGGCCAGCCTGGAGGCCGCCGTGCTGGGTCTGCCGCACCTGGTGTATTACAAACTCGACGAGCTGGCCGCCTGGCTGGCCGAGCGGATCGTCAAGGCGCCCTACGCCTCCCCCGTCAACCTGGCCGCGGGCCGCGAGCTGGTGCCCGAGCTGCTCAACCGGCGGGCCAGCGGCGTGCTGATGGCGGACTGGGTGGTGCGCAGCCTGCGCCAGGGCGGGTTGGCCGCGGCCGGCGACGAGCTGGCCCGTGTGACACGGGAGAATCTGGGCGGGCCCGGCGCCTCCCAGCGGGTGGCCGAGCTGCTGCTGGAGGAGCTGCGGACGGCGGGAGTCCAGCCGTGAACCTCAAGACCCTGCGGCGCCGGGCGGTGGCCTGGCTGGCCGTGCAGGCCGGCTGGCTGCTGCTGCGGTTCCTGCACGCGCTGGTGCGGGTCACGCCCGTGGGGCGCGAGCATTTGGAGCAGGCCCGGCGCGCGGGGCGCAGCGTGCTCATCGCGCTCTGGCACGGACGCATCCTGCTGCCCATCCTGGAACACCGCCACCAGGGCATCATCCCGATGATCTCCCTCTCCCGGGACGGCGAGATGATCGCCCGCACGGTGGAGAAACTGGGCTACGGCACCGTCCGCGGCTCCAGCTCCCGCGGGGGCCGGGACGCCATGCTGGCCATGGCCGCCCAGCTGCGGCAGCCGGGGACGGTCTGCGCCATCATGCCCGACGGGCCGCGCGGGCCGCGCCACGAACTGAAACCCGGCGTGGTGCTCATTGCCCGCGAGAGCGGCGCGCTGATCATCCCCATGTCCTGGGGCTGCCCCAAGCCCATCCGCTTCAACAGCTGGGACCGCTTCCAGCTCTGGCGACCCTTCGGCCGGGCTGTGGTGCTCTACGGCGAGCCCATCGCCTGCCCGCCGGAGGGCGAGGTGGACGAGCAGTGCGCGCTTGTGCGCGAGGCCCTGCTGCGCCTGGAGGCCGAGGCCGACGCCTGGGTGCCGGACGGGGCGCGGAGCCATGCGTAGTCCCCTGGCCCGGGGACTCTCCCTGCCCTGGGGAGGCCTGATGGCCCTGCGGCGGCGGGCCAGCCACGCCGGCTGGCTGGCCTCGGCCGGCGTCGCCATTCCCGTGGTCAGCGTCGGCAACCTGAGCCTGGGCGGCACGGGCAAAAGTCCGCTGATCCGCTCGCTGGCCCGCGCGCTGCTGCAGGGCGTTCCCCACGAACTCAGCCCGCTGCTGCCCGCGCTGGGACTCCCCGTGGCGATCCTTTCCCGCGGCTACGGCCGGGCCAGCCGCGGCTGGCGCCTGGTCTCCCGGGGCGAGGGCCCGCTGCTGGAGGTGGAGGAGGCCGGTGACGAGCCCCTGATGCTGGCCCGCCAGCTGCCCGGGGCCTGGGTGGCGGTCTGCGAGGATCGCCGGGCGGGAGCCCGGCGGCTGGTGGAACTGGGTGCGGGCGGCATCCTCTTGGACGACGGCTATCAGCACCTGGCCCTGCGCCGGGATCTCGATCTGCTGCTCTGGGACTGCCAGGTGGATCCGGCCCGGGAGTGCGTGCTGCCTTTCGGGCGTCTGCGCGAGAATCCCGCCGCCGCGCTGGACGCCGGCGTGCTGCTCTTCGGTCGACCCTCGCCGCGCCTGCTGGCCGCGCGGCTGGACTGGTTTCGCGGGCTGTTCCGGCAGGCCGGGCGCCCCTTCCCCCCCGCCTTCGCCGTGGAGAGTTCGCTGGCCGGCCTGACGGATCCCGCCACGGGCCGCCCCCACAGCCCCGCCGGGCTGGGCCGCCACGGCCTGTTCTGCGGCATCGCGGCGCCCGAGCGCTTCCTGGAGCAGGCCGAACGCCTGCTGGGCGCGCCGGCCTGGTCGCGCTGCTGGGGCGACCACCACGACTTCACCGAAGCAGATTTGGAAACTCTGCGCCGGGCCGTGCGCGAGCAGCGGCTGGGTCGGCTGGTCACCACCTGGAAGGACGCCGTGCGCCTGCCTGCGCAGCACGGGCTGCCCCTGCTGGTGGCCGAGCAGGAGCTTCGCATCCAAGCGGCCGACCTGTATCTTCAGCGCCATGAGTGACACGTCCCCAGCCCGGCCGCCGGAGCGGACCGACTTCCTCGTCATCGGCAGCGGCATCGCCGGGCTCAGTTTCGCCCTCAGCGCGGCCGGGCACGGCCAGGTGCTGCTGCTCACCAAATCGGAACTACTCAACACCAGCACCAACCGCGCCCAGGGCGGGATCGCCAGCGCGCTGGGCGACGAGGACAGTTTCGTCCAGCACGAGCGCGACACCCACGCTGCCGGCGACGGGCTGTGTCACGCGGACGCCGTCTCGCTGATCGTCCGCGAAGGACCCGAGAGCATCCGCTGGCTGATGTCCCACGGCACGCGCTTCACGGTTGGGGACGACGGCAGCCTGCACCTGGGCCGCGAGGGCGGCCACGCACACCACCGGATCGTCCACGCCCGCGACCTGACGGGCGCCGAGATCGAGCGCGCGCTGCTGGAGGCCGCCCGCGAGCATCCGCGCATCACCCTGATGCCGCATTGGATGGTGGTGGACCTGATCACGCGCCACCAGTACCTGGACGAGGGCCGCGGCGACGGCGGTCCGTGTCACGGCGCCTACGTCATGCCCGTCCGCGATCCGGCGGAGCGCTTTCCCGTGCGGCGCGTGCTGGCGCGGGCCACGGTGCTGGCCACCGGGGGCAGCGGGCAGATCTACCGCCACACCACCAACCCGGAAGTGGCCACCGGCGACGGAACCGCGCTGGCCTGGCGGGCCGGCGCGCGGCTGGCGAACCTGGAGTTCTTCCAGTTCCATCCCACCAGCCTGGCCTTGCCCGAGGCGCAGAACTGGCTGATCTCCGAGGCCCTGCGCGGCCACGGGGCGCGGCTGGTGGACGCCGCCGGCCGGCGGGTGATGGAGGGCAAGCATCCCATGCTCGAGCTGGCGCCGCGGGACGTGGTGGCGCGCGGCATCGACCAGGTGATGAAGGCCCAGGGCACGGACCACGTCTTCCTGGACGCCACGCACCTGCCCGCCGCCGAGCTGCGCGCGCAGTTCCCCAACATCCACCAGCACTGCCTGGCACTGGGGCTGGACATCACGCGGGATCCCATTCCCGTGGTGCCCGCGGCGCACTACCAGTGCGGCGGCGTCTGGACGGACCTGGACGGCCGCACCAGCCTGCCCGGGCTCTACGCCGTGGGCGAGGCGGCCTTCACGGGCGTGCACGGCGCCAACCGGCTGGCCTCCAACAGCCTGCTGGAGGCCGTGGTCTACGCCCGGCGCGCCGCCGCCGCCGTGGGCCGGGACGAGCTGCCCGAACCGCCCGCGGAGCGCGTCGCCCCCTGGGACAAGTCCGGCACCTACGATCCGGAGGAGTGGGTGGTGGTGCAGCACGACCGCGACGAGATCCGCGGCCTGATGTGGGACTACGTGGGCATCGTGCGCAGCCGCCCGCGGCTGGAGCGGGCCCAGTCGCGCCTGGCGCTCATCTCCCGCGAGATCGAGCAGTACTACCGCCGCACCAGTCTGCGCCCCGGGCTGATCGAACTGCGCAACATGGTGGCCGCCGCGCGCCTCTCCGTAGGCTGCGCGCTCTTCCGCGAGGAATCCCGCGGCCTGCATTTCCGGCTGGACTTCCCCGACCGCGACGACGCCACCTGGGCCGTCGACACGCTGCTGGAGCGTGACGGGGAAGGCAAGCCCCGGCTCTGGCGGGGCTGAAACGCTTCCCTGACCCACGTGGCGCCGTCGCCGCCGGACCGTCGTCCGCTAGTTGGACTTCTCCTGCGCCGCCTTCTTCAGTTTCTCATTGGCCATGATCGCCACTTCCACCCGCCGGTTCGCCTGCTTGCCGCCGGCCGTGCTGTTGTCGGCCACCGCCTGGGATTCGCCGTAGCCGATGGTGCTCATCCGCGCTCCCGTGACGCCGTTCTGCGCCAGCATGTGCGAGACAGCCCCGGCGCGCCGCTCGGAGAGCGACTGGTTGTGCGACTCCGAACCGTCGGAGTCCGTGTGCCCCTCGATCAGGATGTTCGTGTCGGGGTACTTGTTGAGGATCTCGGCCAGCTGCCTCAGGTTGGCCTGGGCCACCGGCTGGAGGTCGGACTTGTCCACCGCGAACAGGATGCCCGAGGCGAAGGTGATCTTGATCCCCTCGCCGACTCGCTCGACGGTGGCCCCCTCCAGATCGCGCTCGATCTCCGCCGCCTGCTTGTCCATGTAGTTGCCGATCACCGCGCCGGCGGCCCCGCCCACGGCCGCCCCGATGATCGCGCCCATGGCCGTGTTGCCGGACTGCTTGCCGATCACGGCGCCTGCCGCTGCTCCGCCACCCGCCCCGAAAATGGCGCCCTTCTGCGCGCGGGTCAGCCCGCACCCGGCAAAGACGCCGGCCACCACGACGGCGGCCAGCACGGACATCATCAACCTTCTCATGACTTCATCCCCTTGTTGGACCTGTGTGCAACCCGATTAGCGGTTGATGGAAAGTAAGCATTTTTATTGAGCATAAATCATAGAACCTCTATATACGTGAGATTTGAGAGGCCAGGCCGGCCCAATCGGTGCCCGGCGGCTGTTCCGCCTCCACCCGGGCCTTGTTGATTTCGCGTTGTCACAAAGTCGGCACCCTGCGCCCCCCGTTCCTGCTTATCCTGCTTCCGAAGGCCACGACCCACCAGACCCCGGAGGTGACCCATGAACCAGCTGACCTGCGTGTCCCGCCTGCTGCTCCCCGCGCTCGTGCTGGCTGCCCTGCCGGCGCTGGCCCAGGAGCCGCTCCCCGTGGCCGAAGGCGTGCTGATGTCGGGCAGCGGCAACTGCGCGCTGTGTCACACGGGGGCGGCGGGCGTGATGATGGAGGGCGGGCTGGACGTCTCGCCGCCCACCCTCTGGCGCTCCAGCATGATGGCCAACTCGACGCGCGATCCGCTCTGGCAGGCCAAGGTGCGCTCGGAGTGTCTCCACAATCCCGCGCTGGCGGAGCTGATCCAGACCAAGTG